>CANOGU010000003.1 GCA_947565635.1 uncultured Lactobacillus sp. | reverse complement strand
CACTCATACTTACTGAGTTGCTTAAGCTCTCACTCATACTTACTGAGTTACTTAAGCTTTCACTCATTGATACTGAGTTAGATAAGCTTTCGCTCATGCTTACTGAGTTACTTAGGCTTTCACTCATACTTACTGAGTTACTTAGACTTTCACTCATTGATACTGAGTTAGATAAGCTCTCACTCATGCTTACTGAGTTGCTTAAGCTGTCACTCATACTTACTGAGTTGCTTAAGCTCTCGCTCATGCTTACTGAGTTGCTCAAGCTTTCACTCATTGACACTGAGTTGCTCAAACTCTCACTCATTGACACTGAGTTGCTTAAGCTTTCACTCATTGACACTGAGTTGCTTAAACTTTCGCTCATGCTTACTGAGTTACTTAAGCTGTCACTCATTGATACCGAGTTAGATAAGCTCTCGCTCATACTTACTGAGTTGCTTAAGCTTTCGCTCATTGATACTGAGTTACTCAAACTTTCGCTCATGCTTACTGAGTTACTCAAGCTCTCACTCATTGACACTGAGTTACTCATACTTCCGCTTTGTGATAATGAATCACTTAAACTTTCACTATGAATTCTTTCTGAATTACTTAAACTTTCGCTTACACTTTGTGAAAGTGAAGCTTCTGATTGACTTTTTATTTCAGAAAGAGAAACTGATGTACTAGTACTAATTGATGGTGTATTTGTACCATTATAAACTACTTGAGTAGTGTGTGTATCGGAAATTTCATTGGTTATTCTCTCAGCTTCTGTCTGAGCCTCAAGAGAATCCTGCTGCATTTCCATTGAATTAACAGTCAATTTATTACCATTAACTGTGTTGATATTATCTTTAATATCTTCAGACTTTGTTGTTACATTGTTATTAGTTACTTGTACTGTAGTATTTTCAACATTTACTGTTAAAGTATTGGTGCTTAAGGCTGCATAAGCTGTTCCATTTGTCGTATTTCCTACATTTAGTGTAATAATATCAGGATTGTTAATATTGATCGTCATTTGATCATACGAAGCAATATTATTAGATGCTGAGCTTTTTGACCCTAATTTATCTGGTCTAGCAGCTGTCATAGTAACATTTGCATTTGGCTCAAAGTTAACGATTGCTGTATTGCTTGATGCTTTTCCTGTTAGTCCTGTGTTTCTTTGAAGCAAATTAATATAACTGCTACCACTAGCTGTTACGATATTTCCACTACCTGGAATAACCGTAAAGAAACCAGACTCTGCATAGGGATTTAATGAAGTATCAAGAGAAAGATTTACTTTTGAAGAAGACCCAAAATTGATATTTTTTGAGCCATTATTATTTATTAAGATGTTAAATTGACCCGCAGTCATATTTACTTGAGCATTTTCACCTATAGATACAACATTACTATCTCCACTACCAACCGTTTGATCTACTAAAACATTACCTTTAATAGCACCATTAATATTAACAATGGCATTTTTTCCAATTTGAAGGATATGATCGTATGAATCACCTTTGAATACAATATTATTGTAAACATGGTCATCAACACTTGTTCCATTAACTGTAAAAGTTGCCCCATCATCTACGATTAGGTTATCAGCAATATATATCTGAGAGGTTCCACTCTGATCTACCGTAAATGGTGTATTGGTAACTACCTTAGTACGGCCATTTTCTAGAGTATGAGTATATCTACTCATATAGTTTATAGTTGTATTTCCTTGTACTCGGAAAGTACTGGTATCAGATTTTCCAGTCCCTGTTTCACTCCATACTGCAGTCCCACCATTGGCTGTCACATTATTATAAATTAACTCACTATGACCAGTCAGACCTTGTATCCTAAATGCTCCTTTGGTATCACCGTTATAAATTGTTGCATCATTAACGGTTACAACAGAATTATCAATATTTATATAATTCGTATCAAAATACAAAGTATGGTTATTACCATTAATAGTAATATTTCTATTCTTTAAATCTTTATTGTCAGTTAACGTAAAATCAGAAGTTATATTAACAGTACTTACATTGGTATTATTCAGGGCATTATAAAATTCTTGTCCTGTTGCTACGTCAACACTTGTACCACTAGATGCTGCCAATTGGACAAAGCTAGATCTTAATATCTGACCACTGTCTTCATTTGTTAAAGCCCCATTTTCAGCACTTGATCTATTTTTATTCGTATCGCTTTTACCAACACTATCTGTAGTGTTGGTACCATTTAATTGAACTAACTGTACCCCAAATAATTTAGATAAGTCAACTGGATTTTGTGGATTTACAGTTAAGTTTGTAATATTTAATGATTGTTGATTTAAAGTTGAGATCGATTCCAAGCTAGCTACTTCTGAATTAGCATCGGATGCTGACCCCTCATTATTTTTTGAAACTGAAGAAGCAGCTAAAACTGATTCACTTTCACTATTTGTTTTTGTATTTTTGGCAGTAGACTTACTTTCAGATTTTTGTGATGTAGATTCTTTAGTTGATGCTTTAGAAGTAGCTTTAGATTTCGAATCTGAAGTTGACTTAGCTGCTGAAGTTGAAGCAGATGCTGATTCAGATAATGACACAGCAGCAGATGCACTAGCTGATTGAGAAAAACTAGTAGAGGTTGACAGTGACATACTTGCTACTACTGATCTACTCTTTGAATAGGTAACTGATTTTTCTACGCTTTGACTTTGGCTTAATTTAACAGAATTTGAATCTGTAGCTGAGGCAGTCTTCTGATTATTAGATACTTCTTCATCAATAGAACCAGTAATTTAACTTGAGCCAACTATTTCAGATTTTCTATCTACAGAACTTTCTGCTGCATAAACTCGATCATTGGCCATCATGGCCCCACCAGTTACACCAGCACCTAAAATAGTTGCTAATCCAGCCAATTCTTTTAAATAAGAAGGTTTGTCGTCTTTTCCCTTTAATTCATTAGGATCAATGTAATGTTTAATTTCTCTTTGGGACTTTAAATTTTTGATTCTTTTTCTTCTCATACAATACCTTCTCAATATACAATATTCATTTACACTTCAAACAAAATCGCCTCATAAAAAATAAGAAAGTTCTGTAATTCAGATTCATTAGATAACTTAGTTATAATTAGTAAGAGTTATTTAATGAGACAGATTTATTTGTTTTCTTTTATATAATAATTATTATATAGCGAATCGTGATCTTTTCAATAACATTTTTAAATATTATAAAATAATATATGAGCCGCATCAGTCATTTGTTTTTGCTATCGAGTGGTTTGTTCAACATATCTATATGCTTTTTAAAACTGCAACTATTAGTTACTACTCATGTAAATAAAAATAACATTAAGTAACAAGCAATCAACTGTTATTAACGTACAAAGCACAAAAAAATTATATTTGGTTATAAAAAAAGCTTTTATTTAATAACAAAGGTGCTTAAAAATGATTCAAAAAATTGTTTCTATATCTAAAAAGTACATAAGAAAAAGGTCTAATTTCATAAATAAAATTAGACCTTTTTCTTACTTAACTATCATTTGAATTAACATCAAGAGCAAAATTACTCCAAATAGCAATCCCATAATTATTTGTTTCCAAGGAAAATCATCTTTTTTCTTTTCGTATGCTTTTCTCTGATTTTCTTCTACCTTTTCTAATCGTTTCAACGCATGTTGTTCCACTAACGTCGATTTTTTCTTTTCTTTACTCATCTCAAATTATTGATAACCTCTTTATATTGTTCAACACTTACATCCCCAGCAAGTAAACGTTGCTCATCAATGAATTCTCTCATCTTATTTGTATCAGATAAAGCCTCTGAAATCTTATTCGCCATCTTATCCACTTCAGTCGGCTTAAATATATTTTCTGAACTAATAAATTTAGGATTATGCAAAGTACCTTCAAATCCCACAATTAACATATTTTGTTCAAAAGCACCACGAACCGCATCAAGAATTTCATTACCATGATTTATATCTAAATAGATATCACTTGTTTGGTACAATTTCTGAATTTGTTTAGTTGTGGCATTAGGGTACAAATGCACATTGTTATACTTTTTAAAAGCTAATAATTTAGATGACATTTCAGTAATTGCCGCAATATGAAAATGAATATTCGGCATTGCTTGAACCACTTCATCTAAATGTTCAATTTGATCGGAATTAGTTAAAATAACAGCCTCTGGACGCATCTTGTTTCCTCTTGGATGAGGATAAATCATCCCCAAGAACTTGAAATCTATATTCCCATTCTTAGGTAACTTATTCTTCCAGATCTGCCAGTCTACATAATTTTGGAAAACGATATGTTTCGTTCTCGTAGAATTGTTAATTAAGTATTGCATATTGCCAGGCAGTTCATTAGCAGTATTTTCATGCCAAAACAGCGTATCACTACCATTATTTTGCAGGCTTAAACTTATCATCATTGATTGATTCAAAGTATTATAGAAAACATGATCAAGTTGATACTTCTTTTTTCTTAAATAATACGTCACAAATTGTGACAAATTAGCAAAATATTGCTCATTATTTTCTTCATGGAGAAAGATATCACCAGAAACTAAATATTGTGTGATAACTTCTTTTCCATTTTTGTTAAAGTATCGCTTTAAAACCTGTTGTCCATTGTTAACATAAGTTTTAGCAAATAGCTTCCCTTGCCGATTATAGTGATCAATCCAGCTCAAGTTACCATTCTTATCGAGCCAATGAACTTCTTTAATTAATCTAGTATTATCAGTAGCAACAAAGAAAATATCAGCTCTTTTTTGATGTAGATCATAAACTTCACCTTTACTTGCAGTTGCTACAATTCGATGAAATTTCGGCACCTTCAAGCGGTTAAAATATAGGGGAGTATTTTCAACACCAAATCCGCAATAAAACTTAAATGGGGAGTCCACCTCAATTGGCAAAAAACCATCATCATTAATTACTACAGAAGGAATTTTAATATTAGCAAAAAGCTGTGATCTTAAAAAGTCAGTTGATTCTACGTCTAAATTTTCAAATAAATTAATCATTGACTAATTCCTCCACTAATTTTTTCCATTGTTTAGCAACATTTTTAGTTAAATATGGTTCAGCAATCTGATATGACTTTTCATTGCAGCTTTCCAAATTACTATCTGTAAATAGCTTGATAATTGCTTTCGTCAAAACTTCTTCTTTTTTGAAATCGGTCCATTCTTCATCATATGGTAAAAGCAATCCATTTTTTCCATTTTCAATAAAAGTTGGATTTCCATACGGAACATCAAAGCCAATCATTGCTAATCCTGAACCAACTGCCTCAAGCAATGAGAGCCCAAAACCTTCACTTGTTGAAGCGGCAATATAAGCAGGATAGTTTCGATAGACTTTTGTTAAATCTCTTTGTCCCATAATATGAATATAATCTTGTGCTTGATTTTGATTAATTAAATTAGTAAGCATCCCTGCTTCACCGCCAGTTCCATAGATATCTAAAGAAAGATCAGGGACACTATTTTTAGCTGCTACTACTGCATTCACAATCCAATCAATGTGCTTTTCTTTTGCTAAGCGAGAAGCTGTAATTAAGGAGTGCTTCATTCTTCCTTGTGTAGGGTGCTCCAACTCATTTAAACTTCCCACTGGAATACAATCAATACGCGGTTCAATATTATAGTATTTTTTAAATTGATTTTTTAAAATCTTCTTTTGTTCATTTGTAGCTACAATAAAGCTATCGACATATTTCGCATGTTGGAATTGATATTCATAAAAATTATTCCATAAAATATTTTGATCATTAGTATAATGCTTATCAAAATGATCGGCATGAACTACCACTACTAATTTAGCTGGACCGTGATTTTCAAAAACTAATTGTCCATTAATTAAGTTCTTGTCTTCATCTTCTCTGTCTAGAATGATTACATCTTTTTCAGTAAAGTTCAGTCCCTTAAGCATTTTCAAATAAAGGTCATCTTTACTATAAACAACTTCACCATTTGCAAATTCAAATGTTTCTTGATCACCGTTTAAGTGTTGAGTATAAGCAACTATGCCATCTTCATTATAAAATTCCCTAAAAGTAACGCGATTATCTTTATCTGCCCCTAAATAATACTCACAGGCATACTTAGTGTAAGAATAAAAGTCTCTCTTAAGTAAAGTATTATTTTTAACATAGCTAACCTGATCAATGGTACGTTTTTCGGCATCGCTTAGTCGAGCTACTAGCTGTAGGCCATCATTTAATTGATAAAATACTTCTTTTCCAACAGTCTTTACATTACTACTTAGTTTTTTTAAATTGAGTTCGTTTTCTAGAGTATCTAAAGAATAATTAGACGTTGAAATCTTTACATCAGTAAAGAAGTTATATAACCAGATAATATTGTCATTATCAAAACCCAAATTGGCGGTTAAATCTCCGATATTATTCCCTAAAATTAAATCTGAAAAAATAAATTTTCGTTCAATTCCCACTTTATCAAAACTTTGATCACGATATTTTTGAGCGTATTCTACTCCAGAGCTAGCCCAACCTATTCCTAAATTTATGTTATATACTGTCATAATCTTCCTCTATTAATTATATTAATTAAATACTACGACTAATTGCCCTTTTTCATTCGTAAAAATCTTACTTAATAAAAGATTGTCAAATGTAGATAAGGTAATTTTATCTAAAAATTCTTTATAGGCTTCAAAAGCCTTTTCGTGATGAAGAAGATCTTGCAGTCTCCCACTTCTTCCCCATTGCTGAGCATTAATCTTTATTTTTTCTAGCCTATCTACTTGATCAATCCAACTTCCATCCATCGATGAAATAATTACTTGCTGATAAAACTCATTTACTTGTTTTTTATTAATTAATACTTGCTTTTTCTTATCAATAATCTCATAAGCTAATTTTTTCAAGTAGTCTTTAATAGCCTTCTTCGTTTTCAAATTATCTGGTACATTAACTTGTTGATAAGTAAGATGCTGATTAATAAAGTATTTTAAATCACTCTTATTGGATAAGTCTTCTTGCTTCAAATAAATATTTAGTGCCTTATCAATAATGTGATCAACAATTTTCTGTAAATCATCAGTTTTCATAACCTTATCTCTTCGAGTATAAAAGTTCTTCCGTTGGAGAGATAAAATTACTTCCATCTTATTAGTTTGACTTCTCATCAATTCATTAAGATCTTCTTTACGAGTTCTCAACATCTGTAAACTAAATCGAATTCTTGGTCCTGAGAGAAGCGTAATGTCTTTTCCTTTTGACTTTTTCTTCATTAATTTGCGGTAATATTTTTTTTGTCGAGCTGTATTATTAGAAGAAATAAAAGAATCTTCTAGGGAAATTAAAAATTGACTACTTCCAGGATCTCCCTGTCTGCCAGCACGACCAGCTAACTGCAGCTCCACTCTTTTAGGCAACATTTCAGTTCCGATTACTGCTAAGCCACCCAGTTCCTTAACTCCTGGACCTAGCTTAATATCAGTTCCTCTACCAGCCATATTTGTTGCAATAGTTACAGCTTTTTTTTGACCTGCATTTTTAATAATTTGCGCTTCATAGGCTGCATTATAAGCATTTAACACATTATGCGGAATACCAATATTGAGGAGCAATTCTGAAATAATTTCTGAGTTTTCTACAGAACCAGCAACAAGTAACACAGGTCGACCAGTTTTATGCATTTCTACTACGTCATCTACAGCCGTCATTAATTTATCTCTTGTAGTTAAGAAAATAAGTGGACGATAATCTTTTCTAATTACCGGCACTCTTGTAGGGATAGTTACCACTTTTAAGTTATAAGTCTGTAAAAACTCTTCCTCATTAACTTTAGCGGTTCCACTCATTCCACTTACTTTATTAAACAATGCAAATAAAGCTGGAAATGTTATTGAAGCTGCTGTTTTCTGAATTTTAGTCAAATCAACCTTTTCTTTAGCTTCAACAGCTTGGTGAATCCCTGTACTTACCTGCACTCCACGTTTCAATCTACCGCTATCTTCATCAAGCAAGACCACTTCGCCCTTTACCACTAAGTAGTCATGTCCCCGCCTCATAGTTAAGTGTGCGCCCATCGCTAAAATAATATGGCGATAAACACTCCTGCTCTCATTAGAAAATAGGTCATCTAGTTTGAAAAATTGCTCTGCTTTTTCAATACCGTGGGCTGTTAACCAAAATAATTGATCATCCTTTTTAAATACATAGTCCACTTCAGGATCTAACAATCTTACAAACTGATCTGCCAAATGATATAGATTGGATTGAACATTAGGACTAGAGGAAACCACGAATGGAGTCTGTGCTTCATCTAATAAAACTTCATCCACTTCATCGACAATAACATAATTAAATGGACGTAAATATTGATTTTCTTTGGAGCTGGCAAGATTATTAAACAAATAATCAAAGGCTAAAGAAGAAGCAGTAGTATATACAATATCCGAGTTATAATATTTTCTTTTAGTTTTAGCAGTTATTTTCTTTTTACTATCTTTATCTTCTGCGAAAGCTAAACTCACACTTAAGCCTAGCCATTCATAAACTGGAGCTAACTCTTTTTTATCACGAGATGCAAGATAACCATTGGGAGTCACTAACATGGCGCCCTTACCTTCTAAAGCATTTAGATATAGTGCCATTGTTGCAACTAGAGTCTTACCTTCCCCAGTTTTCATTTCAGCAATAGAACCATTATGTAATACAATTGCCCCTAAAACCTGCACATCGTAAGGAAACATTCCCAAAATTCTTTTATCTGCTTCCCTTACAGTGGCATAAGCTTCCGGTAAAATATCGTCTAAACTTTTGCCTTCTTTAAGTTGCTTTTTAAAAATAGCAGTTTGTCCTTGCAGTTCTTCATCACTCATTGCCTGCATTTTAGGACCTAATTTATTAATTTTATTTAATAATTTCCTGGCTTTTTTTAGTCTTAACCTATCTGTTAGCATTGCATCATTCCTTAAAATAATTAATAGCTTCTTTTACCATTCGAACTTGATCAGGTTCTCTATAAATTTTTGAAAGATATGTTTCCTGTAAATTATGATATCCTTCATCTACCAAAGCCTTCGAATACACTACCGTACAGTTTAAGGATTTAGAATTTTCTAAAGATTTATCTATCTCAGCACTACTGCTAAAGATGACTAATTCTTTATCTTTATGTTCATTAATATAATCTTTCATCAGTTCAAGGCCATGTTGTTTATTTTGCCAACTCAAATATCCAATAGTTAAATTTGCTTCTACATGACTCGCAATTTTAAATGGCGCAATAATTCTGGCTCGTTTAGAGTCATCAAGTAGAATAAGCCCTTCTTTTTGGGAATTTTTATTTAAATAAATAGAATGCGGATAAAAGTCATTAAAAACTTCTTCTAAATCCAAAGGAGAAATTTGAATTTTTTTAAAATTAATCTCTTCTACTCCACCACTAATTATTTCAATAGTGTATTTCACCGCTCGAGTTGGATATTTAAACTTTTGTTCTAAATCAGTGAAAATAACCTTATCAATTTCATTTCCCTGAATATCAAAAAAATGTATTCCAAAAATTGCACTATTTTCCGGCTTAATCTTTGCACTAATTTTTAACAAATATTCTTGTCCATTCAGCAGGAGTGGTAAACTAGGGACTTCTTTTGCTGCCTGATAATTTGCTATTGATGACCAGCTAATCAGAGTTTTTCCTGAAGGCATCAATTTATTCTTAAAAGTGACTTCATTTTTAGCGTTTTTCTTAAATGCCGTTCCATATAAATATGTCTCTGACATTCTATCCCAATAAACTTGATTAATTACGTTTTTCATTATCTCGACCAAAATCTTCTCTTAATAGTTCATTTAAACGATCAATAAACCAGTAGTTAACTTGTGGATCATCATTATGTCGTCCGGGAAATCCTTTAGCAGAAAACTGGGCTGCTTGCTTTACAGCAGGAGACTCTTTTAACTCTTTTACTGCTTTATCGTCATAGTCATCATTAATCATATAACCAGCAAAAAAGCGTGTTTTTGAAAGATCTTGCTTATCAAATTCTTTCCAAAAATTCTCATCAATTTTTTTCAAGTCATCTTTATCCGTAGCTGGACCGATACCTTTATCAATATCAAACATAGTTTCAAATTCGTCGGGACGATCTAAGGCAGTTCTTGAAGCAATATAGCCCAAATTTACTAAGGGTTTTGCGACATTAATTGCATGGGCACTCATTTTTGCCCCATATTTTATTGCAGGATACGTTCCCATTGAAATTCCATTTACTAGCAGTTGCGATTCATCAAAACCCAATTCATTCAACTTTGACTTAATTGTTTTAATGATTTCTTGCTCAAAAAAATTATCCTTATCGTCATAAAATTGGCCAATATTTAATCGCATATCAGTAAACAAAAGCATCGGTGCTTTTAACCCTTTAAACAAGAAATATGCCTCAAAACCTTCTGCTTCACGCGCACCTGAAAAATATACATTTAATGGGGGCTTCAAGTCGCCAGGATTAAAGTAATAGGCAATATCATCCCTAGTCTGAGGATTAACTATTCTTTGCCCACCGGCAATGAAATTTCCGGCCCCATCTCGGCCCCAACGTGAATGAAGCACGCCAATGATTAAGTCGCCGCTCCCCTTAACTTCTAGATTTAGGGTTGCAGTCCGATAGTGTTCAGATGCTTCAATTTGAGAAAAATATTCATCTTTATTAAAAGAGCTTAGGTCGATTACTCTTTGTTCTTTGACATCTCCATCTGTACCAGGTTGTTGAATAAAAATTCTCAGTCTAACTTGAAAATTGAAATTCTTTAATGAAAGCCAAAAATTGATCTGCTTATCAGGATCGATAAAGACCCCACTTTTATAGGTACCTAAATTTACCCATTCATTATGGGTATCTAGATTTAATTTAAGATGACCCTGTTCTTCAAACTCATAACTATTAACTACATGCTCATTTAATTTCAGTTGACTTGGAAAAATCCTTAATCCGGATTGTCCAGAGAAGTACCGAATTGGAAGTCGATCAATCAAATACTGCGGTTCTTCTTTTATTTTTTGAGCAGCAATACTTTTCAAAAAATATTTTTCATGATCATCCAATTCTGTATTTAAATTAGAACTGTATAAAACATGATATGGGGATATCAATTGCTTTAACTTCTTCAACTGGTCATTAGTTAAGTTAGTTTTACCAGTAACTAAAATTACATCATAACTTTTTATCCCCTTTTTCTTCGTAGCCTTTTTTTCTTCAAAAGAAAAGTCGTTAAAATGCCATTCCATATCTTCTGGGATTGTATATTTTTTCTCCCAGTTATCATTACCTAGTTGCAAAACTCGCATTCTACTCCGCTTTCCTCTCTTTAAATACTTCTTTCCATTTCTCAATGATGTTTTCTTCGGAATACTGGTTCATTAATTGTACGTTATATACTACTGTCTGATTCCAACTATTTAAATTAGTTAAATACTCATCAACTACAGGTAAAAGCTCACTTATTTTCTTTATAATTCGTCCATTTTTATTATCCACAACAGTGGCCGAAGAAAAGTTTTGCACTTGTGGAATTCCAATACTTACACCTGATATTTGCATTAATTCATCCGCTTTTCCCCAATTTATTAAAAGTCTCATTTTATCCAAATTACTTAGTACATCTGAAATATTAGTTAAACGGGTATGCACAACATCAAGTTCTGGTAAACTCACTTCATCATCAAGTCCATCAATTGGAGCATTTTCTGCTTGTTCTGACTTTCCGAGAATAAAACTGTTTTTGTTTTCTTCTTTTATTTGCTCAAGAATTTTATTCACATGATCAGCTTTCCAAAAATTGTATGTAAATATTTTCAAGCTGTAATTATCTGGATTTTTTAAGATGTAGTTACACAGCTTTTGAATGATTTGATGAATATCTTCGTCATTTGCATTTTCCGCAAAGAAGCCAATCTCCTGTACATTTTGTCTTTGACTATGACCAAGACGAAATTCCGAATTAAAGACAGGAATAACTGAAATATCGAACTGTTCTCTATAATTTTTTTCTAGATTTTGTTTAATTTCATTGCTACTTACAATTACTTTTGCCTTAGCCAGGCTACCTATTTTTTTACTATAAGGATGGTGTCTATTGATTATATATAAAGGTTTATATGGCTCAATGATTTCATTATTAAAACTACTCTCATCATCTACTGTTACAATTATTTCATCATTATTCTTAGCATTGACCTTTAAGTATCGACTTAAAATCTCATCAACCAAATCTGTAATATTTTCATATTCTCTTCTTTTACAAAAATGCGTTTCTGGATTAACCGTGATTTTGTCAGTGGTTTTGTCCTTTTTAAAACGCCAATTACCGTATGGATCAAAGTAGATAGTTTTTTCCTCATCATCTTGATTAGAGATAAAACCACGACTATCTATACCCAAAGTAAATGCTTTATGCTCGTCATTTTCAGGATAAGAGATCCTTAAAATATGACCATCAATATCATAGAAAACTGTTGCATATAGTTTATTTTCTAAAACAATTAAGGTTCTAAAAGGACCATAATCAAAAATTGCATTTTTAGGCCAGTTAAAATCTTCTAATTCTAAAACCTTATTTTCAAATCCATGAACTCCTTGTAAAAAATCATATACAGAAAATAGGGTATTAGGGAAAAAGGCAATTTGATTTAATTTACTCAACAATTGAGGCTGATAGTCTGTAATTATCAGACCAATTTCTTCGTCAAACTTTTTTAAAACAGTCATGTATTCTGCTGCGTCATAGTTTTCAATACTTGGAATATTAATTGACCAGTCATTGTATTGTTTATGCCATGCAGGAATAAAATATTTCATTATTAGTTATCCTTTAATAAACGATCATAACGATATGGGAACAAAATAGTATCAATTTGATCTTTAATTCCTCCCATAAACATTGTAATCATAACAACATTCATTGGAATAATAGCAAAGCCAGCATAATTACCTAAAAAATTACCCCCATATAAACCAAAAACAAGTTGAAATGCATTTAAAACGGCTCCCGGAAAGGCAATAATCCATATTAGACGGTTTAAATATCGTTGTGTAGGACGTCCAGGAGCAATATTTGGAATATAGTAGTGATTATTTCGAAAACTCTTGGCTTGTTCTTTAGGATCGAAATTTACAAAAGTGAAGAAATAAAAAATCAATATTCCCATTACTGCAGAAAAAGAAGCTTGAAATACCCAATTATTGATCAAAGATGAAGAACTAAAGTATCTTCCCACCATTAAAGGAAGGGTCAAAATAGCCATTCCTACCATATACATCATCATGGCAGCCATGTTTAATCCTAACGGCACTGTCATCAAATTACTAGAAGCAGGGAGACTAGGATTAACTACTTTTAAAGGATAGTAGGCTTTAGTAAACGCGAGCCAAAACTTTATTAGTAATAAAATAAAAATAGCTAAAGCTGCTAACCAAACCCATGCATATTTCATGGTTAAGAGAAGCTTTACATTACTAATTATATTAGGAATAGCGCCATTAAGAATACTTGTTAAAATAACTGGTGCACTTGCTCCAACCCCATATTTCATATTTCGATAGCAAAGCCAAACTACTAAACAAGATCCCGCACTTAATATCAGAATCATTTCAAAATCTTCTAATCCATCTCGCCGATTAGTAAAAGCAAAAACTAATAGTGCTGCTTGAATGATAGTGATAATCATAGTTAAAAATTGCATCAAGTACTGCACTTGTTTCGGTGACAAGGCATCAAAACCAAAGGAATGAGTAAAACTTAGCAGCTGAATAATTAACATCGAAAACATTAATGGATTCAGACCGATTGAAAAAATAGATATCTGTGTAAAATTAGCTCCACTAAATGCCCCTAAAATTGAAATAGGAGTATTTTTTACAGCTTCCATATACTGTTTAGTCACTTCTGCAAAAGGAAGAGGAATGTATAATCCCATTACATAAATTATTACTATGAATAGACTAAAGCTTACTTTCTTTATTACATTTAAAAGATTTTTCTTTTCCAAATGAACTTCTCCTCGATAAGTGAATTGAGCAATACTACTCTTTCAAAGATATATTTCTTATACATATCTTTTTGTATTTAATGTTATATTTTTCAAGTCTATACCCTATATATTACATTATAATCAAAAGCACTTAAGTGGAAATATATAAAAAATGAAATAATATAATTCGTTATTTTTAAAAGTGCATTTTTTCTAATTAATATTTTTTTGTTACTTAATTAAGAAAGTTATCTATCTGCTTGCTATTACGAGTTATATTACTATAACTTCGTCTTTATATATTGTGCTTATATTCACAATATATAAAACATTTACTGTACTATCTCGATCTATGTTATTGTCATACCTTGCTCCTTTTTGAAGTCCTTTTATTTGTACTTTGTGAAATATGAGACTATTATACGCATGAACAGATTAATAAATAACATATTGATTTTGTTTATTGTAGAGATCTATCTATATGTATATATTTAAAGGAGAAGAGAAAGAAAATGGAGAATTCTCATAAAGCAGGATCTGCTAAAAAACAAGCCTTTATCTCCATATGGACTCTAACTCTAATGAACGTGGCGATCATCGCTGGTTTAGGTAATGATGTCCAAGAAGCCTTTTATGGTTTATCGTCAGTTACCTATTTTGCAATCGGTGCTATTTGCTTCTTCATTCCTACAGCTTTAGTAGCTGCAGAGCTAGCCTCTGGCTGGAGCAACCGTGGTGGTATTTTCCGCTGGGTTGGCGAAGGTTTAGGAAGAGGATGGGCATTAACTTGTCTGTTGATTTTATGGTTTCAGGTAATGATTAACTTCGGGATGGGGATGCCGAGTTCCGCTGCAACTATTTTGTTCTACACGCCAATGTATAATAAAGCAGTTGCCTTTGCTCAAAATCCTACCCACGTTGTTTTAATCATGACTGGATGGATTATTTTATATTGGATTATGGCCATTATTGCTAATAGAGGTGTTAAAACTTTTACCACTATTACAAAGTATGGTGTTTTAATTGGGACACTTATCCCATTAGCTATCATGATTATCTTAACTATCGTTTGGTTATGTCAGGGACATACACCGGCTATTTCCATGGCACCAAAACAATTAATTCCAAAATGGAACGGGATGAGCACTTTAGCCCTAGCAGCTGGAGTATTCTTCTCTTATACTGGAATCGATGAAAATGCAGCTTTCATTAAACGATTAAAGCACCCAGAAAAGGACTTTGTAGCCTCAGTCTTTATTACTTTGATCTTAGTATTCTTAATCTTCGTAGTAGGTACGGTAATCATCGCAATGATTGTTCCCGAGAAACAAATTAATGTTCTATATTCATTAGTTACGGTATTTAAAGTTCTTGGTGAAACATTTGCATTTCCTTGGTTGTATCTAGTTCTAATGTGGGTCGGACTTTTCAATTTAGTTGCTTCTACTGTAACTGAGCTAGCAGCTCCATCAGTTATGCTTGCACAAGCTGGTGGTAGCGGATTTTTACCAAAATGGTTACAAAAGAAAAATAAGCATGGGATGCCTGCTCGACTAGTTTATGTTCAAATGGCTGGAATGACTATTATTGCATATTTATTCAAGTTAATTCCAAACGTAGAAGGATTTGTAATTTTACTAACACAGTGTGTAACTGTTCTATATCTTTTCTACTACATTCTAATGTTTGTGGCATTCTTACGCTTACGCTATCAACAACCTAACCGTCCTCGTTCATTTAAAGTACCCGGTGGTAAAGTAGGAGCTTGGATTATTGCCGGTGTTGGTCTTATTTCATCAGTTTTCGGTATAGTTCTTGCCTTTTATCCACCAGCACAAGTTAAGGCAGAAGTTGGATCTCCAGTAACTTATGTAATTGTTATTGCAGTTTTAGTTGCTGTTGTATTACTTACTTGTTTAGGACTTTATCTTCTTTCTAAAAAGCACCCAAATTGGGTAAATCCAAAAAACGAATTTGCTCCATTTACCTGGGAAATTGAAGGATTGAAGAAGCCTGAAAAAGTTACATCAAATATTCCTACTGTATTAATGTCTAAAGGACAGAATCCAATGGGGATGCCTATTAAGCGCCCATATAAACCTGATCAACAAGTAGCTAAATCAGTAGATGATGCAGACGAACGGAATGAGTCAGTTGAAGAGAATCAAAGCTAATTTATAGTAGACTCAAAATATATTTCTATCCTGTTGATGAATGTTTTTTATATTTCACCAACAGGATTTTTTGTTTAAAAAAGCCTTATCTAACTTTAAATAACAATATGAAAAAAGGGAATCAAACAGCTATTTTCAGCTGCTTAATTCCCTTTTAAATATCTATAAAGAGTTTTAATTAGGTCGTTCTCTTTTAGAATATTTCTTATACTTCACTTTTATTTTTTCTTTTTTCGATCAAAACCTAATCCTAATAACCCAATTCCTGCTGCAAGTGCTCCAGATAGAATTGCAAGCATATCCTTGTGGGTACCTGTTTGAGGCAATATTTGATCATTCTTCTTATTAATATGAGTTCTTTGTACTTGCTTTCCTACATTCCTTTGTACAGTATTTGCTTCACTTGTCTTATTAGTTGAAACTTGTGGCTTCACTGCTGATACTTCACCAGGTTTCTTATTATCTTCATGCTTAGATGGAGTAGTAGGAGTTCCTGGCTTTTGTTGTTTGCTGTAAGCAATTCTTATAGTTTTATCTTCTGCATCTGGAGTTACAAGCTCTTCTAATACCTTAGGTGAAGTGTAGCCTGGAATGTCTGGAGCATTGTATTTATCCCAGTTACCAGCAGGTTTATCCCATTCACCGTATGTTACTTCTCCATTTACTGGATCAGTATACTTAGGACGAGTAAACGTTACCTTTTGAACAACTTGAGTTTCACTACCATCTGGATTTTCAACAATAATCGTTCTAGTTATGGTCTTAGTCTCAGTTGTTTCAATTGGTGGATTCTTCGTGTACTTCACAGTTACTGTCTTGTCTGCAGTATTTGGAGTTACCTCTTCTACTGGTACTTCATTTGAAGTGTAGCCTGGAATGTCTGGAGCATTGTATTTATCCCAGTTACCAGCAGGTTTATCCCATTCACCGTATGTTACTTCTCCATTTACTGGATCAGTATACTTAGGACGAGTAAACGTTACCTTTTGAACAACTTGAGTTTCACTACCATCTGGATTTTCAACAATAATCGTTCTAGTTATGGTCTTAGTCTCAGTTGTTTCAATTGGTGGATTCTTCGTGTACTTCACAGTTACTGTCTTGTCTGCAGTATTTGGAGTTACCTCTTCTACTGGTACTTCATTTGAAGTGTAGCCTGGAATGTCTGGAGCATTGTATTTATCCCAGTTACCAGCAGGTTTATCCCATTCACCGTATGTTACTTCTCCATTTACTGGATCAGTATACTTAGGACGAGTAAACGTTACCTTTTGAACAACTTGAGTTTCACTACCATCTGGATTTTCAACAATAATCGTTCTAGTTATGGTCTTAGTCTCAGTTGTTTCAATTGGTGGATTCTTCGTGTACTTCACAGTTACTGTCTTGTCTGCAGTATTTGGAGTTACCTCTTCTACTGGTACTTCATTTGAAGTGTAGCCTGGAATGTCTGGAGCATTGTATTTATCCCAGTTACCAGCAGGTTTATCCCATTCACCGTATGTTACTTCTCCATTTACTGGATCAGTATACTTAGGACGAGTAAACGTTACCTTTTGAACAACTTGAGTTTCACTACCATCTGGATCTTCAACAATAATCGTTCTAGTTATGGTCTTAGTCTCAGTTGTTGTTACAATATTAGGTTCAATAACAAATTTCGTCACACTATTTTCAATAGTGATTTGTGTTGGAACGTTAGAATCGACCAGCTTGTAATCTTTTGGAACATTCTGCTTTACATCAAAGTCAACTTTGTCACCATAGTTAGATGAGTCTGTACCAATATTGTCGATAGTCTTAATAATCTTACCATTGCCATCAACGTACTCAATCTTTTGACTAGCAGGAGTGATACTATACTTAAATTCACCAGTTACGTTAACAGTGTAATTTGAATTACTATCTTGAAGTTTCTTCAAACCATTTTCGTTTAAAGTAATCGTGTAATTACCTACTTCAGTTGGAGCATTACCATCTGGAGTATTCCAGCTAAAGTTATCCAATGTTAAACCATCTTTATTAAGATTGTTACCAGTTAAGTTGTCTAACAAAGTTGAAAGATCAACGCTTGCTGGTTGACCATCAGAAACCTTAGAACCATTCCCTGATAAAGTTACATCCATTTTTGCTGGAGTAACAGTCAAAGTACCAACTTCTTGTTCAGTCGTTGGCCAATTATAGTTTGGATTGAGCTCCTTAAGTTTTTCAACACCTTCTGGAGTTAAGTAAACCGTGTAGTCACCAACATTAGTTGGATCTACAGGATTTCCATCTTTATCCTTAACTACAAAGTCATCGCTTGTTAACGTACCATCCGGAATTGTTGGAACTGGACCATCACCATCAGGTATCAGCGTAATTGGGAAGTTACCTGGATCTACTACTTGTGGATTTCCTGTGTATGTCCCGATCTGACTACCGTTTCCTGAAATAATGATTGGAGCTGGAGTAATTGTGAACTTAGCGTTTCCAGTTACTGCTGTATTCTCAAGAGTTACGTTTTCAGCACCATATTTTTCAGTAAGTACTTCTTGCAAATGGCTAATTCCGGTACTGTTCAAAGTTAAAGTATAAGTACCAACATTAGTTGGATCAGTAACACTCCAATCGTAATCCCCATCTCTCAATGTATAAGTAATCTTGGCACCATTAATTCCAGAAATCGTAACATTAATATCTCCACCGTTATAGAGATCTACCGTACTGATTACCTGTCCATTGTAGATACGGCTATTTTCACCACTTACAATTGCATTTGCTTGAGCTGTCTCAATTACTAATTTTCCAACTTCTTGTTCAGTTGTTGGCCAGTTATAGTTTGGATTGAGCTCCTTAAGTTTCTCAACTCCTTCTGGAGTTAAGTAAACTGTGTAGTCACCAACATTAGTTGGATCTACAGGATTTCCATCTTTATCCTTAACTACAAAGTCATCACTAGTTAAAGTTCCGTCTGGAATTGTCGGAACTGGACCATCACCATCAGATATCAACGTAATTGGGAAGTTACCCGGATCTACTACTTGTGGATTTCCTGTATATGTTCTTGTTTGAGTATGGTTTCCTGAAATAGTGATATTATCCTTGGTAATCGTAAAGGTAGCTTCTCCCTTAAGATCGCTACCTGTGATCTTAACATTACCTTCACCCCACTTGTTATCAATTGTACTTTGGAAGTTAGTAAGACCGGTCTTGCTCAAACTTAATGTATAACTACCTGCATCAGTTGGAGCATCTTCGTTAGGTGTATTCCAAGTATAGTCGCCAGCTTGCAACTTATAAGTTACAGTTTCATTGCTGTTTGAAATGCTAATAGTCACTTCAACTGTACCATCTTTGGCATTAATCTCAGTCGTAGTTACTGGTTTGCCATCATATGTCTTAGATGAACTCCCGGAAAGATTTGCACTAGCAGTAGTCTCAGTAATTACATATGAACCTTCACCGCTAATTTTGGCGTTAGACCAATCAAGGTTTTCTGAATTATTACTGTTTTGCAGTATTTTATTCTTACCTGATTCAGATAACTCGACAGTATACACACCAACATTGCTTGGAGCAGTTGTATAAGTAATCTCATCTTTTACCCAAACATAATCGCCATCTTCCAGAGTAACAGTTGGATTTCCTGGTGCAGTTATCGTGACTGCAGGCTTAGTAGCATAATTATCAAGAGCAATTGGCGTACCATCAAATACCTTTTCAGCACTGGCATTAAATTTAACACTTGGTATAGCTTTTTGGATTTCGAAATTACGAGTACCGGTATTATCAAAGTTGTAGCTGTAATGAGTTGCACCTACCTTAGCAATATTTTCCTTACCTTGTGCAGATAGTTGAACCTTATAAGAGCCAACATTAGTTGGATTTTGACTTGAAACAAATTCCAAATCCCCAGCAACTAACTTGTAAGTTTGACCATTACCAAGAACTACTTGGTAATCATCAACATTAATATCACTATTTGTAAATGTATTACCTGTATAAGTTACTTCTTGACGCCCATCTAAGATTACAGATACATTGGTTGCCTTATTTACTGTGTAAGTACCACTTGCAGCATTTATCCAATTATAATTATTAGTCTGTGATTGAAGCTTCTTAAAACCATTTTCACTTAGAGTAATAGTATAAGTGCCTAACTCAGTTGGTACAGTAGTTGTTTTATCACCATTTGCAGCAGTGAATTCAAAGTCACCAGCATCTACAGAAAGGGCCACACCTTCTGGAATGTTAACAGTTACCTGATTATTTGTTGAAATAATTGGTTTGAAGTTATTTGCATCAAATGTATTCTTACCATATTCAACAGTTTGACTAGCAGGATTATCAAAGTTAACTGTTGCTTGTGCCTTATTGATCGTGTAACTTGCATTTTCATTAATCGTTACATTCGACCAATCAAGATTTGCTGCATTCGCTGCTTTGATCTTACCAATTCCCTTCGATGTTAGGGAAACAGTATACTTCCCTGCATCAGTTGGAGCTGTAGTAAATGTTTGACCATCCTTAGTCCAAACATAATCAGTGCCAGCAACTAAAGCTACATCATGTGGACCAGGAGCAGTAATCGTCAAAGTTGGCACATAACCAGCAATTGGTGTACCATCATAAGTCTTTTGGTCTTGACCAGTAAATGATGCACTTGGGATTGCCTTAATAATTTCGAAGTTAGCAGTTCCTGCATTATCAGCAGCTGTAATTAAATTGACATTACCTACACCATTCTTATCATTGATTACCTTTTGCAAGTTCGTCAATCCTGCACTAGTCAATTTGATAGTATAAGTGCCAACGTCAGTTGGCGCATTTCCATCAGAAGTTGACCAAGTATAGTCACCAGTCTGTAAGGTATAATTTTCTGTCTTCCCTAAATAATCTAACGCTACCTTTATTTGACCATTACTATTAACTTCTGCTGTAGTAGTTGCTTGCCCATTATAAATCTTACGATTGTTCCCAGTTAACTTAGCTGTAGCGTCAGCTGCCTTAATGGTATAAGTAAAGACATTAGTGCCCAGAGTTAAGCCATAATTTGGATTGGCAGTAGTAATCTTATTAATACCAGTTTCACTTAACTTAATAGTATACTCACCAGCATTAATTGGTGCATTGCCGCTCGACCAAGTAAAGTCATTAGCATCAAAATTAGGAATTACTAGATTTTGTCCACTAACTGTATTAGATGAAGAAATTGCTGCTTTAAGTTGATTCATTGGCAACTCTACTGGAGAACCAGTATAAGTAGTTTCGCCACTACCTGACATTTGGTAATCAGCTTTAGCTTTGACAATTTCTAACAAACCATTACCAGCTTTACTCCAAACATAGTTTCCACTAGTTGGAATAGCTCTTTTAATCTTTTCAATACCTTCTGGAGTCAATGAAACTTTATAAGTACCTGGTACAACTGGTGAATGAGTAACTGTGTAATCTCCAACACCTAAAGTACCAACTGGAACAGTCAAAGTTTGACCATTATCAGTGGTAATAGTTGGTACAAAATCAGCTGGATTTACAGGAATTACATCACCTGTCCAAGTGCTGGTTTGTTTGTTTTCTTCAGTTAATGAAACAGTAGCAGCTGCTTTAGTAATCTCGTAAGTTGCACTACCTGTAATTGCATCATCAGTCCAATTAACATTATTGCTGTTACCATAATGCGCTTTAATGTTTGCAATTCCAGTACTGTTCAACTTAATTGTGTAATTTCCAACATTTGTTGGTGCACCATTTAATTTTGTTGAACCATCTTCGCTGTACCAATCATAGTCGCCTGCTTGAAGTTGATATGCACCTTGAGTAATGCCAGGAACATTTGCGGTAATCTTGATATTACCATCTTTAGTAACTTCAACATTACTTACTGCCTTAGCATCGTATTTCTTAGAATTATTTCCTTCTAATTCGGCTATTGCTTGTGCCTTTTCAATCGTGTAGTTAACGTATGACTTACTTGGATCATAATTAATTGTTAAACCGCCAGCGACTTGCTTTAATTTATCCATACCATTTTGGTTCAAAATAATGCGGTAATTACCAGCGTTAGTTGGTGCGCCAGCTAAAATATTACCTTGGTCATCTGTGTATGAATAATCATCTGACGTCAAGTTAGCATCTTGAATAGCTTGAGCAATATTTTGAACAGATACATCAGTATTTGATGAAACAACAGTATGAGTAATTTCACTAATTATATCGGCAGAAACTGGTTGTTCACTGCCATTGTAGGTATTAGTAATAGTATCATGATTAATCGTTAAATCAAGATTGACCTTGTTGTAGACCACATTAACTGTTATCGAACTCATCTCTGGAGTCACTGTAATACTATTTAAACCAGTAATAATGCCATTTGCATTAGTTGTTACTGCAGGATAGTCAGTATTACCGACTTTTGCACTTTCAATATAGTAGCCTTCTGGAACAGTTGAGCTAGCCCAGCTACTCCAAGTTGCATTGATGCTCGTCCATGCAGCATCACCATCTGTAATTGTCTTAGTATTATCACTTGGATCTACATAACCTATTACTTTACCTGTGACTTCATCAACAATTGCAGTTCTAGTAAAGTTAACATTTTGTTCAACAGATGGAACATTTGTAGGAAGTCCAGCCACAGTAATAGTGCGAGTAATCGTTTCAGAAAGTGGAACTTTGTCTGTCTCAGTACTACTACTTGGCCAAGTGTCATTAGGTCCAACAATCTTATGTTTATGAACAAGTGGAATAGTAATTGGAGTGTTAGTTGCTTCAAAGGTATAACTTGTTGGTAAGCTTGCTCCATTAGCCAGTTCATAGCCTTCTGGAACAGTTAAATTAAGATTGCTATCGGTTTCTCCAACACGACCGCTAATGGTAATAGTTTCTCCAACTTGTTTATTGTTATCATCAGTATCAATAAAAGTAATTGTATTGCTTACTTGATTACCTTGATAAGTGATAGTTACTGTAACATCACTTTCGTTAGCTGAAACAGTAGTTTGTGCTACACCTGTTAGTTTACCATCTGCGCTAGTAACATCAGAATAATTACCGTTTGCATCAGTAATTGATTCAATTGAATAGCCCGCTGGAACGTTTGATGGAACAAATGCATCCCATTGATTATTGGTGCTCGTCCATGCAGCATCACCATCTGTAATTGTCTTAGTACTATCACTTGGATCTACATAACCTATTACTTTACCTGTGACTTCATCAACAATCGCTGTTCTGTTAAACGTTACGCTTTGAGTAGTTCCTTCAACTGGTGTTGGTAAGCCTTCAACTTTGATAGTTCTAGTAAGTGTTTTCGAAAGTGCAACTTTATCTGTATCGGTACTACTACTTGGCCATTGATCTGGTGTACTTACCTTTACACGCTTATGAGTTACATAAATCGTTAATGCAGTATTATCTGGACCAAAAGTTGTTGGTACAGTACTACTCTTTGAACTAATAACATAGCCTTTAGCTTCTAAAGCACTCTTAACTGCATCATATGCAGTTGTTGCATCAGTTGGAACATTACTTCCTTGATTCCCAGTAATTGCTTGACCATTACTTAATAAATCAGTTAATGACTGAATAGTTACCGGATTTGATGGATCGTTTTCATCAATGACCTGATACTTAATCGTACGTCGAATTGGCACAGCCTCTAATATTACAGTTGCATTATTATAGAAGTATTGAACATTTCCACCAAAGACAGGAGTACCTTCTGGTGCATTAGTTTGCCAAGTCTTACCACCAGATTGCAAAATCGCTGACTTAATTTCGTAGTTAGCAGGGATAGAAGATGCTGCATTCCTATTTGCAAGATTGATAGCTTCCTGTTCAGTCAACATTGTATTGTTTTGGGCTAAATTGTAACCAGTACTTAATTCAGGAAGATCAACAGTCTGAACTTGACCATTTTCATCAGTATATCGAAGCTTGAAGTTAATCTTAGCTTCACCAGTTACGGTAATATTAGCTGGCTTTACTTTGTTAGGAACAGTACTTGTATTATATATTGCCTCACTGCTTATAAATGGCTTCGTAGTATCTGAATAAAATCCAGTACTAATATATCCCGTCTTACCAGCATCATTTACCAAGTTAGGATCTATTCCTGTGAAAATCAAACGATCTGAACGTTCAGTATTACTTAAGGATGATACCTTAATGATAATTGACTTAATCTTAGACCAATCCGTTACTTGATCTGCTGTAACGTATCCTGTCTCATCTGGCTTAGTTCCATCAGGATCATTATTACACTTAAGATCACCTAATTCTGTAGAATATAAGAAAGAGTACTTAGTTCTATCACCATCGTAAACAGGACGACCACTTAGTTGAAAAGTAAAGCTAGTGTCGGAAGCTTGTGGTAAGTTCACCAAAGCAACAACATTAGTTAAAGTAGAACCTGATCCATTAATCAAACGAACAGCATATTCCATCTTGTTAGTACCATAAAGATTGGAAACTCCAGAATCAACTAAGATATTATTTTGATTCCCTTGAGCAACGCTAGCAGTATTAGCACCACCGACTTGATTAATTGTATAGTTTTCACTTCCAATGTAATAAAGACTAGAAATGTTCCCCTGTACCCAATCTGGATTAAAAGCAATACCACTAGGAGCAAAATTGCTTGTATTATTAGAATTATAAGCAGTGTTCGTTAATTTGGTCGTTGGACTAACAATATAAATCATCCCTTGATAGGTGCCGTTAGTTCCATCAGGCAAGCTATTAAGGTGAATTTGATTATTGGCACCTTGACCAGCAAGAAAGTTATAGCCCGTACCAGAGTAATCAATCTTTACAACTTGACGAGATAGTCCTGGGGTTTCTGTTGGAACAGTAAATACTGACAACTTTGGCGCACCAGTAACACCATTATTAGTGTTAGGGACAAAATTAGGTAGCTTAGTATAGTCAGTTGAAAAATCATAAACTGAGAACCATTCTGGCAAAACATAGTAAAAAATCGGTTCATAAATATTGTTGGTTTGTCCATCACCCGCGTAGACAGATAGATATCCTATATTAGATTGACCTGTTGCTGTGTTAGTTTGATATCCAAATATGCCTGAACTAGAAGTTAAATCAGCTGGCGAAACGACATTCTGACCAAATTGTGCCTTACTAGTCAAATATCTAGTTACATTTCCTTGTTGAATTGTTCCAGTAAAAGTCATATTGGCGACTAATTGTGTACCCGGCTTAACTGTATCTGGGACTGCACCATATGCTTCAAACGCGTTCACTGATTGAGTAGTTTGATTTGCAAAATTATTAAGTGGCAAGTTAATAGCAGTGCTTTGATCTCTTTCAAAGTCATCAGGACTAACCACAATGTTAGTAATTACTCCAGTTCCCGTAATAGTATTACCAGCACTTACCTGCCCTTCACTCGTTGTACCATCTGCGTAAGTAATTGTGTACTTATAGTTACTTGTACCAGGAATAGTAGGTGTTTTTAGTTTAGTTACACCTAGTCCCTCATCAAAATTAAAAGTAAGTTTACTACTATAATCGTTGTATGAAGCAATTGATTCATTAGTAATACCAAAGTAAGCAACAATTTGTTTATGACCATTATTTAAAAGCTGATTACCATTATAAGCAGCTTTAGCATAAAGTGGCATTTGGCCCAATGGTATTTCATCATTTGCACCATAAAAATCTTGACTTACTGTTGGACCATTCCAAATTTTTGTTTGACTACCATCATCATTAAGCTTTTGCACAATCGTAATAGGGGCATCAGCCGTATAGGTGGTAGCGATAGCTGGCATGGCAATATCATATGACCCAACAAGTTGGTATGCCGGCCCGCTATTCCAGTTCTGCGTACCAGAACCTTTTGGTACAGTAATAATAACGTTATTACCTTCTTGGATAATGGTAGTTTTATCCCCAAAATTATTAAGTTGCATTGTGGCAGATTGATCTAACACATAACCTTTAGGCATTGGGATTGTAATTATAGTGCCATAATTAACGGCACTATTAATTTTTTGAGAAGGAAGAGGCGTGTTGCTGTAGTCTTGGCCCGGAGCAACCCCGTTAGTTTCATTAATTGCTAGTTGATAGATTGATTCATAATTAGGAATCATCTTCTTTAACGCATTTTGATCAGTAGACTCTGGATTAGGTTTACTTAAAGCAAATTTCGGATTCCATACAGGGTTAATATCAATATAAAATTTAGCTGATGTTTGCTCTACACCATTAATTGTCCACGTAATATCCTTAACCGTAGGTTGCGTAATCTGCATCGGTTGTGGTTTAGCGCCATATCCATTATCAGCGGGAATCGTAATAATCGGATTAATAACTCCAGAAGTAGTGAAGTTATAAGTAACTACTTTCTCATTACCAACATCCTTTATAGATGCACTACCATAGTTAGCGTCTATAGTTGGTTGAGTTACGCCGACAATGCCATAGCTTGGAATTGAAATAGTTACAGTATCACCAGTGAGAACATTTCCTGAAAGTAAAACCTTAGCTGGTTGATTACCATCTGTAGTATTTCCCCAAGTATTTCTTGAAATGTATAAAGTATAGCGTCCATCATTACTTGGAATGGTTACTGCTGCACTTGCTTTAATTTCATCAGCTCCAGCTATATCGTTTGATGATGATAATGTACGTAATTTAGAAACCGTAGCACTTTTAAGCAAAGAGATCTCAACTGTATCTTTTAAATTATTGATCCTACCATTATCTTTGACTTTATTTAAATCTAGACTAGCTGTATCTTCGGCTACAGTATTGGCATTAGCAGTATTTTCTACAGTATTTTCCTTATTAGAATCTCCTGTATTCTTGTTTTCCTCATTATTATTTAAGGCTTCTGTCTTTGCTGAATCTTCTTCTGTATTTGATTCAGTCTTATTACTAACCGTATTTAATTTATTATTTTCAGTAACAGACGCTGAAGGGATTACTGTTTTATCATCATTTTCTTTTGATAAATTTTGACCAGCATTATCAACAGCTGACTTTTCTTTCTTACTTACCGAGGTCGCTTCAGTTGTTGTTTCTTTTACTTCACTAGAAGTTAAATAAGTATTTTTAGAATTCTTCGCCGGTTCCGTCGTACTATAATTGTTGGAAGTATCTGTAGTGGCAGCTTGAACCTTTGAGGTTGGTTCCTGCATTTCTACTCCCAAGATTAATGTGGATAACAATACAGAGCAAGCTCCTACAGTTAATTTTCTAATACCAAACCGTTGCTTGCTGTCGTTATCTTTTTTATTAAAAAACACGCGTATACTCCTCCTTATTCTTTTCTCTTATTACTTAAATTATACCCAACTTTTCACATAAAAATTCACATAATGTTTTTTTATTGTTATTTTTAATATTTTAGTTATATAAAATCTGTAATATTCTTACTAAAATAATCTTTTATATAAAAAAAATGAGCAGGCAGAAACTGATACAATCCCAATTTTATCAGGATGGTCTTCAACATTCTCATTTTTATTACCAAATATGTAGTAAACGAGTAGAATCAATCTTACTTAAATTAAATTGATGAACATGTTGATGTTCATTTTCTGGAAATTCTTTCACAAAATCAGCTACATTATATAATCCAGTTGAGTAAGACCAAACTCCTTTTACTTTTCGAATAGGATCTAGCATTTCATTTCGAATCGGATAAGCAGAAATTAAGAAATGCTTGTGGTGGAATTTAAATACAAAGTATGGGAGTCTAAATTGTTCAATGATTTCATCCCTAGTCTTACCTAGAGTAATTACGTTTCGATAAGTTCCATACTTTTTAGTAAATTCATCATTAAAAGAAAAATAGAAATTAGAAATATGAACATGTGGAAAATCTTCTGGCTTAACCTTATCTGGCACACAAACCACATGTGAATAATGATCTAAATTCTTTTCTCTTTGGCTTAAAGCTCGCTCCATTCCATTAGGCAAAATAGAATATGCCCAAGATGGTACTTCCGGGTTAGCTTCATATTGTTCATACATCATCTTTATTACGTCAGGCTTAACCCAATCATAATGCATTCTAGTCTGGTTTCGACGTAACAGACTTTCTAAACTATTGTTTTGCATCAAGTCGACTACAAATAATTCATAGCGATACTTTTCTACCCAAGGACGGAAGTGTTCAATTTTATCAGGTGTGATATGAGTACCATCAACAATAATCGTTTCACCATAGGCCATTTTATGCTGTACTAAATTATCAACCATCTGCTCTGTACGTACAGTTACGTGGCGAGGAATAACTTGGTGCAACTGATCTGTACTTTCCTCATAATAAACTGTCAAATCCGCTAGTAGCAGCCTAATTTCATCACGAGAAATAGCGTAAGGCTGCAAGTGGTGACGAGCAATAAAGGAAGATTTACCAGATCCAGGTGCTCCTCTTAGTAAAAATATTTTACGCATTATTTTCTCCTACTCTACAAGAATTTGTTCAATTATACTCGTAAAAAATTTTACCATAAAAATACCTATACAAACTATTAAAAAAGAGTAGACCAGTCGGCTACTCAATCAATGTAGAACTTCCTTCTTTACAATATGCAAATCAGTATCAAAAGTATAAACAATTGGCTCCGCATTGGGAACTTCTACTTTTACAATATCTTCATTACTAATATCTTCAATTTTTTTAATCAAGGCACGTAAACTTGAGCCATGGGCTACAACTAATTGATCATGGCCTGCCATTAATTCAGGTGCAATATGATCCCAAAAATAAGGCATTAATCGCTCCTGAGTTTGATGTAAACTTTCTCCTTGAGGCATTAGACGCATATCATATTTTTGATATCTTCGATCTTGAACCGGCTGAGTTAAAAGTGGTGGCACACTGTCAAAACCACGTCTCCACTTTAATACCTGTTCTTTACCAAAGATCTTTTTTGAAACATCCTTATTAATACCGCGAAGCGCTCCATAGTGACGCTCATTTAAACGCCAAGTCTTAGTAATAGGTAAATATAAAAAGCTGCAAACATCCGCAATAATATCAGCTGTCATAATTGCACGTGATAAGACAGAAGTATGGATATGTGTTGGCGCAAATTCAGCTATTTTTTCTACCTTAAGACCTGCATTTTTTGCTTGTTCAATCCCCTTTTTACTTAAAGGCACATCATTCCAGCCCGTATAAACATTATCACGATTAGCTATACTTTCGCCATGCCTAACTAAAACTAATTTGGCCAACTTTCTTCTCACCTACCTCATTTAAATCATAAAAAACAAAATAATTCCAGTAATGGTAAAAACGACACCTAAGATTGTAAAGGAAATGATATCAGCTTTCCTATCAGATGAAATACTAGTACTCAACTTTCTTGTTCCATTAGTAGGATCACTTTGAACTTCTTTCGTTGTTACTTTATGTTTTTGATACCGGTTATAGGCTATGTATAAATCCCATAATCCAACCAATAAAACTATTACTGCAACCCAAATATTTACCTTCATTTTATTTATCATCCTTGTGTATGCTTGTACCATTTACTTTTTGGTCTAAGTTTCGAACCGCTTTCTTAAAAGCTTTAACCGAATTCTGATAAGCTTTTCCACCATTTTGCTTCAAAAAATCCCCAGCTTGTTGTCCTTTTTCAGTTAGGTGGTCTTTGATATCAGGCCAATCATTTTCAGCAAAGTCCTTAAATTGGTCTGTAGCTTTCTTTTGATAATTTTTTAGATTTTCTTTTAGATCATTAGTATCGAATTTCATTTTTTCTCCTTAAAAATAAAAGGCTTTGCCCCTATTTTACCAAATAGCAGCAAAACCAGATTAACTAATCTTCTTTATCATCAAAAATCATTTTATCACTAATTCCACGTGTGCATTCTGCTTGAAGTGTCACATGGTTAATTCCAAGCGGCTTTAATTTTTTTGCAATTTCTGTGTATATCTTTTCTAATTGCACAGCATCTAAATTTTTATCCACATTAATATGTGCGTCTAACATCGTCACATTGTCTGAATATTGCCAAACATGCACATGGTGAATGTTATTCACATGTGGACAAGATAAAACTAATTCATTTATCTTATTTAAATCGATGCTAGGGTTCGTCTCCATTAAAATATTAGCAGCTTTAATAGTAACTTCATAGGCTTCTTTAAGTAAAAATACCGAAGCTGCTATCGTCAAAACAGGATCAACCCAGTAAATTTTCCAAATTGAAATTACAACTGCTCCGATCACAACTGCAACACTAGTTATGGCATCCGAAAGCATATTTAAAAATGTAGCTTTTGCATTAAGACTAGTTTTTGCTTCCTTCATAACTACTAGCATTGAAATGAGATTCGCAGCTAAACCAATTAAAGAAACAATTAACATAATTTTTCCCTTAATTGGTTCCGGATGGCTAAAACGTTGAATTCCTTCGATAAACAAATAAATACTAATTACTATTAAAATAATCCCGTTAGTAAAAGCTGCTAAGATCTCTGCTCGATCATATCCAAAAGTTTTACTATTATTTCGTTTTCTCTTAGCAATCAAGTTAGCCACAAAAGCTAAAATTATCGAACCTACGTCACTTAAATTATGCACAGCATCCGAGAGCAAAGCTAAGGATCCAGAAATAGCTCCCCCAATAAACTCAGCAATTGTAATAATAATATTTAATAGTGTTACCCAAAAATAACGTAATGATGATTTATCTTTCATGTTTATTCTCCATAAATATATCGAATTTGATATACTTATATGCAGAAAGTATAATATTCCATTTTTGATATATTGTCAATGAGGTTTAGATAATGAAACAATTAGATATATCCCTAGTCAATGAAGCAGCTAAAATATATAAAGTTTTAAGCAATAGTCGCCGAATTTCTATTTTATTTTTTTTACGCAATTCTTCTGGAGAAGTTGCCGTCTCTACAATCGCAACTAATCTTGAGCTGGCCCAACCTATCGTCTCAAAACAATTAGGCATTTTAGAAAAGTATAATTTAGTTAAGCATCATAAACATGGAACACATGTATTTTACTTTTTAAATGATCCTGATGTTTTATTCATGATTGATGCCATGATTGAACATGTAGAACATTCTGCAAAAGAGCATCCTTCAAATTTATATTAAGAAAGATGCAACTTGATAGCTGCATCTTATAAATTCGGGATATCAGTATTTTTAACACCGTAATTAATTATTCTAAATTTTCCATTATCATCAATAATTCCTCGCGTAACACTTCCGTTATCTGGAAATGGAATATCATGATCATGACTAGTTTGATCCCAATACTTAATTCCTAAAGTTTTAATAAAGTCACCATGAGAAACTATTAAGACTCTTCCGACCCCCTTAGTTTCTTCAGCTAATTGACTAATTGCCTGATTCATTCGATTATCTAAAGCTTCTGCATCTTCTGCTAAATGACGTGGGTCAGCTTTTTTAGTAGCTTCACGAAAATCATGAATTCCTAAAGTCTGAATAATTTTTACCACATCACTTGTAGGCTCCATTCCGCCGGCCTTGGCAACCTTTTTCCAAGTTTCATCAATATCGTCACCCTCAAAAGTACCGAAAAATACTTCACGAAATGCTGGGAACTTCTTAATCTTTCCTATTTCTGAAACCTCATTTGCATCCGCAATTAAGTGAACTGTATCAATGGCTCTCTTCAAATCAGAACTATACATTTTATCAAAGTGAACCTGAGATAAATTCGATGCAGTTACTTTTAAATCATTAATTCCTTTTACAGTTAATGGTGAATCTGCCCAACCTTGAACTTTATTCAACTGATTAAACATCGTTTCCCCATGTCTTACTAAATAAACTTCAGTAGCCATCTTTTTACCCTCTTTTCTTAAATTGTTTCACAAATTCTGTTTCAATTATCTCAATGTTAACAGAATACTGCGTTAATTCAAGTATTTTAAAAAACACTACTACATTTAGTGTTTCACAATTTTTCCTAATACAATATCTTTCGCTAATTTTTACTCTATATTTATATACGCATTTTCTTGATTCTTTTTTAATCTTCAAATTAAAAAATATTATTTTAATGCGTTAAAATAAAAAATGTATAGTACTTAATAAAAAAGGAGGACTTTTAAATGACAAAAGTAGCTGTTGTCTTCGCAGATGGCTGTGAAGAAGTTGAGGGCCTTAGCGTTGTTGACGTATTACGTCGATTAAATATTGATTGCGATATGGTCGGTTTAGATAAAAAAGAAATTAATGGTGACCACCATATTTTACTTACTTGTGATAAAGTTGTGGATGATTCACTTCTTGATTATGACTTAGTTGCCTTCCCTGGCGGAAGAACTGGCGCTTTGAACTTGAGAAATAACAAAAAGCTCGCTGACTTAATGATTCAAAGAAATAAAAATGGTAAATGGGATGCTGCAATGTGTGCTGCTCCAATTGCTTTAGGACACTATGGCTTACTTGAAGGAGCGAACTACACTTGTTATCCAGGTTTTGAAAAACAAATCGAAGAAGAATGTCCAAATGGCCACTTCAGCACTGATATTACTGTTGTGGATAAAGAACACAAAATCATTACTAGCCGCGGACCTGCTACTGCTTGGGCCTACGCCTACACTATTGCTCGTACCTTAGGCTATGATACTAAAGAATTAGAAAAGGCAATGCTTTACGATTACTTAGCTAAGAATATTGATCAAAGTCTCTAATTATTTTTATCGAAAAAGAGATCAGATTTTAATGTCTGATCTCTTTTTTCGTATATAACAGTTAAAATAATAAGATAACTTTTAATTCATACCTAAATTAAAAGTACGTGTAGCTAATAGCAAACTTACGGTCTTTTCTCAGCATTGCGTCTACACTTATAATTACAATTAATTTTTCTCTAAGCACTTACTATATTTAGTATAACATATTTTATTTTAAATTAAACCATTAGGAACTATAATCGGGCAATTTGATAACCATTTCTTAAAAAATGTTCCATTTCTTCTGGTTCTCGACCAGTTAAGCGATGAAAATCATCAGATGTTGCACTAAGAAGACCCTTAGCTCCTCCGTCGTACATTGATGCAAGTTCTTTTCCGTCACCTTCAGCGGCATAAATCTTTGCAAATTCATCAGTTGTTACAGGTGCATAGCCAATTTTATGATCAGTGATCCGAGACATAATATATGATAATTCAACCATATTATAATTTTTATCCATACTTAATAGATAAGTTTGACCTTGATCTCGCATTACTGGCTGCATAGCCAAACAAGCAATTGCATGAGCACTATCATTACGAGTTATAAATGATAATGGCTTAGCTCCAACCGGATAAATAATATTCTTACGTTGAATCAACTCATCTAAGTCCGGAACTAATGGATCGGCATAAAGACTATTTTTTACAATGCTATATTCAATTCCTGAGCTAGCAAGTCTTCTTGGTACATATGCATAAAATGGGGACATCACAAATGGATTATTTTCCTGATCAGCAAAGAAACTTACAAAGATCAATTTAGATTTAGCTTCTTTTACAACTTGTAAGATATTTTCAAATTCTGTAATTCTTTTCTGCAAGTTATAAGTAATGCTTGGAATATAAATGACAAGATCAATTCCGTCAACGGCTTTTTTTAAAGTATCCAAATCAAAATAGTCCAGCTTTACTTTTTCAACATCTAAATCGTCAAACTTATTTGACTTTTTTAAATTATGAATTCCAACTCGAATATTATTTTCAGGCGTCATATTTCGAAGCCAACGGGTTATCTTTTCGCCTAAATTACCTGTCGCTCCAGTAATTAAATATTTCATATAAATAATATAGAACCTTTCTTAAAATTAACTTTCTACATTATTATAGTTCAAAGCTCTCACAAATTCTTAAGATGGGTTTAAATATCTAAAGTTACTTTTTATCAACTAAGTCTTTTCTCTTCATTTCCAAAATTTATAGCGCAATGATACTACTTCAAATAAAAGAAATAAAAATCCAAATTCAAAAATCGATCTTAGCCAATTCCACTCAATTTTATTACGCAAGAGTGCACCACAAAGAAATACGAAGCCCACAAAATATGCAGCATATAAATTTTCTTTTAAATCTTGATACTTTTTATACTCTTACTTTTAATCGTTTAACGAATCCTCTATTTCTCGTTTATTTTCCAAAACTAAAGTAAATCCGAATACTAACTCGATTATTATCATCAGACTAGCTAAAACTACCGAAGAAGACGTTAGTCCAATAAATAAAGCTAAAAATGAAATAACTATCGAAAATATTAAATATGATTTTGATTTGTATAACCAACTATAAGGTAATAGGTGCGCTCCAAAAATAATAGCAATAACCATTACCATCTTGTTTGGAATTGCTGAATAAATCCACATGGCAATCAACAAATATAAAATTTGATTTGATGAGAGTAAAACTCCTAAAACAGTTAAGGGATTATCCTTATTCTGAAAATCAATTTTTAATAATTTAGACATCAAAAATGCAATTGGTAATAACAATGCTGTGCACACAAATGTAAATAAATTCTTAGTAAGAAGAGGCATCGAAGAAAGATTAACTAGTAAAATCCCTATCCAAATTATTACTGAAGTGAAAATAAAGTGTAGCCCGCGCTTTTGTTTAATAATGCAATCGTTTCTTAAAGCATCAAGGTTATTCATATAGCTTTCCTCGTTTTAATCTTAATATTTGTTTTTTATCATATAATATTATTCCTATCTAGTCTATACACTTTTTATTTGTGACCAATCAGAAATAATTTCATCTGCATAATGAGCAAAATGAACTTTCTTTACATTTGCATATTTTAATTTTTCCCAGCTTTTTGTTAAAACAGGATTATCGTATCAGGCTACCTGTTCAATAGGATATAAGTCACCAACAAAAGCTTCACCATTATCTAAAATATAAGAAACTGAACAATTACTATGACCAGGCGTACTTAATATTTCCCCATCTATACCACATTTCTTTAAAAATTTTCTACTTTTAATAATAGGTAATACTAACACTTGTTTATCTTTTATGGGCTCAAATTCACTATTTCTTTGTCTTTCAAAAATATAATCTGACTGATGAATATATTTTAGCTGAGAGTCTAACACAACTAATTTAATACCATAATCAGCAAGAACTTGTGCTAATCCCATATGATCAGGATGATAGTGTGTTATAAACAAATAATCAATGTTTTGAACTTTTAAGTCATATTCACCTAATTTCTTAAAAAATCTAGATAATGTACCCGCCCAATCCGTATCGATTAAAATTGTTTTCTTTGTACCCTGAATCAGATAACACTTCGTGTTGCCATACTTGATTTTAATGACTTTAACCATTATTAAATCTCCAAATCAAACTATATTAATTAGCTCTAAAATTAAACAATAAGGCTTAATTTTTTCTTTGTCTATATTTTTTTGACTATTTATTAAAACTACTATAATATTTATATTTTTTATTTTATAGTTCAAATATTCATTAGAAAGCAAAAAGACACCTCTTGCGAGATGTCTTTTCGTATAAACGTAATATAAAATATTAACGCTTTGAGAATTGTGAAGCTTTGCGGGCTTTCTTCAAACCTGGCTTCTTTCTTTCCTTCATTCTTGGGTCACGAGTTAACATGCCAGCCTTCTTAAGAGGACCACGGAAATCTGGGTCAACTTCAAGAAGTGCACGTGCAATACCTAAACGAATTGCACCAGCTTGTCCTGAGAAACCACCACCGTTAACGTTAACTAAAATGTCGTATTGACCTTCAGTTTCAGTTAATGCTAATGGTTGCTTCATATCTTGAACCAAGTTAGGGTATGGAATGTACTTAGTTACGTCTTCTTTGTTAATGGTAATTTGACCGTTACCTGGTACTAAACGTACGCGGGCAACAGAATCTTTACGACGACCAGTTCCAGCGTAAGCTGCTTGTTGTGCCATTATTTAAAACCTCCTAGATTAATTCGTTGATGTCTAACTTTTCAGGCTTTTGTGCTGCGTGTTCGTGGTCTTCACCAGCGTAAACATGCATCTTCATGAATTCTTGGTGACCAAGAGTATTCTTTGGCAACATGCCTTTTACAGATAATTCAACTAATCTTACTGGGTTCTTAGCTAATAATTCACCGGCAGGAGTAGCTCTTAAGCCACCACGGTAATCTGAGTGGCGGTAGTAGATCTTATCAGTTGCTTTTTTACCAGTCAACTTCAATTTAGCTGCGTTAACAACAATAACATAATCACCAGTATCAACATTTGGTGTATATTGAGGCTTATTCTTACCTCTTAAAATTGATGCTACAGCAGTTGATAAACGACCAAGTGAAACATCAGTCGCATCGATAACATACCACTTACGTTTAATATCACTAGTTTTAGCTAATGGGGTAGTACGCACTTTAAATTCCTCCGTTTTTCTTCTGTTTGACAAACAATAAGTTTCCGGGGCCTATCGTGGACAAACATACGTATACTAATTTACGTCGTTTTGTCCAAAAAGTCAATCTTTTTTAAGGTCTAATCGATATTTTTTAGGAACATTTTCATAAAAAACATGTTGTAAATATAAACCACTTGCAGGTGCCGTTGTTCTAACTTCTTGACGATCTTTGGCAGCCAAAACTCGTGGTATATCATCTACTGGACGTTTCTTATTGCCAATTTCCAATAACGTACCAACTAAGATCCTCACCATATTATATAAAAAGCCATTTCCAATAAAGTCAAAAATAATTTTTTTATTATCTGGATCAGAAGTGATATTTACGTAATAAATTGTTCGAACTTTATCAACAATTTGTCCACCACTTGCTGCAAAACTAGTAAAATCATGTTCCCCGATCAAGTCTTTAGCAGCTTTTTGCATTAGTTGAATGTTTAAAGGATATGGATAATGTCCCGTATAAAAACGATTAAAAGGATCAGTAAAACGATGTTGATCTACAATATAGCGATACCATTTTCCTTTAGTTGAATATTGCACATGAAAATTAGAATCTACAATTTCACTATCAAAAAACACTGTATCAATCGGCATGAGTGCATTTAAAGCTAGCATCATATTCTTAGCAGGGATCTTTTTCCCAGGATAGTCAAAATGTATTACTTGTCCTTTTGCATGAACTCCAGCGTCTGTTCGTCCAGAACCATGTACAACCACTCTTTTTCCCTTAGTCATCTTTTTCAGTGCTTCTTCTATTACTCCCTGCACTGTTCGTTCATTTGGCTGAATTTGAAAACCATGAAAAAGATGCCCATCGTATGCCATTGTTAATTTATATCTTGTTGTCATTGTTTAATATGTCCTTGTAAGCAATAAAATTAGTGTTAAGAGCGTGAAATAGCCCAAGTTAATCCAATCATACTTTGACCACTTTAAAACGCGATAACGTGTCCTTTTTGCCCCTTCTCGGTAGCCTCTTGCTTCCATTGCGGTTGCCAAATCAATTGCGATTGTTAAAGAACCAATGAATAATGGAATTAAAATTGGAATAATTGAATGAATTCTTTTAATTAATCCTCCACTGTTAAAATCAGCTCCTCGCGCTCTCTGCGCATTCATAATTCTAACAGCTTGATCTAATAATATGGGTACAAATCTAAGGGCAATGGACATTACAAGAGCAATCTGAGCAACTGGCACTTTTAAGTAACCTAATGGCTTTAAAATCCATTCCATTCCATCGGCAATCTCCAAAGACGTTGTAGTTAAAGTAAGAACAGTAGAAATTAAAATAATCATTACAAAACGAATGAAAATAAAAATAGAATTTTGAATACCATATTCACTAATATTCAAAATTCCCCAGTGCCAATATATTTTTCCACCAGTAGTAAAAAACAATTGTAAAACTGATGTAAAAAGAATCAACCAAATTAAAGGTTTGACACCATCCCAAAAAACTTTTGGTTTTAACTTCGTAGCCCAAACTGCAAGTAGAGTAAAAACAGATAAGAACAAGTAAGACAACCAATTATTAGCCAAGAAAATAATGACAATGAATAAAAATGTAGCAATTATCTTTCCCCTTGGATCCATTTTATAAATAATTGAATCACCCGGAATATAACGTCCAATAATTATTTTGCTCATTAATTTCCTCCCTTCGCTCTTAACTCTTTTGAAATCTCTTCTACTAGCGATTCAACAGTAAGCGGCATCGATGAAAAATGAAAACCAACTTTTTGCAAACTACGAGCTAACTTACTCGGGGCCGGTTCATCTAAATAATGCTTTTTTACCCAATCGGCATCTGAAAAAACTTCTTTTGGACTAGCATGTTTAATCATGTGCCCTTGTTCTAGGACCAACATGTCATCCGCATATTTACTTATATCGTCCATATTATGAGAAATTAGAATCACTGTATGTCCCAGTTTTTGATAATTTTTAAAGATGTCAAATATCTGCTTTTGGCCTTCTGGATCTAATCCAGCAGCTGGTTCGTCTAGACATAAGATATCTGGTTCATAAGCCATTACTCCAGCAATCGCTACTCGTCGCATTTGTCCTCCAGAAAGTTCAAACGGAGATTTACTCATAGTTTCCGCTGGGAGACCTACTTTTTCAATCCAGCGTATAGCTTGCTCTTTAGCTTTTTCTTCTGAAAAGCCAAAATTAAGCGGTCCAAACATTACATCTTTAAGAACAGTTTCTTCAAAAAGCTGATTTTCTGGAAACTGAAAAACCAAACCAACTTTTTTTCTTATTTCTTTTAATACTTTATTTGGTGTATCAACAGTAATAGTTTGATTAGCAATAGTAATACTCCCCTTACTCGGCAGTAATAATCCATCAAAATGCTGCATCAATGTCGATTTGCCACTACCAGTATGACCCGCAATTGCTACAAAAGATCCATCTTTTATTTCAAAAGATATGTTACTTAATCCCTGAGTCTGAAAAGGAGTTCCGGGAGCATAGACGTAATCTACATTTTTAAATTTAATTGACACAAATAGTTCACCAACTTTTTTTCATTATCAATTTCTTGAGGAACAGTTATTCCCCGCTTTATAAGTTTGTTTTTAACCTTATAAAATAATGGTAGTTCTAAACCAGCACTTTTAATTAAAGATTCATCTTTAAAAATCTCTATTGGTGAGCCACTAGCAAGAAGGGTTCCCTGGTTTAAAACAAGTATTTGATCTGCTTGAGACGCCTCATTAATATCATGCGTAATCGAAAATATAGTCAACCCATTTTCTTTTTGTACTTTTCTAATGAGGGCTAGAATCTTATCTTTCCCTGCTGGATCCAGCATACTAGTTGACTCATCTAAAATAATTAATTTCGGACCAATTGCTAAAATTCCTGCAATAGCTACTCTTTGTTTTTGACCACCAGATAAATATTGTGGCTCACTTTTTTGAAATTTTAACATTCCTACCTGATTAATTACATCATGAACAATGGTTTGCATTTTTAATCTTGGAACTTGTCTATTTTCTAAGCCAAATGCTACATCATCTTCAACAGTTGCTCCCACGAATTGATTATCAGGATTTTGAAATACAATACCTACCTTATCTCTAATATCCCACATCGTCTTTTCATTAAGAGTAATTCCATCAATTTGGATTAAAGTTTCAGAGTTTTCATCAGGTAAAAGGATTCCGTCTAACAGACGAGCAATTGTCGACTTCCCACTACCATTATGACCAACTAAGGTTGTCCATGAACCTTTTGGAATATTAAAGCTAACGTCGTTTACAGCTGGATGTTTTGTGTCCTTATAAGTAAAGGAAAGATGCTGAACCGTTACTATATTATCTTTCATAAATATCACTACTCTTTTTCTGTATATGCCATTGTATCAATTATAAAAAAAGAGCAAAAAAAAATCATCCACAAAGAGGGATGATTTAACATCTAAGCTAGACTAGGCAAAAGCCACCATCATCACGCTTATTCTCGCTTTTGTGAAAGATTTATAAAATAATATTAAATTAACGTTATTAAACTAATTCAATGATTACCATTGGAGCAGCATCACCCTTACGTGGGTTAGCTAACTTATACATTCTAGTGTATCCACCATTACGGTCTTTGTAACGAGGTGCAATATCACTGAAAAGTTTTTGAAGTGCTGATTTTACAACAACTGCATCTTTTTCTTCGTGAATATCAGCGATTTCATTACGAACAAAAGCAGCAGCCTTTCTTCTAGCACTTAAATCACCGCGTTTACCTAAAGTAATCATTTTTTCGGTAGTTTTGCGGATTTCTTTAGCACGGGTTTCAGTAGTAACAATGCGTTCGTTCATGATCAATTGAGTAGTCATTTCTCTAAGCATTGCTTTTCTGTGTGCACTATCGCGACCTAATTTACGGTATGCCATGAGTTTTCCCTCCTTATTATTCCTACTTAGTCATCTTGACGAAGTGATAGACCAAGATCGGCAAGTTTATTCTTTACTTCTTCTAATGACTTACGTCCTAAGTTACGTACGCGCATCATATCTGCTTCAGATTTATCAGTTAATTCTTGAACAGTATTAATTCCTGCACGTTTCAAGCAGTTATAGGAACGAACAGACAAATCAAGCTCTTCGATCGTCATCTCAAGCTTCTTTTCGTTCTTATCGTCCTCTTTTTCTACCATTACATCATCAAACTGCGCATCCATATCAGTAGACATAAATACTTTGAAGTGTTCTACAAGAATCTTCGCAGCGAAACTAAGGGCATCATTAGGTGTGATTGAACCATCAGTCCAAATTTCTAAAGTTAATTTGTCATAGTCATCTCTCTTACCAACACGAGCACTTTCAACTTGGTAGTTAACTTTTTTGATTGGTGAGAAGAGTGAATCAACGGGGATGACACCAATAGGCATGTCATCTGTCTTGTTTTCACTTGCGGGAACATAACCACGACCAGTCTTGATCGCAACGTTCATATGCAAATGGCCACCATCAGCAATACTACAAATATATTGATCTGGATTTAAGACCTCAATATCAGAGTCGACCTTCAAATCAGCAGCAGTTACAATTGCTGGTCCAGTTACATCGATTTCAGCAATTTTTTCTTCATCTGAGAGTGACTTTAACTCTAGTTTCTTCAAATTAAGAATGATCTTCGTGACGTCTTCTCTAACGCCAGGAATTGTTGAAAATTCATGTAACACACCATCAATCTGAATGTAAGAAAGTGCCGTACCTGGAATAGAAGTAAGTAAAACTCGACGGAGTGAGTTACCTAAAGTAGTCCCGAAACCGCGTTCCAGTGGTTCGACAACAAACTTACCGTATGCCTCCTCTTGGTCTACTACGGTAATATTTGGTTTTTCAAATTCAATCATTACTGGGCCCCTTTCAAAACGTAATGTCCTGCACGCAGGAATAAACTAGACACGACGACGTTTTGGTGGTCTGGAACCGTTGTGCGGCACTGGAGTAACGTCGCGAATAGCAGTGATTTCAAGACCTGCAGCTTGAAGTGCTCTAATAGCAGCTTCACGACCTGCACCTGGGCCTTTAACTGAAACTTCAACATGCTTCATGCCTTGATCCATTGCAGATTTTGCAGCTGCTTCTGCGGCCATTTGAGCAGCAAATGGTGTAGACTTACGACTACCCTTAAAACCTAAAGCACCAGCGGAAGACCATGCGACTGCGTTACCTTGTACATCAGTAATCATGACCAAGGTATTGTTAAACGTAGAATGAATATGAGCAACGCCGCTTTCAACATGCTTCTTTACACGGCGTTTACGTGCTGTTTTCTTTGCAGCCATTAACTTAACCTCCTATTTAATAAATTATTTTCTCTTTGAACCCTTACGAGTACGAGCATTATTCTTGGTATTTTGACCACGAACTGGTAAGCCACGACGGTGACGAATACCACGGTATGAGCCAATTTCAACTAAACGCTTGATGTTAAGGCTAACTTCACGACGAAGATCACCTTCAACACGGTACTTGTCTACTTCGCTACGTAATTTTTCTTGATCTTCTGGAGTCAAGTCATTAGTACGAATGTCTTCAGAAATACCAGCATCTTTACAAATCTTTTTTGCAGTTGGTTCACCAATACCATAGATATAAGTTAATGCGACTACAACTCTTTTATTTCTGGGTAAGTCAACACCAGCAATACGTGCCATTAAATTGCACCTCCTAATAAAAATATCTAACTATTAACCTTGACGTTGTTTGTGCTTAGGGTTTGCAGAGCAAATCACCATAACACGACCATGTCTTTTGATAATCTTGCAATGTTCACACATTGGTTTAACAGATGGTCTAACTTTCATGTTTGCCTCCGTAATTACTTAATAAAACGATACGTAATCCTACCCTTAGTTAAATCATATGGTGATAATTCAACTGTTACTCTATCACCAGGTAAAATTCTAATGTAGTGCATTCTAATTTTACCAGACACATGAGCTAAAATAGTTGCACCATTTTCTAATTCAACTTTAAACATAGCATTAGGTAAGGTATCAACTACCTTACCCTCAACTTCGATGACATCTTCTTTTGCCAAAATTGTTCCTCCACATGAACAAATAAGTCACACTTAGGCATTATAACACGGAACGTAAAAAAAACAATAACTGACTAATCTTTACTTAAAATTTTGTCAATGTCCTCAAATACTTTTTCCGGAGTTTGTTCACCGTTAACAGTTGAAAGAATTCCCTTTTCTTCATAAAAATCACGAAGTGGAGTATTCATCTTCTTGTTAACTTCTAAGCGATTTTTAACAACTTCTGGCTTGTCATCCTCGCGTTGGAAAAATTCATGTCCACCGCAACGATCACAAGTACCTTCTACCTTAGTTGGATTTGAAATTTTGTTATAAGTTGCACCACAATTTTTACAAATGTAGCGTGCTGATAAACGTTTTATTAAAACATCTTCATCAACATCAATTGCAATTACCTTAGTTAACGGTTTATCTAACCGCTTAGTTATATCTTCAAGAAGTTCAGCTTGAACAGTGGTTCTTGGAAATCCATCTAAAATAAAACCGTTCTTAGTATCAGGTTGCTTAAGACGTTCTTCAACTAACTTAGCTGTAACTTCATCTGGAACTAAATTACCTTTGTCAATATAACTTTTAGCTTCTAAACCAACTGGAGTTTCATTAGCCATAGCCTCTCTAAACATATCGCCAGTAGAAATATGAGCTAAATGATACTTATCCACAATGCTTTCAGAAGCTGTTCCTTTGCCCGCACCAGGCAAACCTAAAAGAATTAAATTAATCATTTTTATCCTTACTTATCTAATAAATCCAACGTATTCGCGCTTCATTAGTAACCCATCAACCTGACGAGCTAATTCTAAAACCACACCAATGACGATTAAAAGACTTGTTCCACCTAGTCCGATTGAACTTGGAAGACCAAAAATATTCGTAGCAAGTTGTGGCAATAGGGCTACAAGTCCTAAAAATACCGCACCTACTGTAGATAATCTAATCAAAATTTTAGATACATATTTTTGTGTATCTTTTCCTGGCCAAACGCTAGGAATATAGGCTCCTTGCTTTTGCAAGTTCTCAGCCAACTTTTCTGGATTTACTTGAACAAAGGCATAGAAGAAAGTGAACAAAATAATCAATAGTGTATAAATCAGTGCACCAGGTGTAGTTTGTAAACTAAATATTTGATTACAAATCTTAAACCATTGTTCATTTCCATGAGATCTTTGGAAAGCCATCAAAATTGTAGCTGGTGTAATAATAAAGGAACTGGCAAAAATAACTGGAATAACTCCAGACACGTTAACCTTTAATGGTAGGAAACTTTCGGAGCCACTTGTTGCTGCTCTACGAGTATATTGAATAGGTACTCGTAAATCAGCTTGTTGAAACCATGTAACAAATTGAGTTACTAGTAAAATGGCAATAATGATCGCGATGAAGAACAATATCCCTTGCCAACGATCGCTAGCACTATTATTTATAATGAAATCTTTAAACAATTGATAAATTCCATTCGGAAGGCGAGAAATGATTCCTGCAAAAATAATTACAGATACTCCATTTCCCAATCCCTTATCAGTGATTTCATCACCTAGCCAGGTCAAAAGCATTGTCCCAGCCGTCATAATAATGGCAATCTCAATATAAGTTTGAGGAGTTTGTGTTTTAACCAAACCCATTTCAGTTAAAACATTAAAACCAAGAGTAATACCAAGACTTTGAACAAAGGCAACAACTAAAGTAAGATAGCGTGTCACCTGATTTGTTTTTCGTCTTCCGACTTCTCCTTGCTTTCCCCATTCAACTAATTTAGGAACAATATCCATTTGGAGTAATTGGATAACAATCTGAGCAGTAATGTAAGGTGAAACACCAAGTGAAAAAATAGAATATGTATCTAGTCCACCACCACTTACTGTATCCAACATTGGGACCAAACCAGTTTGTGCAACCTGTGTAATAGCTTTTGCATTAACACCCGGAACTGTAATATTAGCCCCGATACGATAAAGCAATAGGATAAAGAGAGTGAAAAAGATTTTTGATCTAATATCTTTATCCTTAAAGGCGTTCTTCAAGGTCGAGAACATTAGATCACCTCAACAGTTCCGCCAGCGGCTTCAACAGCTTTTTTAGCAGCTTCTGAGGCTTTGTTAACTTTTACAGTTAACTTAACCTTTAATTCACCGTTAGCTAACAACTTAACTCCTGCAAGTTCTTTTTTAACTAAACCTGATGATTTTAATGTATCGATAGTTACTTCACTACCATCATCAAATCTGTTTAAATCATTTAAATTAATAATAGCGTATTCTTTGCGGTTAACGTTCTTGAAACCACGCTTAGGCATTCTTCTGAATAATGGCATTTGACCACCTTCGAAACCTAAACGAGTCTTACCACCAGTACGAGCTAATTGACCCTTTTGTCCACGACCAGCAGTTTTACCGTAACCACTAGAAGTACCACGACCAACACGTTTTCTGTTGCGACGTGAACCTTCATTTGGTTTTAATTCATTAAGCTTCATTAATTGGCACCTCCTTGGATTCTAATTACTTATTAACCTCTTCAACTGAGATCAGGTGAGCAATCTTCAATAAAGCGCCACGAGTTGCAGCGTTGTCTGGAAGAACAACAGTGCTATTTACCTTACCAAGACCAAGAGCTTTAACAATTTTTCTTTGTTTTGGAAGACGGTGTGCGACGCTTTTAATTAAGGTAACTTTTAAATCCATTATTTAATCTCCTTAATCTTCTAAGCTTTTTGCTGACTCACGAAGCTTCAAAACATCTTCACGAGTCTTTAATTTACTCAAACCGTCCATAGTAGCACGGATAACATTGATTGGTGTATTTGAACCAAGTGATTTAGAAGTAACATCTGAAATACCAGCTAAATCCATGATAATACGAACAGCACCACCAGCAGCAACACCAGAACCAGCTTCAGCAGGCTTCAACATAATGTTACCAGAACCGTAATGGCCCATAACTTCATGTGGAATAGTAGTACCAACAGTAGGTACCTTAATCATTCTCTTTTTACCAGCTTCAACAGCCTTGCGGATAGCTTCTGGGACTTCTTGAGCCTTACCAGTACCAAAACCTACATGACCTTTTCTATCGCCGACGATTACAACAGCAGCAAATCTCATGCGACGACCACCCTTAACAACCTTGGTGATCCGGTTAATTGCTACTAATTGATCTTCAATATCGTCTTTTTTACGATCTTTACGAGAATCTCTACGAGAATCGTTGCGGTTTGCCATTAGTTAATTCTCCTTTCCTAGAATTCTAATCCGTTTTCACGTGCTGCATCAGCAAGAGCTTGAATACGACCGTGGTATAGGTAACCACTTCTGTCAAATACAACACTCTTGATATTCTTCTTAGCAGCAGTTTCAGCTAAAGCTTTACCTACTTCAGCAGCTTGTTCCATTTTAGAACCTTCTGCTGAAATATTTTTATCATTTGTTGAGGCACTTGCAAGCGTTACACCCTCTACATCATCAATTAATTGAGCGTAGATGTTTTTGTTTGAACGGAAAACACTTAAGCGTGGGCGCTCAGCAGTACCAGAAATCTTTCCACGAATACGTTTATGACGCTTTAAGCGTAATTTGTTTTTATCTGGTTTAGAAATCACAATTTCACCTCAAAAATTTTCTATTTATTATTTACCAGTCTTACCTTCCTTGCGACGTACATATTCATCTTCGTAACGAATACCTTTACCCTTATAAGGTTCTGGTGGACGAACATCACGAATTTCTGCCGCAAATTGACCAACAACTTGTTTTGAAATACCTTCAACTTCAATTGAAGTTGCTGATGGAGTCTTAACAGTAATACCTTCTGGTGCTTCAAATACAACTGGGTGAGAGTAACCAACATTTAATGTTAATTTCTTACCTTGTGCAACTGCACGGTATCCAACACCAACCAAAGTTAACTTCTTAACATATCCATCAGTTACCCCTTCAATCATGGAAGCAAGATTTGCTCTTTCAGTACCATGAAGAGCTTTATCAGCTTCACTTGAACGGCTAAAATGAATTTCTCCATCTTTTTGTTCAAAGGTAATGCGTGGATCAAAGTATCTAGTTAATTCACCTTTTGGTCCCTTAACAGTGATGTCGTCACCATTCTTGGTAACTGTGACCTTTTCAGGAACCTCGATGACCTTTAAACCAATTCGGCTCATTAATAGTTCTCCTTTCTGTCAAAATTACCAAACGTAAGCAATAACTTCGCCGCCGACGTTCTTTTCTCTAGCTTCTTTATCAGTAATCACACCTGCAGAAGTAGAAATGATAGCAATACCAAGACCATTAAGAACTTTTGGTAAGTTTTCAGCACTTACATAGTTTCTTAAACCAGGCTTAGAAATACGCTTTAAACCAGAAATAACGCGTTCGTTATTAGGACCGTACTTCAAGAAAATCTTGATCATACCTTGTTTGTTATCATCTTCAACTTGGTAATCGCGAATAAAGCCTTCGTTCTTTAAGATTTCACTAAGTGATTTCTTCATTGATGATGCAGGAATCTCAACAGAAGTATGTTTTGCCATGTTGGCATTTCTAATTCTAGTCAAGTAATCTGCAATAGGATCTGTCATGACCATTTAATTTGCCTCCTTTACCGTTAATTACCAACTTGCCTTTTTAACACCAGGAATTTGACCCTTGTGTGCTAAGTCTTTTAAGCAAATACGGCATAATTTGAACTTGCGGTAAACAGAGTGTGGACGGCCACATCTCTCGCAACGAGTGTATTCACGAGATGAAAACTTAGCAGGACGATGATTTCTGACGATTTGTGATGTTTTAGCCATTAATGTCCTCCAAATTATTTAGCAAAAGGCATACCAAACTCAGTAAGAAGTTCACGAGCTTCTTCATCTGTCTTGGCAGTAGTTACAATAACAACGTCCAAACCTCTAACACGGTTTACCTTGTCGTAATCAATTTCTGGGAAAATTAATTGTTCTTTGATACCTAAAGTGTAGTTACCACGACCATCAAATGATCTAGAACTAATTCCACGGAAATCACGAACTCGAGGAAGAGAAACGTTGATTAATTTGTACAAGAAATCGTACATTCTATCGCCTCTAAGAGTTACCTTAGCACCAATAGACATACCTTCACGTAAACGGAAGTTTGCGATTGATTTCTTAGCTTTAGTAATCAAAGGCTTTTGACCTGAGATTAAAGTCAATTCTTCTACAGCTTCATCAAGATTCTTTGCATTAGAAACTGCATCACCGACACCCATGTTTAAAACGATCTTATCAATCTTAGGAATTTCCATAACTGAATCGTAATTAAACTTTTTGTTCATAGCTGGTGCGATTTCATTTGAGTATTTTTCTACTAAACTGTTTGCCATGTGCGTCCTCCCTCCTATTTGTTGTTATCTTCTTTTTTAGCAATAACTTTTACATTAGATGCATGGATAGAACCTTCTTTTTCTACCACACCACCATTAGCGTTGGTTTGTGAAGGTTTCTCATGCTTTTTGATCTTATTAACACCTTTGACAACGATACGGTTAGTCTTGGCGTTGACTGAAAGTACAGTGCCTTCTTTGCCTTTATCTTTACCGGCAATAACTTTTACTTTGTCACCTGTTTTAACAAACATCAGTGCACCTCCCTAAAAAATTATAAGACTTCAGGAGCAAGAGATACGATCTTCATGAAATCGTGCTCACGCAGTTCACGGGCTACAGGCCCAAAAATACGAGTTCCACGAGGACTCTTATCAGCATTAATTACAACTGCTGCATTTTCGTCGAACTTGATGTATGAACCATCTTCACGGCGTGCACCTGATTTTGTTCTAACAATAACTGCTTTTACAACATCACCTTTTTTGACAACGCCACCTGGTGTTGCTTGTTTAACAGCAGCAACTACGATATCACCAATATTACCGGTCTTACGCTTAGAACCACCTAAAATCTTGATAACTAGGAGTTCTCTTGCACCGGAGTTGTCAGCAACCTTTAAACGGCTTTCGTGTTGGATCACTAGTTTATCCTCCCCTCAATAAAATCCGCGTAATTAAATTGACTTCTTAACAATCTTAGTTAGACGGTAACGCTTCGCATGTGATAATGGACGGGTTTCCATGATACGAACAGTATCGCCAATCTTAGCTTCGTTGTTTTCATCGTGAGCGTAATACTTCTTTGAGTACTTGATACGCTTCTTATAAACAGGGTGGTTCTTGTAGGTATCTACAACAACTGTAATAGTCTTATCCATCTTGTCAGAAACAACTCGACCTTGGTATACGTGACGATTATTTCTTTCGTTAGTTTCGCTCAAGTTAATAACTCCCTTCCGTTAACTAATTCTTGCTCAATTCTTTTTCGCTAAGAATTGTCTTAATTCTAGCAATGTTCTTGCGGACTTGTCTCAAGCGAGCGGTGTTCTCTAATTGACCCGTTGCTTGTTGGAAACGCAAATTAAAAAGTTCTTCTTTATATTGCTTTTCCTTTTCTAACATTTGATCAGTGGTTAATGCTCTGATATCTTTAGCCTTCATTAGATTCGCCACCTACTTCCGAACTCTTCTTAACAAACTTAGTCTTAATTGGAAGCTTGTTTGAAGCAAGTCTTAAAGCTTCACGAGCAACGTCTTCTGAAACGCCACCGATTTCAAACATAATCTTGCCTCTTTTAACAACAGCTACCCAACCAGCTGGTGCACCTTTACCGGAACCCATACGAACACCAACACCTTTTGCAGTGTAGGATTTTTGTGGGAAGATTCTAATCCAAACTTTACCGCCACGCTTCATGAAACGAGTCATAGCAATACGAGCAGCTTCGATTTGTCTATTAGTAATCCAGTGAGATTCAACAGCTTCTAAACCATATTCACCAAATGCAATGGTCTTTCCACCTTTGGCTTCACCACGCATTTTACCGCGGAATTCACGACGGTGCTTTACACGCTTAGGTACTAACACTATTAGTTTCCTCCCTTCGCTTTCTTAGAAGGTTTGTTCTTACGTTGTGGTAAAATTTCTCCACGGTTAATCCAAACCTTAACACCAATTTGACCATAAGTAGTTGCAGCTTCTACCCAAGCATAATCAATATCTGCTCTTAAAGTATGAAGTGGAACACTACCTTCAGTATGCCATTCTCTTCTTGCCATATCAGCACCATTCAAACGACCAGCAGTTTGAACCTTGATACCTTTAGCACCAGAACGCATAGATCTTTGAGTTGCTTGACGAGTTGCACGTCTAAATGCAATTCTTGCTTCAAGTTGACGAGCAATGCCTTCGCCTACTAATTTAGCATCTAAATCAGGCTTCTTAATTTCAACAATATTAATGTGAACGTTCTTGTTAGTTAAAGCACTAAGTTGTTTTCTTAAAGCTTCAACTTCCTTACCACCTTTACCAATAACCATACCAGGCTTAGCAGTGTGGATAGAAATGTTAATTCTGTTTGCAGCACGTTCAATTTCCACAGTGGAAACAGATGCATCAGCTAACTTTTCAGAGATGAACTTTCTAATACGTAAATCTTCATTTAAAGTGTCAGCGTAGTTTTTGTCTGCATACCACTTTGCTTCCCAATCACGGTTAACACCGAGACGGAAACCATTTGGGTTAATCTTTTGACCCATTAAATTTACCTCCCTTAATCGTTCTTCTCAGATACTACAACTACTACGTGGCTAGTTCTCTTATTAATTGGAGAAGCCATACCCTTAGCACGTGGACGGAATCTCTTTAAAGTTGCACCTTCGTTAACGTATGCTTCTGATACGTAAAGGTTTGCACTTTCAAGATCGTAGTTGTGTTCAGCATTTGCAATAGCTGACTTCAATACTTTTTCAACGATTGGGGAAGCAGCTCTTGGCGTAAATTGTAAGATTGCGAGAGCTTCAGCAACACTCTTTCCACGAATAAGGTCTACTACCAAACGGGCTTTTCTAGGAGCGATGCGAACTGTTCTTGCTTCAGCTTTAGCTGAACTAATTTGTTCTGCCATTTAAATGTCTCTCCTTCCTATTATTTACCTACTGTAGTAGTGGCCTTATCAGCGACCTTGTGACCGCGGAAAGTTCTAGTAGGTACGAATTCACCTAACTTATGACCAACCATATCTTCAGTAATGTATACTGGCACATGTTTTCTTCCATCGTAAACAGCTATTGTGAAACCAACAAAGGAAGGGAAAATAGTTGAACGACGAGACCATGTTTTAATTACTTGTTTCTTTTCGGAACCTTCTTGGGCTTCGATCTTCTTTAAAAGGCTTGCATCAGCAAAAGGACCTTTTTTAATACTACGGCTCATTAATTAACCTCCTTCGTTTAATTATTTGTTACCTTTACGGTGACGAATAATAAGTTTTTCACTTCTAGCCTTAGAGTTTCTAGTCTTAATACCACGAGACTTCTTACCCCATGGAGTCATAGGTTGTGGACGACCAACTGGAGCCTTACCTTCACCACCACCATGTGGGTGATCGTTAGGGTTCATTACGGAACCACGAGATTGTGGACGTTTACCCAACCAACGACTACGACCAGCTTTACCTAATTGAATTAATGAGTGTTGTTCATTACCAACAGAACCGATAGTAGCACGGCAAGTTGATAAAATCTTACGAACTTCACCACTTTGAAGTCTAACTAAAGTGTACTTACCATCATTACCAAGAACTTGTGCAACAGTACCAGCACTTCTTACTAATTGTCCACCTTTACCAGGCTTTAATTCAATATTGTGAATTTCAGTACCAGCTGGAATAGCAGATAATGGTAATGCATTACCTGGCTTAATATCAGCATCTGGACCAGATTCAACAACAGCACCAACTTTTAGACCCTTAGGTGCTAAAATGTAAGCTTTAATACCATCAGTGTAGTGAAGAAGAGCGATATTAGCAGTTCTGTTTGGATCGTATTCGATAGCCTTAACAACTGCTTTTACATCATCCTTGTTACGCTTGAAGTCAATGATACGGTATTTTTGTTTGTGACCACCACCACGGTGTCTAACAGTAATATGACCGTATGAGTTACGACCAGCAGTATGACTTTGAGATTCAAGTAAAGTCTTTTCAGGCTTTTTCTTGGTAATTTCAGCAAAGTCGGAAGAAGTCATATTACGTCTGCCGTTTGTAGTTGGCTTATATTTGATAATTGCCAATTGACTGACCTCCTATTTACTAATTTTCTTTATTATCATTGAAGATCTTAATGTCATTAGAATCTTCAGTTAAAGTAACGATTGCTTTTCTACGGCGAGCAGTCTTACCAGTGTAACGACCCACTCTCTTTTCTTTACCGCGAACGTTCATAATGTTAACATTTTTAACTTTTACATCAAAAATTTCTTCGATTGCATTACGAACTTGAGTCTTGGTAGCTGATACAAGCACATCAAAAGTATACTTTTTATCATCCATTAAGTTCATGGATTTTTCGGTAACTACAGGCCGTAAGATGATATCACGTGCATCCATTATGCCAAAACCTCCTCAATTCTCTTAATAGCGTCTTGAGTTAATACAAGTTTTTGGTAGTCAACCGCATCAACAACATTTAAGCCATTAACAGGTACAACTTTCACTTTTGGAAGGTTCTTACCTGATAATTGAACATTCTTATCATCAGACACAACTAAAACCTTACCAGAAACATTAGCATTATCTAAGATAGCTTTTAATTCTTTAGTCTTAGGTGCTTCTAAAGTTAATTGATCAAGAATGATTAGATCATTGTCAGCAACTTTTTGGGAAAGAACTGACTTCATAGCTAAACGACGTGCTTTACGAGGCATATCCATCTTGTATGAACGAGGAGTTGGGCCAAATACAGTACCACCACCACGCCATTGTGGAGCTCTAATAGAACCTTGACGAGCACGACCAGTACCTTTTTGTCTCCAAGGCTTCTTACCACCGCCACGAACAGCTGATCTGTTCTTTACAGCAGAAGTACCTTGACGCTTACCAGCTCTTTGTCTAATGATAGCATCAAAAACAACACTTTCATTAGGTTCAATACCGAAGATTTCTTCATTTAAATCTACATTACCTGCAGACTTACCTTTTTGATCGATAATTTCTAAATTAGCCATTATAGTCCTCCTTCCTATTTAGCAGCTTTAGCAGCAGATTTTACAAAAATTAATGAGTTCTTTGCACCTGGAACATTACCCTTAATTAAAAGTACGTTCTTTTCAGGTACAACTTTTTCAATTACTAAGTTTTGTACGGTAACTTTCTTGCCACCCATGTGACCAGGTAACTTTTTACCCTTAGGTACACGGTTAATGATTGAACCCATTGAACCTGGGATTCTGTGGTATCTTGAACCGTGGGTTTCTGGACCTCTTGATTGGCCCCAACGCTTGATGTTACCTTGAGTACCATGACCTCTTGTAGTTCCAGTAACGTCAACTACGTCACCTTCACTAAATGAGTCCACCGTGATTTCTGAGCCGACTTCGTAGTCCTTAAGCTCGACATCGCGGATTTCCCGAATGAAGCGCTTAGGTGAAGTCTTTGCTTTTGCAGCATGACCTTTGGCAGGTTTGTTGCTCAATACTTCACGCATATCTTGGTAACCTACTTGAACTGCTTCGTAACCGTCTGATTCGTTAGTTTTAACTTGTAAAACAACGTTAGGGGTTGCTTCGATAACAGTTACAGGAACCAAAATACCGTTTTTAGTGAAGATTTGAGTCATACCGACCTTTCTTCCTAAGATTCCTTTGGTCATGATTACACCTCCATATATGTTTTAAATTATAATTTAATCTCGATATCAACGCCGCTTGGTAAATCAAGCTTCATTAATGAATCAACAGTCTTAGGTGTTGGATTCAAAATATCAATTAAACGCTTGTGTGTACGGATTTCAAATTGTTCACGTGAATCCTTGTTCTTGTGTGGTGAACGTAAAACAGTGAATAAAGTTCTTTCCGTAGGTAGTGGAACAGGACCAGAAATTTGTGCGCCTGTTCTTTCAGCAGTAGCTACAATCTTAGCAGCTGATTCATCGAGAATACCATGTTCGTATGACTTTAATCTAATACGAATTTGTTGACTTGCCATCTAATAACCTCCTTCGTCTTCTTTAAAAGATGACTAGCTCGGCAAAAATTACCGACTCACCTCTGTGGCAATGCAGCCTGGTGTGCCGCAACCTTTTGCGTCAAAGCATTGCTTCTGTGCATGGAGTATACCCCCTCCAATATTTTCGCACGTTTACTATTGTACTGTGTCTTTCCTTAAATATCAAGCTTTCTCGACATTTTATTTTATTTTTTTGCAAAAAAAGAGATATCTTTTGATATCTCTTTTTATTACTATCTATTTAAATATTATTCAGCGTCTTCTCCACCACGTTTTTTGATGATTTCTGCTTGAATAGATTTAGGAGTTGGTGAGTAGTGATCAAATACCATTGTAAATGTACCACGACCTTGAGTTGATGAACGTAAAGTAGTTGCATAACCAAACATTTCTGAAAGTGGAACAAATGAATTGATTACCTTAGCACCAGCTCTGTCTTCCATACCTTCCATAGAACCACGACGTGCTGTAATTGATCCCATTACATCACCTAAGTATTCTTCTGGAGTAGTTACTTGAACTTTCATAATAGGTTCAAGAATAACGGCACCAGCCTTAGAAGCAGCGTTTCTCAAAGCAAGAGAAGCTGCAACCTTGAAGGCAGCTTCTGATGAGTCAACTTCGTGGTAACTACCATCGTATAACTTAGCCTTGACATCAATTAATGGGTAACCTGCAAGAACACCATTCTTCATAGCTTCTTGTAAACCTTGGTCAACTGAAGGGATAAATTCACGAGGAACAACACCACCAACGATAGCGTCTTCGAATTCGTAACCTTTACCTTCTTCGTTTGGAGTAAATTCAATCCAAACGTCACCATATTGACCTTTACCACCAGATTGACGAACGAATTTACCTTGTGCTTTAGCTTCTTTAGTAAAGGTTTCACGGTAAGCAACTTGAGGTTCACCAATAGTTGCTTCAACGTTAAATTCACGTTTCATACGTTCAACCATGATATCCAAGTGTAATTCACCCATACCAGAAATCAAAGTTTGACCAGTTTCTGGGTTAGTTTCTGCACGGAAAGTTGGATCTTCTTCAGTAAGCTTTTGTAAAGCAACATCCATCTTATCACGGTCAGCTTTTGACTTAGGTTCAACAGATACTTGGATAACTGGATCTGGAACTTGTAAACTTTCCAAGATAAGTGGGTGAGCTGGATCAGTTAAGGAGTCACCAGTAGTAGTGTTCTTCAAACCAATAGCACCAGCGATATCACCTGAGAATACTTCTGGAATTTCAGTTCTTGAGTTAGCGTGCATTTGAAGCAAACGACCAACACGTTCACGAGAGTTCTTTGATGCATTTAATACGTAAGAACCTGATTGAAGTGAACCAGTGTAAACACGGATGAAAGTTAAACGACCAACAAATGGATCAGTTGCAATCTTAAATGCTAAAGCTGCAAATGGCTTCTTATCGTCAGCCATAAGTTCAACCTCATCACCAGTCTTAGGATCATGAGCAACATAAGGTTTTACGTCAAGTGGAGATGGTAAGTAATCAATAACACCATCAAGCATCATTTGAACACCCTTGTTCTTAAATGCTGAACCAGCATAAACTGGGAAGAATTCTAAGTTTAAGGTAGCCTTACGGATAGCTGCTTTTAATTCATCATTAGAGATTTCTTCTCCACCAAGGTACTTATCCATAATACCGTCATCAACATCAGCAACAGCTTCAATTAATTCGTTACGACGCTTTAAAGCTTCTTCCTTGTATTCATCAGGAACAGGAATAGTATCCCATTTTGAACCAAGCTTATCTTCATCGTAAACATCAGCTACCATGTTAATTAAGTCAATAACACCTTCAAAAGTATCTGCTGAACCAATAGGCATTTGAACAGCTTGTGCATTGGCGTTCAAGCGTTCATGTAATGACTTAACTGACTTATCGAAGTCGGCACCGATCTTGTCCATCTTGTTAACGAAAACAATACGAGGAACACCATAAGTTTCAGCTTGACGCCAAACATTTTCAGTTTGTGGCTCAACACCAGCTTGAGCATCAAGAACAGTTACGGCACCATCAAGAACACGGAGTGAACGTTCTACTTCGATAGTGAAGTCAACGTGTCCTGGGGTATCAATAATGTTAATTCTGTAATCCTTCCATTGAGCAGTAGTAGCTGCGGAAGTAATAGTGATACCACGTTCCTTTTCTTCTTCCATCCAGTCCATTTGTGAGTCACCTTCGTGAGTTTCACCAATTTTGTGGATCTTACCAGTATAGTACAAAATACGTTCAGTAGTAGTAGTTTTACCGGCATCAATGTGGGCCATGATACCAATGTTACGTGTCTTATCCAAAGGGAATTCACGTTTGTTAGCCATAAGATTAATCTCCTTTTACAAACTAACGATTAGAAGCGGTAGTGAGCAAATGCACGGTTTGCTTCTGCCATTCTGTGGACGTCTTCACGTTTCTTAACTGCTGAACCAGTGTTGTTAGCAGCATCCATAATTTCATTTGCAAGACGTTCATCCATAGTATGTTCATTACGTAAGCGTGCGTATGAAACAAGCCATCTTAAGCCAAGAGTAGTTCTTCTTTCTGGACGAACTTCAACTGGGATTTGGTAGTTAGAACCACCGATACGGCGAGCTTTAACTTCCAAAACTGGCATAACGTTGTTCATTGCTTCTTCAAAAACTTCAACTGGTTCCTTACCAGTCTTATCTTGAATAATACCAAAAGCATCGTAAAGAATTGAAGATGCCTTTGCTTTCTTACCATCAATCATTAAGTGGTTAATTAACTTAGTAACCAATTTAGAGTTGTAAACTGGATCTGCTAAAACATCTCTCTTAGCAATATTACCTTTTCTAGGCATTAGTAGTCCCTCCTATTAACTGTTTAACCCTTCTTAGCACCGTACTTAGAACGGCCTTGTTTTCTACCATCAACACCTGCAGTATCCAAAGCACCACGAATGATGTGGTAACGAACACCAGGAAGGTCCTTTACACGACCACCACGAATTAAAACAACGGAGTGTTCTTGTAAGTTGTGACCAATACCAGGGATGTAAGCAGTAACTTCAATTAAGTTTGAAAGACGAACACGAGCGTACTTACGTAAAGCTGAGTTAGGCTTCTTAGGTGTCATAGTACCTACACGAGTTGCAACTCCACGCATTTGAGGTGCTGGGTTGTAGTTCATCTTTTTCTTCATGCTGTTGTAAGCATAGTTTAAAGCTGGTGAATCAGATTTAGTCGTCTTTGAGTGACGGCCTTTTCTAACCAATTGGTTAATTGTTGGCATTAAAATTTCCTCCTAAAATTGTTCACACATCCGGGAGTTTCTTTTCTGACCTCACGGACATCATGTTTTTAATAGCACAATGGCTAGTTTAACACGATTTTTTGATTACGTAAACAATTAAAAAAATTTTTTTGATTTTGCGTATATAAATATTGGAGGTTAAATCATGTCAAAGTTTTATATTTATTTGTTTAATTTCATTATTGGCAGTATTATCGGATCTCATCTATTAGTAGTCGTACAGCGTTTTGAAACAGAAAACTTTATATCTTCAACATCTCACTGCGATAGTTGCAAAATTCCACTTACCCTTCTTAATCAAATCCCTATCTTTTCTTTTATAAAGTATAAGGGACACTGTTTTTTCTGTAAAACTACAATTCCTATAGAAACGTTTTATTGCGAACTTCTAGGGGGAATCGCATTTTTGCCATTAAATCCCTATACTGATCAATTCTCCTATTTATTAGTTACTTTCATTTTTTTAATCAGCATTTTTGATTATTTTGATCAATCTTTTCCCTTATCAACAATCCTGCCATTAATTTGGATTATAACTTTTTCTTCTCCAAAGTTAAGCTATGATTTTATAGAATGGATGTTAATTATAATAGTAATTTCAGTTTTTTTATTAATGAATTTAAAAAATAAGCTTGGACTCGGAGATACACTTATTTTTATTATTCTTATTTTTTACTACAACTTTTATATTGCACAATATATTTTCCTTATAGCTTCTATTTTCTTATTTCTTCTCTATGTAATAAATCATGAAAAACAGCCTCTGCCTTTTATTCCCTTTATATTTTTAAGTATCATTTTTTATAATTTTGTTTAAACACACAAAAAAAGCCTATTCGCAAGAGCGAATAGGCTTTTTTAACACAAATGTTTAAGTTATGAAAGGATTATTAATCAGCCGAACCGTTATTCTTTTCTGCATCAGCAGCTGCTAATTTCTTTTCAATATCAGCTATAGAATATACTGATTTTTTCTTTTCATCTTCAGGAACATCAACTTTAGGTTCCATTTCACGGTAAACTGGCATACCAGTACCTGCAGGAATAATCTTACCAATAATAACATTTTCCTTAAGACCAAGTAATGGATCGTTCTTACTACGAATAGAAGCATCAGTAAGAACACGAGTAGTTTCTTGGAAGGAAGCTGCAGATAAGAAACTATTAGTTTCAAGAGCGGCCTTGGTAATACCAAGAATTACACTTTGCGCAGTGGCAGGAATACCACCGGAAATAATTACTTCACGGTTTCTTGCCTTAAATTCACCAATATCCATCAATTCACCTGGTAAGATATCAGTTTCACCTGGGTCAAGAATACGAACCTTTTGAAGCATTTGACGTGCCATAACTTCAACGTGTTTGTCGGCAATTTCTACACCTTGCATTCTATAAGCTTTTTGAATTTCACTTAGAATGTATTTTTCGGTAGTCAATGCATCACGTACACGAATCAATTCCTTAGGATCGATAGAACCAAGAGTCAACTTATCTCCACGTACAACATGATCGCCTTCAGCAACTGCTACTGAAGCAGTATATGGTACGTCATAAGTACGAGTATCAGTTTGTCCCTTAACGGTAATTTGACGAGTGTGTTCAGCTGGATCTTCTTCAATTGAAGTTACTTCACCAGTTACTTCAGAAATTGTAGCACGACCCTTAGGATTACGAGCTTCAAACAACTCTTGAACACGAGGTAAACCTTGAGTAATATCTGCAGCACCGGCAACACCACCGTTGTGGAAGTTACGCATAGTTAACTGAGTACCAGGTTCACCAATTGATTGAGCGGCAACAGTACCAACTGCTTCACCAACTTCAACGTCGTCACCAGTAGCAAGGTTCATACCGTAACATTTCTTACATACACCATGTTGAGTGTTGCAAGTAAATACGGAACGAATTGTTACTTCAGTAACTCCGGCATCAACGATCTTATGAGCCATATCTTCGTCCATTAAGACATCAGCTGGACAAATTACTTCATGAGTTTCTGGATCGTAAACACTCTTAGAAGTGTAGCGACCAACTAAACGGTCAAATAATGGTTCAATCATTTCATCGCCTTCAGTAATTGCGTGAACAGTTAAACCACGATCAGTACCACAATCTTCTTCACGAATAATGACATCTTGAGCTACGTCTACCAAACGACGAGTTAAGTAACCAGAGTTGGCAGTCTTCAAGGCAGTATCCGTCATACCCTTACGAGCACCGTGAGTGGACATGAACATTTCCAAAACAGACAAACCTTCACGGAAGTTTGAAGTAACAGGAATTTCCATCATTCCTCCGTTAGGAGCGGCCATCAAACCACGCATACCAGCAAGCTGAGTAAAGTTAGAAATGTTACCACGAGCACCAGAATCGGCCATGATTGTAATTGGGTTTCTTGGTGCATGAATTTGAGCAATTTCATTTTGAACAATGTCTTTACAGTTATTCCAAATACTAATTACTCGATCATGTCTTTCTTCATCAGTGATTAAACCACGACGATATTGTTTAGACACAACATCAACTTTCTTACGAGCTTCAGCAACGATGTCATCCTTATCAGTGATTGTCGGAATATCTTCAACACCAATAGTTAAACCAGAAGTTGTACATACGGTGTAACCTAATTCCTTTAAATCATCCAAGAAGTCTGAAGTTCTTTGAACCTTGTAATCCTTATAGATCTGTGCAATAGAATCTGACAAGAAGCCCTTCTTAAAGGCTTGTCCAAGCTTCATATTATCAAGCTTCTCATGAATATCTTCACCTGGTTGCAAGAAGTATCTCTCATCAAGCGGATGAGTAAGATTTTCTTGAGTAGGATCGTTAATGTAGAAAAAGTCCTTAGGAAAAATTTGATTGAAGACTAACTTACCATAAGTAGTCACAAAAATTCCATGTTCATAACCTTTTGGCCATGGCTTTTCAGGCATTGAATCAGCTGCCAAACCGATACGAGTATGGTAGTGAATATCACCATTTGCATAAGCAATAGCTGCTTCTGCTGGTGAATCAAAAATCATCCCTTCACCTTCACGACCACGTTCAGCTTGAGTTAACCAATAGTTACCTAAAACGATATCCTGTGAAGGAGTAACGATTGGCTTACCATCTTTAGGAGCAAGGATATGGTGAGCAGCTAACATAAGTAAGCGAGATTCTGCTACAGCTTCATCAGACAATGGAACGTGAATAGCCATCTGGTCCCCATCAAAGTCGGCATTGTAAGCTTCACAAGCAAGTGGGTGAAGACGAATTGACTTACCATTTACCAAAACTGGTTCAAATGCTTGAATACCTAGACGGTGAAGAGTAGGGGCACGGTTCAAAAGAACTGGTCTTTCCTTAATAACATCTTCTAAGATGTCCCAAATATCATCATCTTCGCGATCAATCTTACGCTTAGCATTCTTAATATTAGATGCTAACCCGCGTTTTACTAATTCATGCATTACAAATGGCTTAAATAATTCTAGAGCCATTGGACGTGGTACACCACATTGATAAAATTTCAATTTAGGTGAAACATCAATAACTGAACGACCTGAATAGTCAACACGTTTACCAAGTAAGTTTTGGCGGAAACGTCCCTGCTTACCTTTCAACATGTGAGAAAGAGACTTAAGCGGACGGTTACCTGGTCCGACCACTGGACGGCCACGTCTACCGTTATCGATTAATGCATCAACAGCTTCTTGAAGCATACGCTTTTCATTTTGAACAATAATTCTTGGTGCATTTAAGTCTAACAATCTCTTCAAACGGTTGTTACGGTTAATTACACGTCTATATAAATCGTTCAAATCAGAAGTAGCAAAACGTCCACCGTCAAGTTGAACCATTGGTCTTAAGTCTGGTGGAATAACTGGAATACAATCCATAACCATCCATGATGGCTTATTACCAGAGTTCTTAAATGCATCTAAGATATCTAATCTTCTGATAGCACGAGTTCTCTTTTGACCAGTAGCAGTCTTTAATTCTTCTTTTAAGTCATGAACTTCCTTATCAATATCTACTTGTTCAAGAAGTTCTTTTACAGCTTCGGCACCCATTTTAGCTTCAAAACGGTTACCAAATTTTGCTTTCTTTTCACGATATTCAGCTTCCGTTAGAAGTTGTTTATTTTCAAGATCAGTATCACCTGCATCAATTACAATGTAAGCAGCAAAATAAATTACTTCTTCCAATGCACGAGGTGAAATATCTAAGACTAATCCCATACGTGAAGGGATACCTTTGAAATACCAGATATGTGAAACCGGTGCAGCTAGTTCAATGTGACCCATACGTTCTCTTCTAACTTTAGCAGAAGTAACTTCAACACCACATCTATCACAAACAATGCCACGGTAACGAATACCCTTGTACTTACCACAAGCACAAGACCAGTCCTTAGTTGGTCCGAAGATTCTTTCATCGAACAAACCATCTTTTTCTGGTTTCAAAGTACGATAGTTGATAGTTTCTGGCTTTTTAACTTCGCCATAAGACCAACTTCTGATCTTGTTTGGAGAAGCCAAACCAATTTGCATACTTTCAAACTTATTTACGTCGATCAAAAGTTTAACCTCCTAGATTACTTAGAAACCTTATTATCAGATGAAGAATCACTCTCATCTACAGGTTCAGCTGATTTATCATCTTTCTTTGCAGCTTCTTCGGCCAACTTTTTCTTCTCCTGCTGCTCAGCAAGTTTAGATAAAGTATCGATATTAAAGTGATCGTTAGAATCGTCATCCATATCACGTAACTCGATTTCCTTATGGTCCATATCTAAGACCTTAATATCCAAACCAAGAGATTGAAGTTCCTTAACAAGAACTCGGAATGATTCTGGAACACCAGGTTTTGGAATCCTTTCGCCCTTAACAATAGCTTCATATGCTTTTACACGACCAACAACGTCATCTGACTTGTAAGTCAAGATTTCTTGCAATGTGTATGCAGCACCATAAGCTTCAAGAGCCCAAACTTCCATTTCACCGAAACGCTGTCCACCAAATTGTGCTTTACCACCAAGTGGTTGTTGAGTAACAAGTGAGTAAGGCCCGATTGAACGTGCGTGGATCTTATCGTCAACCATGTGAGTCAACTTCAAGTAGTACATGATACCTACTGAAACACGGTTGTGGAATGGCTCACCAGTACGTCCATCGTAAAGAACAGTCTTTCCGTCTTTACCAATACCAGCTTCACGAACCATCTCCCACATATCATCTTCAGAAGCACCATCAAATACTGGAGTAGCAACATGAATACCTAATTGCTTAGCAGCAATACCTAAGTGTAATTCAAGAACCTGTCCAATGTTCATACGTGAAGGCACACCCATTGGGTTCAAACAAATATCTACTGGACGACCATCTGGTAAGTATGGCATATCTTCTTCAGGACAAACTAAGGCAATAGTACCTTTGTTTCCGTGACGACCAGACATCTTGTCACCAACCTGAATTTTACGCTTTTGAACAATGTAGACACGAACCATCTTGTTTACACCAGGTGGTAATTCATCTCCTGCTTCACGAGTGAAGACTTGTACGTTTTGAACAATACCGCCACCACCATGTGGTACACGCAAGGAAGTATCACGAACTTCACGAGCCTTTTCACCAAAGATTGCGTGAAGCAAACGTTCTTCAGCAGATAATTCAGTAACACCCTTAGGAGTTACCTTACCAACTAAGATATCACCATCTTGAACTTCGGCACCAATACGTACGATACCTTCTTCGTCAAGATCTTTAAGTGCATCTTCACCAACGTTTGGAATTTCACGTGTGATTTCTTCAGGTCCAAGTTTAGTATCACGAGCTTCTGATTCATAATCTTCAATATGAATAGAAGTGTAGACATCATCTTTAACCATACGTTCAGAAATCATTACGGCATCTTCATAGTTATACATGTTCCAGGTTAAAAAGGCGATAATTGGGTTCTGACCTAAAGCCAGTTCACCATTTTCCATTGCTGGACCGTCAGCAATAACTTCATCAGCTACTACTCGCTCGCCTTGCTTAACAGCTGGAGTTTGGTTGTAGTTCTTAGTTGCATTTGACCGACGGAATTTTTCAAGAACATACTTATCTAAAGTATCGTCATCTCTTCTAATTCTAATTTCGTTTGCATCAACATATTCAACTACACCAGGAGCCTTAGCTACTAATGCATCTCCAGAGTCGTGAGCAGCACGATATTCCATACCAGTACCAACGATTGGTGCATGTGGATTAATCAATGGAACAGCTTGACGTTGGTGGTTAGCACCCATCAAAGCACGGTTAGAGTCATCGTTTTCAAGGAAAGGAATACATGCAGAAGTTACTGAAACTACCTGTTTAGGAATAACGTCCATGTAGTCAATTTTATCGGGTGTAACTTCAAGGTTATCTTCCTTGTGACGGGCTAAAACAATTTTATCTTTGAATGAGCCGTCTTCGTTTAATGGAGCGTTGGCACCAGCAATGATGTAATTATCCTCAACATCAGCAGTTAAGTAATCAATCTTGTCAGTAACCTTATGAGTATCCCAAGAAACACGACGATACGGAGTTTCAATAAAACCGTACTTATTAACAATAGCATAAGTTGCTAATGAGTTAATCAAACCAATGTTAGGTCCTTCGGGTGTTTCAATAGGACATAAGCGACCATAGTGAGTATAGTGCACATCACGAACTTCATAACCAGCACGGTCACGAGACAAACCACCAGGTCCTAAAGCAGACATACGACGCTTGTGAGTTAACTCACCAAGTGGGTTGTTTTGGTCCATGAACTGTGACAACTGTGAGGAACCAAAGAATTCCTTAACTGAAGCAACAACAGGACGAATGTTAATTAATTGTTGTGGTGTAACAGTAGAAATATCTTGAATAGACATTCTTTCACGTACAACACGTTCCATTCTTGCTAAACCAATTCTAAATTGATTTTGAAGTAATTCACCAACACGACGAATACGACGGTTACCCAAGTGATCGATATCATCAGTAGTTCCAATGTTGTCTTGAAGATCAAAGAAGTAGTTAATTGATGCCAATACGTCAGCTGGGGTTAAGTGCTTAACATCATCAGCAATATGACCATTAGACATTAATTTAACGACACGTTCAGGATCCACTTTAGAATATACTTTAATTTCCTGAACTGTTACTGGATCAGACAATACCCCTTCTTTTGAGGGTTCATAAGTTACCATCTTAAAATCATCACGATCTAAGTAAGGAGATAACTTATCAAGTACTTCATGAGTTACTACATCGCCCTTCTTAGCAATGATTTCACCAGTATCAGGATCAGCTAAAGTTTCAGCCAAAGTTTGTCTTAGTAAACGATTCTTTAAAGAAAGTTTCTTATTGATCTTATAACGACCAACTGGAGCTAAATCATATCTTCTTGGATCAAAGAATCTAGCATATAAAAGTGAACGAGATGAATCAGTTGTCTTAGGTTCACCTGGACGTAATCTTTCGTAAATATCCTTTAATGCTTCTGCAACGCGAGAATCAGCAGGATTCTTGTGGATATCTTTTTCTAAAGTGAAACGAAGTGAATCACTTTCACCAAACATATCCGCAATTTCACTATCAGAACCAAATCCTAAAGCACGAATTAAAACAGTTAAAGGAAGCTTACGAGTACGATCGATACGAACATAAGCTAAATCTTTAGCATCAGTTTCATATTCAAGCCATGCACCACGGTTAGGAATAACTGTAGCACCAAAAATTTGACGGCCATTTTTATCAAAATCTGAATGATAGTAAACACCAGGAGATCTAACCAACTGAGAAACAATAACTCTCTCAGCACCATTAATAACGAAAGTACCTGAATCTGTCATTAATGGAAATTCTCCAAAGAAGACATCTTGAGTCTTAATTTCTCCAGTTTCATGGTTAGTTAACTTCAAAGTTACATGAAGTGGAGCAGAATAATTAGCATCATGATCACGTGCTTCTTCAAGAGTGTATTTTGGTTTCAAAAGTTTGTAGTCAACAAACTCTAAAGAAAGTTTTCCTGAAAAGTCTGAAATCGGCATAATGTCATCAAACATTTCACGAATACCTTCATTAAGAAACCACTTGTAAGATTGCGTTTGTACATCAGTCAAGTTAGGTAACTTCAATACTTCTTTAATTCGAGAGAAGCTACGTCTTGTCCGGTGACTACCGTAGTTCACAGCGTGTCCTAACAAAGAAAACATCCTTTCTTATATAAGAATCTAAATATTACATTTGTGTTACAAATTGCAAAAAGTCAAAATTTGGGTACAAAAAAACAAAAACAACGTAAATGTCGTTTTTGTTTTATCATCTCGCTGGACAATAGATCAGCGAAATCCTGAATTTCAGCCTTTTAAACGTTTAGTATTTTACACTTATATTACTAATTTGTCAAAAAACTAATTTTTAACTAGAGACTTACTATCACCAACAACTGTAAACTTCAATTTTCCTTGACGTGCACCAATCTTTACGGTTTGACCTGCCTTAACTTTCTCGCTAATCAAATCTTCAGCAATTACATCTTCAAGTTCATGTTGGATTGCACGACGTAAAGGACGTGCTCCCATTTCGGGATCAAAACCGTCTTTAGCTAAAACATCTAAGGCTGCTGGTGATATTTTCAACGTGATATCTTTTCTAGCTAATCTATCAACTAAATGGCTTGTCATTAAACTAACAATTTCACGCAATTGTTCCTTAGTTAAACTATCAAAGACAACAGTTTCGTCAATTCTATTTAAAAACTCTGGTCTAAAGAATTGCTTAACAGCTGCTGAAACTTTTTCTTGTTGAATCTTATTCTTATCTTCATTATCAGCCGCAAATCCAACCGTCTTATCTTCTTGCAAGCTGCGTGATCCTAGGTTAGAAGTCATAATAATAATTGTATTTCTAAAATCAACTTTTCTTCCCTTAGAATCAGTTAAAAATCCTTCGTCTAAAACTTGCAAAAGTAAATTAAAGACATCTGGGTGAGCTTTTTCAACTTCATCTAGCAAAATTACTGAATAAGGATTACGTCTTACCCTTTCTGAAAGTTGACCACCTTCTTCATAGCCAACATAACCAGGTGCAGAGCCGATTAATTTGCTAGTCGCAACTTGATCCATGTATTCAGACATATCTACACGAATAATGTTGCGTTCTGAACCAAATACTGCTGCCGCTAAAGCTTTAGCCAATTCAGTCTTACCCACTCCAGTAGGGCCTAAGAATAAGAAAGATCCAATTGGACGATTTTCATCTTTAATACCGCTTCTACTACGTCTGATTGCACGACTTACTGCACTAATTGCTTTATCTTGTCCAATTACTCGTTCATGTAAAATACTTTCTAAGTGGGCTAAACGTTTAGTTTCGCTCTTCTTCATTCGAGTTACTGGCACGCCAGTCCATTCAGATACAATTTGGGCAATTTTATTTGAATCAACAATTGCTTTCTTAGAGTTCCTATTTTCAACCTTTTCAACTAATTTATCTCGGCTTTTTGTAAGTTTGCTTTCTTCATCACGTAACTTAGCAGCTTTAACAAAGTTTTGATTCTCAGCAGCTTGTTCTTTTTGATGAATCACATCATTAATTTGAGTATCTAGCTTAGTTAATCGAGGATCCACCTTACCAATGGCTTGAATTTTTTCAGCTGCACTAGCTTCATCAATCAAATCAATTGCCTTATCTGGCAAGAACCGATTTGCAATATATCTAGTTGAAAACTCTACGGCATCCTTAATTGCTTCATCTTCAATTTTTACATTGTGGAACTTTTCATATTTTGGTCTTAAGCCTTTTAAAATATCCACAGTTTCTTCTTTTGAAGGTTCACCAATCTTTACCTGTTGAAAACGTCTTGCCAAAGCTTGATCTTTTTCAATGTACTTTTGATATTCGTCAAAAGTAGTTGCACCAATCATCTGAATGTCACCACGAGCTAAAGATGGTTTCAAAATATTTGAAGCATCAATTGCACCTTCTGCTCCGCCAGCACCAATCAACGTATGCATTTCATCTACAAACAAAATAACTGAACCATCACGTTGAATTTCTTTTAAAATTTTCTTCATTCTATCTTCAAATTCACCGCGGTATTTTGTTCCAGCAATTAAGCTTCCCATATCTAAAGCCATTACACGTTTCTTAGCTAAATTGTCAGGAACTTCTCGATTCACAATAGCCGAAGCAATTCCTTGGGCTACCGCTGTTTTACCAACTCCGGGTTCTCCTACTAAAACTGGATTATTTTTAGTTCTTCGAGATAGAATTTGAATTACTCGTTTTATCTCCTTATCTCTCCCAATTACCGGATCAATTGCACCTTCACGTGCTCGTTTATTCAAATTGACACTTACTTTATCTAAATTAGGCGTTAGAGACTTACCCTTTTTAGTTCCAGTTGAAGATGACATCCCCAAAGTATTATTTTCTTGTCCAGTGTCATCCATAAAACTGTCATTTATATCTTGACTTAAATCACGTGGGTCTACACCAATGTTTTTTAAAATCAAGCTTGCTAAAATTTGATCGCTGGCTAGTAAACCTAACAAAATATGTTTTGTTTCAATTTGAGGTGTCCCTAGTTCGTCAGATTTTTGTTTAGCAAAGTTTAAAACTAAGCTTAGACGTGGGGACATTTCCATATATGTAGCCTTGGGACTTGAACCATAGCCTGTATATCTCTCAATTTCTTCTCGCACTAAGGTTGGTGTTACATTTCTTTCACGCAAAAGCTTACCAGCATCTCCGTTAGCTTCAATTACTAAAGCAAGCAAAACATGCTCCGTTCCAATAATTCGATGGTGAAAGTTTTGTGCTTGCTCTTTAGCAATTTCAAGAACATTTTTTGCACTATCACTATATGATTTTTCCATTTTGCACCGCCTTACTTCTTTTAAGATCAATATTACAATCTTTAGACAAATATATTATCACTTACATTTAGTAAATGTAAACCATTTGATATTTTCATGAACATTATATACAAAAAAGTTCGTCTTTCTAACCCAAGACGAACTTTTTAATAAAATAATATTCAATCGGGATGACAGGATTTGAACCTGCGACTTCTACGTCCCGAACGTAGCGCTCTACCAAGCTGAGCCACATCCCGAATAACAAAAAAGACTCACGCTTCGGTGAGTCTTTTATACTGGAGCGGAAGACGGGATTCGAACCCGCGACCCCCACCATGGCAAGGTGATGTTCTACCACTGAACTACTTCCGCAGTACATTTATTAGTATAGCAAAACATCATCTTATTGCAAGTGTTTTTTTGAAAAATTTCAAAAAAATAGATCATCATTAATGATGATCTATTTTTCAACTTTATTTATTCTTCTTTTCCATATCAGCCTTAACTTCAGCATCAACACTTTCAACCTTTTCAGGACGCATTGTTGGGAAGAGTAAAACATCACGAATAGCTGGAGCATCAGTTAATAGCATTACCAAACGGTCAATACCAATACCTAAACCACCTGTAGGAGGCATACCGAATTCCATAGCACGAAGATAATCTTCGTCAATCATATCGGCTTCGTCGTTACCAGCTTCTCTTTCAGCCATTTGTTCTTCGAAACGGTGGCGTTGATCATCTGGATCATTTAATTCTGAGAATGCATTACCGTATTCTGCACCCATGATGAAGATTTCAAAACGATCAGTAAATCTTGGGTCATCAGCATTCTTCTTAGCAAGTGGTGATACTTCTACAGGATGTCCGTAAACAAAAGTTGGTTGAACGATTGAACCTTCACCGAATTCCTCAAAGAATGCGTTGATGATATGACCAACTTTCCAGTAGCTTTCATAGTGAACATGATGTTCGTCAGCAACTTTTCTAGCTTCTTCAATAGTCATTGGCTTCCAGAAGTCAACACCAGTCTTTTCTTTGATTAAATCAACCATATGAACACGACGGAATGGCTTACCTAAGTCAATATCAGTACCTTGATAGTTGATCTTACCATCTGGTGAAACAACCTTAGCGGCTGCTCTAATAATTCCTTCTGCTTCATCCATTACATCATGGAAGTCCCAGTATGCAGCATAAGTTTCAAGTTCAGTAAATTCTGGATTGTGCTTAGTATCAAGTCCTTCATTTCTGAATACTCGACCAATTTCATAAACTCTTTCCATACCACCGACAATCAAACGCTTCAAAGGAAGTTCCAAAGCAATTCTCATGTAAAGATCAATATCCAAAGCATTGTGGTGGGTAATAAATGGACGTGCTTCGGCACCACCTGGAATATTGTGAAGAACTGGAGTTTCAACTTCTAAGAAGTCCTTATTATTCAAATAGTCACGAATAGCTTGAATAATTTGAGTACGATGAACGAAACGCATGTAACTATCACGATTTGTAATTAAATCAAGGTAGCGTTGACGATAAATTTGTTCAACATCTTTTAAGCCATCCCACTTATTAGGTAATGGGCGAAGAGCCTTTGATAGGAAAGTAATATGAGTTGCACGAATAGTTAACTCACCAGTGTCAGTCTTCATTACTTCACCATCGATACCTAAGAAGTCACCGATATCAGACTTTTTGAAGATCTTGTAGTTATCTTCACCAACAATATCTTTACGTACATAAATTTGGATCTTACCAGTACGGTCATAAAGATCGGCAAATCCTACCTTACCCTTACCGCGTTTTGCAAGCATACGCCCTGCAATTTTAGTTACAGGCATATCAGCATTCAATTCATCTTTATCTTCGTTACTATACTTTTCATTTAAAGTACGAGCTAAGTCTTGACGATCAAACTTTCTCACACCAAAAGGTTCAATACCATTTTCACGCATTTCGTCCATCTTTTCACGACGAGCGATTAGTTGGTCGTTCATTTCATTCTTTGCCACTCTAAAAACTCCTTTTATTGGTTAATTTGCTTTTGTCTCGCTTCATATTTTTCCACAAAATCATCTAACAAGTCAAAAACTTCTTTTTTCGTCCAAACATCATTTATTTTAGCACGGGTTCGAGCTGAACGGGGAATTCCTTTTAAATAATACGCTGCTTGGCGTCTAAATTCAGGAACTGCAACCTTTTCACCTTTAAGTTCAATCAGTCCATTTAATTGATTTTTAGCTGTTGCAACCTTTTCTTCAACTGTTTGCGGACGTAATTTTTCACCAGTATCTAAATAATGAACCATGTCTTTAATAATCCATGGGTTACCTAAAGCAGCTCTTCCTACCATTACAGCATCTGCACCAACGTCTTCAAGCATAGCCTTAGCTTTTTCAGGAGTGGTAACATCCCCATTACCAACAAAAGGAATAGTTAATGCATCTGCTACATCCTTTAAAGTCTCCCAATCAGCTTCGCCCATATACATTTGTTTTCTTGTACGTCCATGCATTGCCACTGCACTAGCGCCTGCTTCTTGAGCAGCAAGGGCATTTTCGACAGCAAAGATATGCTTTTGATCCCAACCAGTTCTCATCTTTACAGTTACTGGCTTCTTCACGTTTCTAACTACGGCATGAACCATTTGATAGATCTTATTTGGATCTAACAGCCATCTAGCTCCTGCGTCTGTTTTAGTTACTTTGGGAACAGGGCATCCCATATTGATGTTAATAATATCAGCTGCAGTATGTGTATCAACATAGTGCGCAGCTTCAACTAATGTCTCTTCACTACCACCAAAAATTTGGATACTCATTGGATGTTCACGTGGATCAACTGTTAACATCTCAAGAGTTTTTTTGTTGCGATAAATAATTCCATGATCAGAAATCATTTCACAAACAACTAATCCTGCCCCAAATTCCTTACATACTACTCGGAAAGCAGCATTTGAAATTCCAGCCATAGGTGCAACTACTACACGATTAGGAATTTCAACATCCCTAATTTTCCAACTATCGTTTTTCACACTTGCTCATCCTTTCAAATACCTAATATCATAGCAAAACTATTCATTGCACACCACTTTAATTTGCTTTCTTAAGTACATCTTTTAATTCATCTTCAGTAAAGTGATACTTTTCTTTACAAAAACGACAAATAAGTTCAGCACCATGATCTTTTTCAATCATTTTCTTTAATTGCTCTGGTTTTAAAGTAGCTAAAATCTTACTGTACTTTTCTTTTGAACAATCACATGCAAAGGATACATTTTCCTTATCCAAAATTTTACAATCAGTACCTAAAATTCTTTCTGCCAGATTTTCAGGAGTCATACCATCTAAAAACAAAGTTGAAAGATTAGGCAAAGCCTTGATTCTCTTTTCAACTTGAGCTAATTGTTCATCACTAGCACCTGGTAAAGCCTGTAATACAAAACCTCCAGCAGCTCCAATGCTATTATTAGGCTCAACAAAAACAGAAAGACCAACAGCTGACGGAATTTGTTCTGATTTTGCTAAATAATATGTAAAATCTTCTGCAATCTCTCCACTTACAATTGGTACTTGACCTGTATAAGGTTGTTTTAATCCTTGATCTTTGGTTACTTCAAGCCATCCTTCGCCAACAGCCTTAGCTACATCAATATGACCATCTTTTTTAGGAGGAAGTGCAATATGCGGATTTTGAACATAACCCTTGATCATTAAATCAGCCTTTGCAGTTACTACCGTAGCTCCTACAGGTCCATTTCCAAGTAATCTTACTGTCAATTCATCTTTATCCTTCAGCAATGCAGCTGATAAAAGAAGACCACCAATTAAAGTTCGTCCTAATACAGCTGATGATGCACTCCAAGTGTCATGTCTTTTTTGTGCTTCACTTACTAAGTCTTTAGCATTTACAGTAATTAATCTTAAATTTTTAGTTTTATCAATCGCTTTAACTAAATAATCGCTCATTTTCTCCTCCTAAAAAATAAAGCCTATAAAACATAGACTTTATTCTTTGACTAATACTTTTTCTTTTTTAAATACAAATTAAATATAACTAGTAGGATTATACCTATAATACTTGTTAAAGCTCCAATAAGCAATCCAGGGGTTTGATATCTCAAAACTACTGAATGCTTGCCTGGTTTCATCTTCAAGCCAATAAATACACCTAAAGTTCGATTAATTTTAACGTCTTTTCCATCAACTTCTGCTCTCCAGCCCTTGTTATAAGGAATTGTAGTTACCAAATTCTCATCCTTTGATATTTTTACTCTTCCAGCTAAATAGTCGTTATTAAATTTGGATAATTTTAAGGCCTGAGATTTATTAACTTTTGAAAGCTTTGCTTCTAATAAATTCGAATTAATATTAACTAAGCGTGGTAAATTCATTCTTAATGAACGTTTATCGCCATCTAGAACTAACTTAATTTGCACTTGTCCGTCCTGATCAGCTTGAACACCAACTAATTGTTTAACTTGAGGCTGGAGACGCACATCCTTTTTATCAACAACTAAGCTTAAGTCGTTTTTAACTTTTCCGACTTGTCTTGCATGATAAGTAGTCAGTGGATCCGCAAAGCCCATCAAATCTTTATCTAGCATTACATATGCAACTTCTCGCGGTTTTAAACCAGTATAAGTAAAAATGACGCTTCCAGCTTTATCAGACGTTCTAGTAATTTCAATTTTATTATTCTTTTGCTCTACGCTAGCATTTTCTAATTTAGTTTTAGTCTTCTTTTTACTATAAGTTAAAACGTCTCCCCGAGTTTCAGTTAAAGAATTTAAAACCAAATTTTGATTATAAATTGGATTATCTTGTTTAAATTTTAAATTATTTGATAAGTTACCGGCAAAAGCAATTGGCAGACTTTGAGTTTGATAAACCGTGTACTGCTTCCTTCTTAGTAAAACACGATTATTTTTCAAATCATCTCTTAAACCATAACTAATATATTCAGGAGAAATACTTTGACTAGCTAAAGAACTATTGATAAAAGTACCAACATTTAAGATCGCATCAGTGACAACTGTGCCAGTTTTATAAAAATAATAATAACCATATGCAGATAAACCCAAGTTAGCATATAATGCACTGATTCTAGGATCATTGTTAGAAGAAAAAATTTCTACACCTTTATAATCAAATGCATAACTTTCACCGCGATCATTATTTAAAAAATAATTTTTAGCAATTCTTTGCTTTTTAATACTTGCTGGTAAAGAATTAAATAATTGTTGATTTTCTGTGATATAGCTAGAGTAAACATTACTTTTCATTCCCATTCGACTCAAAGCCAAATATCCACTACCAGCTATTTCAATTACGCCAATCATTACCAAAATAAAGCGGATTGCCTTATTACCAGCAAAGTATAAGAGAATACTAAAAATAACTATTAAACTCAATGAAATTAATAGATAACTATCGAAATTTCCATAGTGTTTTCTCAGGATAACAACTATTAATCCAAGTGCTAAATAAATTCCAGCAGCCCAGATCAACTGTCTTTTACTTAGATCTAAATTTGTTAATTCCTTAGCTGCTAAAAGCAAAATCCAAAAAATAATAATAAAGCTAAAGCGATATGGAAAACCAACTGGTTTTTGACCCCCATGCCAGAAAAGATAGATCTTTGTTTGTATTAAGCTAAGTACAAAAACAAGGCCAATTACTAAATTAATAATTCTTTCTCTACGCGAATTTTTATTATCAATAAAATATAAAATAAAAACAATAATTGCTAGCGTTCCAACAAATAAAAGCGGCGACCCATTGAAAGAATTCTTCATAAACAAAGCAGAAATACTTTTAGCTGCTGAAGAAATAGGACTTAATCTAAAGCCTTCGTTAATAGTATGTTCTGTTAACTTATTATTAGCTAAATTCATCCATGTTGGTAATGTAATAACTGCACTCATCAAGCCACTGATCAATGAACTAAGTGCAAATTCCACTACTTGCCTAATAAAAATCTTTTTTTCTCTAAAATAATTGATTATATAAGCTAGAAAGGCAAGTACCATGAAAATACATATCATGTAGCCAATATAGTAATTAAAAATAATTGCACAGGCTAGCAAGATAGTATAAAGAATCCATTTTCTCTTTGTTATACCCCTAAGTAAGGAATAAACAAGTAATGGAAGTAAAATTACACCATCAAGCCACATTAAGTTTGCTGCATAACCAATAGAATACGCACTTAACCCATAAATAATACCAAGTAGAATTGAGTAGATTTGATTTTTGAATTTAAAAAGTTTCAAAATCAAAAAAGTAAATGCAGCACTGGCTAACCCTAACTTAATAACAATTATTACGTAGAGAGCTATATTGATTTGACTTGCTGGAAATAGCAAAATAATTAAATTAAATGGACTTGCAAGATAATAACCAATATTACCTGCCATATCCGCACCTAATCCATTAGAAAAACTAAATTGTAAACTACCCCAGTTTCCTAAAAGCAAGTGGCGAAGATATTGAAAAAATGACAAATATTCATCAGGTAAATCTCCGCCCCATAACACACCACCAAAAAATGGATTAGCGTGTGCCAAGGCTGATATAATTCCAAAAATTATGATGGTAATTACAAAACTAATACTGCTTAGCTTTATAACCTTCTTATTTTCTTTACTCAAATGTTTCATTCTTAGCCTTATTCCCAAATACACCCCTCTAAAAACAAACATTAGAGGGGTGTATTACTTATTTATTCTCATTACTTGATTTATCAGCTTGTTTGTTTTTCTTTAAATACCAAGTATAAATTACTAAAGAAATTATTCCTACAATGCTTATTAAAGCACCGATCAGTAAACCTGGTGTCTTATATCTTAACGTCACTTGATGTACACCTGGCTTCATCTTTAAGCCAATAAACACCTTTAAAGTACGATTAATTTTAGCAGGTTTCCCATCAACTTCTGCTTTCCAACCTTTACTGTAAGGAATCGTAGTTACCAAGCTTTCATTTTTACCAATTTTTATATTTCCAGCCACATAACTATCTCTAAAGGCAGAAAACTCCATTCGTCTGCTATTAGCCTTATTTACCTTATTAGTTAAAGCTGATTGATTAATACTTACAAAACGTGGATACTTGAAGTCAACTCGGTTTGCTCTTCCATCCAAAGTCATTTTAATTGTAAGTTTTCCATCTTTATCTGCCTGAACACCAATAAGTTGATCCGTATATTGTTGTAGATGGATATTTTTACCATTAATAGCTACTGTGAATGGAAGTCTATAATCTGGATTCTGCTTCAATTGATAACTATCTAAAACAATAATTTGATCCATTAAGTTTTTACTGAACCTAATATATCCAACCTGTTTTGGTTTCAAATTATCGTATGTAAAAGTCATTGTACCTGGTTTATCTTGAGTGATCCTCTCTGATTTAAACTTTTCCTTAGCAAATTTAAGTTTAATATTATTAGACTCTATTTTTGCTTGTTTTGAACTATAGCTTAAAACATCTTCCTTAGTTTGAGTCAAAGAATTAAGAACCAGATTTTGATTATAAACTGGATTTTCTTCCTTAAACTTCAACTTATTAGATAAGCCTCCAGCAAATGCAAATGGCAAAGTCTCATTTCGATATACAGTTTTATTTCCTTGCTTTAAGATAACTGGATGGTTTTTTAAATCGTTTCTTAAACCATAGCTAACATATTCTGGAGAAATACTTTGATTAGTTAAAGAACTATCAATAAATGCCTTTACATTAAAAATAGCATCTGTAACTACACTACCAGTTTGATAATAATAAAAGTAACGAAAAGTTGAAAAACCAAGATCAGTCATCAAAGAACTAATTCTAGAATCGTTATTTGAAGAAAACTCTTCCATACCGCGATAGCCGAAAGTATATCCTTCCCCGCGGTCATTGTTCAACTCATAATTCTTAGCAAGGCGTCCCGACTTATCAGAAGCAGGTATTCTTGAAATGATTTTTTGATTTTCAGAAACATAAGCTGGATAAGCATTACTCTTCATTCCCAAGTGATTCAAGCCAATATAAGCATTGCCCGCGATTTCAATTAATCCTACTAAAAGTAAAGTTACGCGAACAAATCTTTTATCTGAAAAATAAACTAAGATTCCAAAAATAATTACTATTAAAACAGCAACCCAAGCATAAATATTCCACGGTCCAATTCGGCGTCGAATATAAACAGCAGCTAAACTTACTAATAAATATATTCCAGCTGCAACAAGCCTTTCCTTTTTATTCTCGTTTTTATATTCACTTAAATTCGATAATTCTTTAGCTGCTAAAAGCAAGATCCAAAATACAATAATAAAGCCAAAGCGATATGGATAAGCAATAGTCTGTTGACCACCATGCCAGAGCAAGTACACCTTAGGCACAGTAATGCTTAATACAAAGATAAATCCAATAACTAAATTAGTAATTCTTTCTTTAATTGAATTATGTGAATCAATAAAGTAAAGAACAAACACAATTAAAGCTAAAGTTCCTACAAAAATTGGCGCCCAATCATTATAAGTATCACCAATAAACAGCCTTGATATAGCTTTCCCACCACTTATTAAAGTCTTAATTTCAAAATTAGAATTGAAGTCAGCCTGAGATAGTTTATTGCTAGAAAGGTTAAGAAAAGTCGGCAAAATAACTACTGCACTAATTAACCCACTGATAATAGAACTAATTGCGAATCCAATAAATTGATGAATAAATAACTTACGATTTGTAAAATTATTAACCGTATATGCAAAAAATAGAATTACTAAAAAGATACATATCATGTATCCAATGTAGTAATTAAAAATAATTCCACAAGCAAGTAAAATGGTGTAGGCAAGCCATTTATTAGTCTTAATTCCTCTCACTAAGGCATAAGCTATTAATGGAAGTAGGACTAAACCATCAAGCCACATTACATTTCCAGCATAAGCTACAGAATAACCACTTAAACCATACGCAATTCCTAAAAAGATAGGATAAGCTTGATAATTAAACTTAAACCACTTTAAAGTCAACCAAGTAAAAGTGCCACTCATTAATCCTAATTTAATTAGAATTATGACGTATACTGCTACATTCATTTTGCTTGCAGGGAAAAGAAAAACAACAAAATTCAATGGACTAAGTAGATAATAACCAATATTTCCAGCCATATCTCCACCTAAACCATTTAAGAAAGTAAATCCTGCACTACTCCAATTGCCAACCATTAAATGGCGATAATACTGAAAAAAGGATAAGTATTGATTTGGTAAATCTCCACTATATAGAACTCCACCCAAGATTGGATTACAATCCGTTAAAGTAGATAAAAGGAAAAAGAGCACTACTGTTGTTAAACAACTTATTACGCTTAACTTTAAAATCTTTTTGTCTTTTTTACTTAAATATTTCATTCTTACTTAATACCAAAAAACTCCTTTCTAAAATCTGTAATTTCAGTATTAGAAAGGAGTATATAAACATTACTCTTGCAATAAATCCTTACTTATCCTTGTCTTCATCTGAATTATCTTTATCAGAATCTTTATGTTCATATGGTGGATTAAGTGGAATATCGTCAATATTCTTATGATCATCAGGAAGTGGATGAATATCTTCTTTATCATCCTTGTTTTCAGTTTCTTCTCTTTGTTGATCCTTCTTTTCCATTGCAGCCTTAGCTTCTTCATAAGTTGAAGCCTTAGATTCACTTGGAAATTCATTTTCATCATTTTCAGGCATCTTACCAGTCTTGAATAATGAAAGAATTTGTTTTTCGTTCAAAGTTTCATACTTAAGAAGTGCTTCTGCAATAATCTTATGCGTCTCCCGGTGACTCTTAATGATATCAATAGCTTGTTTGTGACCTTCATCAAGAATTTCCTTAACTGCTTCGTCAATCTTAGCAGCTGTGGCTTCACTATATGGTTTAGTGCCGTATGGTGATTGCATACTTGGAGATTCAAGTTCAGTCATACCAACATCAGTCATACCATATTGAGTAACCATCCCACGAGCAATGTTAGTAGCTTGTTCAAAGTCATTTGAAGCACCAGTTGATTTATCACCAACAACTACTTCTTCACCTGCACGACCACCCATTAAACCGGCAACTTGTTCCATTAATTGCTTCTTAGTGATGATATTTTCATCTTCCTTTGGAAGCATAATGTTGTATCCGCCAGCACGACCTCTAGGTACAATAGTAACTTTACGAACAGTTCTAGAATCACTAAGGACTAATCCAACAATTGCGTGCCCTGCTTCATGGTAGGCAACACGTTTTCTTTCTTCTGGAGAAATAACAGTGTCTTTCTTAGCAGGTCCGGCAATAACTCTGTCTTCAGCTTCATCAATATCAGATGCAGTAATTTCAGTCTTATTACGACGAGCAGCAACTAAAGCAGCTTCGTTTAAAACATTTTCAAGATCAGCACCAACAAAGCCCGGAGTTTGACGTGCCACTTCCTTTAAGTCAACGTCTGAGGCTAAAGGCTTATTCTTAGCATGAACCTTTAAAATAGCCTCACGACCCTTAACATCTGGACGACCAACTAAAACTTTACGGTCAAAACGTCCAGGACGAAGAAGTGCAGGATCAAGAACATCAGAACGGTTAGTAGCTGCCATAACAATGACACCTTCATCACCTTCGAAACCGTCCATTTCAACCAACAATTGGTTCAAAGTTTGTTCTCTTTCATCGTGGCCACCGCTAACACCGTTGCCACGCTTACGTCCAACAGCATCAATTTCATCGATGAAAATGATACTTGGCGCATTCTTCTTAGCTGTTTCAAATAAGTCACGTACACGAGAAGCACCGACACCAACAAACATTTCTACAAAGTCTGAACCAGAGATTGAATAGAATGGTACGCCAGCTTCTCCAGCAACTGCACGTGCAAGCAATGTCTTACCAGTACCAGGAGGGCCCTCAAGGAGCACACCAGCCGGAATTCTAGCACCTAGTTTAGTATATTTTGATGGATTCTTTAAAAATTCAACAATTTCAACTAGTTCTTGCTTTTCTTCTTCTTCACCAGCTACATCTGAAAATCTAACTTTGTTCTTGCTTGGATCTTGTGGTTTAACATGAGACTTACCAAAGTTCATCATGCCGCCGCCACGACCTTGTCCACCCTGATTCATCATCATCCAAAGCATGACAATGAAAATCAAAGTTGGAACAAGCATTACAATCGTAGAGATCCAAGTTCCAGATTGAGATTCACCTTGTCCAGAAATAGATGCCCCACTCTTTTGGGCAAGATCGGAAATTGTCTTAACCATTGAGTCATTTTGAAGCATCGTAGTACTGAACCGGGTTACTTCATTACTACTTTGTGAACTTGGAATTAGTCCAAATCCATTATTATTTTGATTATTTGACTTTTGAGCTTTCTTATAAGATCCAGTAACCGTATATACACCATTAGATGGTTGTACATTGATACTCTTGACTTTACCCGCTTTTAAATCTTTTACTAATTGAGAATAACGGATATTTTCTGTGGAACCATTACTACCGGAGCCTCCCACGGCCCAATTGATTCCAGCCAAGAGGATCACGAATACTATGATATAGAAAAGACCGTTAGAAAGCAGTCTATTTCTTCTATTTTTCATCTATAAACCTCCGCGACACTTCTTGGAATTACTCCAACGATTTTACCACAAAATCCACTTTTACCATAGGACTTTGCATAAACTTAAGAATAAATATATACATTATAGCGGGCAAAATCTGAATTATATTCTTGATTTCGATAAACATTTTCAATATAAACTGGCTCTTTATCTTGCCAAATAGTTAAGCAATATGGACGCAATATCAGAGGAATACCATTTTCCGCAAACTTTTTCTTAGCTTTTGTTTGCTTTCCATTAGCTAATTTTAACTTACTACCTTGTAATAAATTTCCAGCTTCTAAGATCCCCATCTTTTTTCCATAAAAATAGCCAACTTGCTTTTGTGATTTTTTATAGAGTGAAATTAAATATTTTTTTCCGTTTATACAGAATTCTTCGTCTAACTTTATTAATTTTCGATTATGATTAATCGCTGGTAATTTACTCTTATTGATTACATAATAATAATTTTGATAAAAAATCAGCTGAAAACCATCTTTATTATAAGTTGCACTCTGATTTAAAGAAATTTCAGTAAAGTGAACATGCCGATGCCACTTTTTATAAATTAGATAATCAAAGAAAGCTGGCAATTGATTGTCACTTAGTTTTTTCAAGTCTTTTATTTGACCTCGTAACCAATTTTTAAAATCAACCGGCATCATAATACTTTCAAACAAACTATTTTGACAGTCGGACAACAAATCCATTTCCTTGCTGAAACGATATGCATTATCAACTAAATGGTCTGTTTCTTGCTTTAACAAAGGAACAACATGATGTCTAAGCCTATTTCTTAAAGTATTATCTTCAAAATTAGTTTCATCCTCGATAAAACTTAAATTGTTTTGATTATCATAATTTAAAAGTTCAGCTTTTGAATATTTAATCAAAGGTCTTAGCAACTGCATTGAGCCGAGTCTTCCAACAATTTGAAGACTATTCATTTCAGCTGCATCTCCCGAGCGAATAAACTTTAATAAAATATTTTCAATTAAATCATCACCATGGTGAGCCGTCATCAAATAATCAATTTGATATTTTTTACCAACATCCTTCAAAAATGTATATCGATATTCTCGAGCTTTCGCTTCAATACCTGTTTGAGGATGTAACTCATTTGGCCATTTTTTCTCTACCAATTTTATATCAAAAGTCACTGCTAATTTATTTAGCAATTCACTTTCTAAATAACTGTCACTTCTTAAACAATGATCTAAATGAGCAACAATTAATTGTTCCGAAGGATCAGGCAAAAAATTAACCAACATATGAAGTAAAGCAACCGAATCTGGGCCGCCACTTGCTGCCAATAAAACTTTTTTATTTTTTATTTCAATCTTATTTTCAGTAAAAAAATTTGTAAATTTTGTCATTGTTAAATAAAAAAGTGACCACTATTGGTCACTCAACTCAATTGAATTCTTTAAATTTGCTATTTTCTTATTTGCATCTTCTACTAAACTTACTAATGGAGCAAAATCTTTACTCTCTTTAAATTCATTAGTTGGATCAATTAAATCTGGATTATTTACCTGGCTTAGTGACAATGAAATTTTTCCTTGGTGATTATTAATAATAACCACCCGTACTTCATCTCCAATATTGTATTTATTTTTGGCACTCTCCCATTTATCACCAAAGTCTTTATAAAAAATCAGACCGTGATGATGGTGGGGAAGTGTAACAAAAAAGCCAAGTTTAGTAATATTGTTAATTTTAGCGTTTAATCTTAATCCAATTGGAAATTTCACTAATAATCCTCCTCTTTTTCAGGAAGAGTATAAATTGATTCACCAGATTTAGAATAATAAAACTTATAACGAATTACTTTAGCCACATAGTCAGGATCTTTTAAGTCAGCAACCTGCGCTTTTAATTTCTTATTAGTTTTGTTAACTTGATTTAACTCCGTCTTATTTGCTTGAATCTGGTTATTAATTCGACCAGTCTGGATATGAACCATAATTAATTGTAGCCCAAAAATTAAAAATGCAATTGCAAAACAAGCAATAATTCGATTTTTCCTTACACGATGAACTTCTTTTTCTTTCCTAGCGGCTTTGCGTCGCAGGCGCGCTAAACGTTCTTCATCGCTTAAGGCATTATAAAGTCGTGGCCCTCTTTGCATACACGTGTCCCTGCCTTTTCGTCATTATTCTAAATCTTAATTATATCACCACTTGTTATTAATATAACACCTTACTCTTCCATTGTCATTAATCAATTAGCTCATACAAATCGCTTGCTTCCGCCTTCTTGGTTGTTTCTCTTAAGTCAAGTACTCGCGCTTTGATTTGTTTAGTACCGAATCCGATTTCAATAACATCGCCTAATTTTACATCATAGCTAGACTTTACCACGCGATCATTAACTTTTACTCTTCCTTGATCGGCCATTTCTTTAGCGACAGTACGTCTTTTAACTAATCTGGATACTTTTAAAAATTTATCGATTCTCATTATGTTCTCCTATCTTTGAACAATATCACTAGCTGCTTCTAAAAATGTATGCAACTCCTTAAATAATTGTCTTGTACTCATATTCTTCTCAAGCTCAAGCATTACATTTAGTCTCTTTTCCGGATCCATATTAATCCTTGCTCGAAGTGACACATGTTCTAAAGCCTTAAAAATATTTGGCCCTTCTAATTCTTCGCTTGCTCGATTATTAAAAATAACCTGCAATTTATCATCCGCTTTTTGAGTAATAGATATTACTTGAGCTAAATCGGCATCTGCCTTAACTGCAGATACATTTAACAAATTCTCTACTGGCAGTGGATAATCTCCAAAACGATCAATTAATTCATCCGCAATATTATCTGCTTCTTTTTGATCATTAATGCCTTTAATCTTTTTATAAAACTCAATTTTTTGTTCTTGATCAGAGATATACTCGTCTGGAATATAAGCTTCTAAATTAAATTGAACTTCTGCATTAGACTTAACAGCAACTTTTTTACCTTTTCGCTTCTTAATTGCATCATCAAGCATCTGAGCATACAAATCATATCCAACACTGTCAATAAAGCCATGTTGCTGTTTCCCAAGCATATTACCGGCTCCTCGAATTGATAAATCTCTCATTGCAATCTTAAAGCCAGAACCCAATTCTGTGAAATCACGGATTGCACTAAGTCTTTTTTCACCAATCTCCGTTAAAACCTTATTAGGCTGATATAAGAAGTATGCATATGCTAATCGCGCACTTCGTCCAATTCGCCCACGTAGTTGATAAAGCTGACTCAATCCATAGTGGTCAGCATCTTCAACAATCATCGTGTTGACATTCGGCATATCAACTCCAGTTTCAATAATAGTAGTTGTAACTAAGATATCAAACTCGTTCTTTGAAAAACGATACATAATATCTTCCATCTGATTTTCACTCATTCGACCATGAATGTATTCGATTTTAGCTTCTGGAATTAGTTCCTCTAAACGACTAACTACTTTATCAATATCATCAATTCGATTATGCAAGAAAAATACCTGGCCATTACGTTTCATTTCTCTTAAAACTGCTTCGCGTACTATACTTGGCATCTCTTCCATGACGTAAGTTTGAATTGGATATCTATTAGTTGGCGGGGTTTCCATAACTGAAAGATCTCTTACCCCAACCATTGACATATGAAGAGTACGTGGAATTGGTGTGGCTGTCAAAGTTAAAACATCAATATTAGCTTTTAATTCCTTTAGTCGCTCCTTGTGTTTAACACCAAAGCGCTGTTCTTCATCTACTATTAGCAAACCAAGATCTTTAAATTTCACATCTTTTGATAGTAAGCGGTGCGTACCAACTACCATATCAATTTTTCCACTTTTCACGCCTTCAATTATTTCTTTAACTTCTGCTGGAGTTTGGAAACGTGATAAAAGTGCGCAGTTTACTGGAAAATCTTTAAATCGATCCTGCATATTTTCAAAGTGCTGCTGGGCCAAAATAGTAGTTGGAGCTAAGAAAGCTACCTGCTTTCCATCGCGCATTGCCTTAAAAGCAGCCCGAAGAGCAACCTCTGTTTTACCAAAACCAACATCCCCTACTAATAAACGATCCATTGGTTTTGGTCGTTCCATATCAGCCTTAATTTCTCGAATAGAACGGAGTTGGTCTGGTGTTTCTGGATATGGGAAAGCATCCTCAAATTCTTTTTGTAAATCATCATCAGGGCTAAAGGCAAATCCTTTTTCTGACTCACGTTTTGCGTATAATTCAATTAAATCATCAGCAATATCTTCAACTTTTGATTGAACACGTTTTTTTGTTTTTGCCCATTCTGAACTTCCGAGTTTATTGATATGTGGAACTCTTCCTTCAGAAGCTACATATTTTTGAACTAGGCCTAATTGATCAGCTGGAACAAATAACTGGTCATGATGTTGATAAGTAATAGTAATATAATCGCGCTTTTTACCATCTGACTCTAAAGTTTTTATTCCTTCAAACCGTCCAATACCGTGGTTAACATGAACAACATAGTCTCCGGGCTTTAGTTCATTATAGTTTCGCAAACGCTGAGCATTTTCAAGAGTTTTAATTCTCTTTCGATGATGTGGTCTTTGATTAAAGAGTTCACGTTCAGTTAAATAAACCAAATCTAAACTAGGAATAGCAAATCCATGTGCAAAATCGCCTACAGTTATCTGCGACTTATTTTCTATAATTTGATCTGATTTAACAATTGGAATATCTACACCGTAATCAACTAAATTTTGAGCAATCTGTTTCGCACGCGTTTCTGAATCAGCCTGCAAGATAACCGTGCTTTTCTCATTAGCAAAACGTGTTAACTCACTTTTAATCAACGGCATTTGACTAAAAAATTGCTGAACTTCACGTGTAGTAAAGTTAAGAATTTGTTCAAATTTTAAACGACCCATTCCCTTTTGAAAAAGCGAGAATAATACTTGTGCCTGTTTCGCTCTTTGAATTACTCGTTCAAAATTATGACGCAATTTTTGACTGTTCAGCATTGCACCTGATTTTATTTCTTCAGATATAAATGCTTCATTTTGAGCATCAACATCAGCAACATTCTTCTTAATTGTCTGCCAATCATCAAATAAAAGAAGTCCATCTTTATTCAGATAGTCGATTAAATTAAATGATTTAGGAAGTAAGTAGTCAATTAAAAATGCATAGTTTTCGGGAAGACCGTTGGCTTGTAATAAATCAATCGCCTTTACAAAATGATTTTTTACACTTTCTTCATCAGCAATCGATTCTTTCATGTCTAACTTTATCTTTTCTGCAGCTTCATGAAGGTTATGATCTGAGAATACTCTATCTAATGCTGGCCCAACTGAAATACTTTTTCTTTCTTCTAAACTCCTTTGAGTTGCTGCATCAAATTCTTTTACTGTGTCAACTTCATCACCGAAAAATTCAACACGAACCGGATTCTCTTGATCCAAAGGATAAATATCAAGAATATCTCCTCGACGTGCAAATTCTCCAGGCCGGGCTACAATGCTCTCTCTTCGATATCCAGCATGTGTTAGCCAAGTTGTCAATTTATCTAGATCAAATTCAGCTTCTGGCTTAAATACCTGTTTTGTCTTAATGAAGTCTCGTGGATCACTTAACTTGTATTGTAAAGCTTGAGCAGTTACAACAACAATTCCAGCTCTCTTTTCAGTTAAAAACTGTAATGCTTGTAGCCTTTGACTAACTTCATCAGGAGAAGCAGTCGCCGTTTGCGTTGCGATTGTCGCATCAACTGGAAAACTAAACACCATATCATCAGGTAATAAATTTCCTAGTTCATCTAACAACGTTTGTGCTTTTTCTTCACTATCTTCTACTAAAATCATAGGCTGCTGCAATTTCTTTAACATCTGCATTAAAACAGCAGCAAATGCTCCTGAATTTACGCCCGTTAAAAGCGAACGTTTTTCTTTCGGAGCTTGTTCAATAAATGTATTTAATTCTTTATCTTTACTAAGTAATTCTGTAATATTCATTCTAATTATACTGATTCATTAAATATTGGGCATTCTTCCCCTTAATGAAATCATTAATGACATTTTCACTCACTTCAAAAGCTGTATTCATTAGCTTCTGTTGTTCATCATTAAAAGGACTTAATACCCAAGAAACAACACTTTCTTTTTGAGGATGACGAATTCCAATCTTCAAGCGATTAAAATTATTAGTTCCTAAACAAGCCATAATACTTTTAATTCCATTATGACCTCCTGATTTTCCATTTGCACGAATTCTAATCTTTCCAATTGGCATATCCATATCATCATGAATAACCAAAATATCTTCTGGAGCAATTTTAAAGAAATTGGCTACTTGTGCAATTGACTTTCCTGAATCATTCATAAAAGTCTGTGGTTCAAGAAAAATTACATCTTCACCATTGATCTTTTGCTTTGTCCATAAGCCATCAAACTTATCCTTATCTAAATTCAGATTATTCTTATTTAAATAATGGTCCAATGCCATAAAACCTGTATTATGCTTGGTTTTATCATATTTTTTACCGGGATTACCTAAACCTGCAATTAACTTCATTGATTTTACCCTCTTTACCTATTTACTTTTCAAATATATATCTTTTCGCTCTTGAGATTATAGCACAGGCTTTACTTACAATTAATTAATTGTTTCTTTAATTTCATTTTGTAGAAATTATATTTTTAAAATTTAATTTCGAATATGCTATAATCTTTATTGTTAAATAAATCACTAATATGGAAGGAAGTATTAGCAAATGTCAGAAGAAAAAATTCATAAGATTATTCTTGTTGGTGACGGTGCTGTAGGTTCTACTTACGCATTCTCATTAGTTCAACAAGGTATCGCACAAGAATTAGGTATCGTTGATATCGTTAAAGAAAGAACTCAAGGTGATGCTATTGACTTAGCAGACGCTACTCCTTGGATTGCACCAAAGACTATTTACTCTGCAGAATACTCAGACGCAAAAGATGCTGACTTAGTAGTTATTTCTGCTGGTGCTCCACAAAAACCAGGTGAAACTCGTCTTGACCTTGTTAACAAGAACTTAAAGATTTTATCTTCAATCGTTGAACCAATCGTTGAATCAGGTTTCAATGGTATTTTCTTAGTTGCTGCTAACCCAGTTGATATCTTAACTCACGCAACTTGGAGAATGTCAGGATTCCCTAAGGATCGTGTTATCGGTTCAGGTACTTCACTTGATACTGGTCGTCTTCAAAAAGTTATCGGTGAAATGGAACACGTTGACCCACGTTCAGTTAACGCATACATGCTTGGTGAACACGGTGATACTGAATTCCCAGTATGGAGCTACAACAATGTTGGTGGCGTAAAAGTTAGCGACTGGGTAAAGGCTCACCCAGAAGTTGGTGAAAACAAGCTTGAAGCAATCCACAAGGAAGTTGCTGACATGGCTTACGACATCATTAACAAGAAGGGTGCTACTTTCTACGGTATCGGTACTGCTTTAGCATTCATTACTAAGGCTATCTTGAACAACGAACACAGAGTTCTTCCACTTTCAGTACCTATGGATGGTGAATACGGCTTACACGATATCCACATTGGTACTCCAGCAGTTGTTGGTCGTCACGGTTTGGAACAAGTTATTGAAATGCCATTAAACGCTGACGAACAAGCTAAGATGGAAGCTTCTGCAAAGCAATTGAAGGAAGTTATGGACAAAGCCTTCAAAGAAACTGGCGTAAAAGTTCGTCAATAATTCTTCAACATTTTATTGAAAAAGCATTCACTTTGTGTGAGTGCTTTTTCTTTCTCAAAATTAAAGTTGTTTAATCAGCCTTTAATTTTTATATAAAACTATGGTATAATGGCTTGTAAAATTCAGATGTGTGGAGGAAAATCATGCTAATCAAATCTCTTGTTTATAAAAAAGATTACTTAACTACAGTCAATGAAAAAGCCACTCTTGCCGAAGCATTAAAAGTTCTAGAAGATTCTGGCTTTCGTTGTGTTCCTATTTTAGATGATACAGGAACTATTTTCCGTGGTAACATTTATAAAATGCATATCTACCGTCATAAGTCTCAAGGCGGCGATATGAATTTGCCAGTAACTTACTTATTAAAAAATGCTACTAAGACAATCAAAGTAAATTCACCATTTTTCCGTGTATTCTTTAATATTAAAGACCTTCCATACATCGCTGTATTGGATGAAGAAAATCATTTTTACGGAATTTTAACTCACTCTCGTTTGCTAGACATGCTTTCTGATGCGTGGAACATTAAGAATGGATCATATGTTTTGACTATTCTTTCCGACAATGATCGTGGTAATTTAGTTAAAATGACAAAAATTATTTCTAAGTACAGTAACATTGCTGGTTGTCTAACCTTAGATGTTAAAACTGGCGAATTAGTTCGCCGTAACTTATTTACGCTTCCTATTGGCGTATCTCGCGAAACCATGACAGCAATTGTAAACCGTCTTGAAAAGAAGGGATTTGTAGTTGCTGAAATTGAAGACCTTCAATCTGGTCTCACAATTCGAAGTGCAGAACAACCTGGGGAATTAAAAGCCTAGATACATTTTTTAATTAAAAAGCTCGTTAACCTAATTGGCTAGCGAGCTTTTGTTTTATTCTTCATAATATACACGTGGCAAACGATCATTTAACAAACATGCAACTTCATAATGAATCGTATCAACATAATCAGCTGCAGCTTTAATGTTATTTGGATCACTAGGATTATCAGAAATAATAACTACTTTAGTTCCAAGTGGCATTTCTTTTGGCATTTTAACCATGAATTGATCCATACAAATTCGACCAACAATTGGACAGTAAGTATCTCCTACCTTTACTTTAAAGCCTTGGAATTTTCTAATAAATCCATCCGCATAACCAACAGGTACAGTTCCAATAATTGTATCTTCGTCCGCAACAAATGTAGATCCATATCCGACTCCATCACCTTGATGAATAGTTTTAACGTGAGTTAATTCACTTTCAAAAGATAAAGCTGGATACAAATCAATATTTGACTTCAAATCAAGTGAATCAGGATTCGAAGATGGATTTAAGCCGTAAATACCAATTCCAAAGCGGACTAAATCACTCTTGATTCCATTATGAAAAATACTTGCCGCAGTATTATCCACATGAATCCATTTGGGCTTGACAGTAAGTAAGCTCTTCATATGATTAAACTTTTCACATTGATGTTTAAAGTAAGTTTCGTCACTACTATCAGCTGAAGCAAAATGAGCAAACATTCCTTCAACAAAGAAATTATTATTGTCTTTTAAAAATTCATTAGCTGCAATAAAATCTGCATCTTCGTTAAATCCAATGCGGCCCATACCTGAGTCAACACCTATATGGATTTTCAATCGTAAATTTGCATCTTTTAAATATTTTTCAGCCTCTTTAAGCCACTCCAAGTTTGGAACAGTTAATGATACATCATTTACTGCAGCAATTGGAACATATTCTGGAGAAACAACACCCAAAACCAAAATAGTTTTAGTAATATCAGCTCGTCTTAACTCTAAAGCTTCATCTAGAATTGCAACACAAAATCCCGCTACACCTACTTCATTTGCAACCTTAGCTACTTCTACAGCTCCATGGCCATAGCCATTGGCTTTTACTACTGCAAGCATCTTTTGATTGGGTTCTAGATGCTCCATTTCATTTTCAAGATTTCTCTTAATTGCGCCCAAGTTTACCTTTACTACGGCTGGACGATGAATTCCTGGAACCATTAATTTAATTCCTCCAAAACTACAAATGTTATAACCTCATAATCATCATGTGTGATACTAGGAAAAATATTTCCAGAAAACTTAGTTGACGTCATTACCGGATGACCTAAATCATCCCATAAAGTTTCAATATCTTGAAAACCAACATATTTACCTAAGCCAGTTCCCATTGCTTTAGAAAAAGATTCCTTCAAAGAAAAACGTCCGCCAAGATATTCAACCTTTCGTTTTCCATTTAATTGTTGATATTGTGCAAATTCTTTAGGAGTTAATACTCTTTTGGCGAATTTGTCACCTTTTTCAACTATCTTCTTCATGCGCTCAACTTCAACTGAGTCAATGCCTACGCCTCTAATCATTATTTTTACCTCACACATTGATACATTATATTACAAAAAAGAGCTGTAGCAACTACAGCTCTTTTTAACAAAATCAGTCTTTCTTCTTTATAACGAAGTCATGTTTTCTACCACCACGACGAGCATTTGGCTTACGGTGATATCTTTCATTTCTATCTACGCCACGCTTAAAATTACGTTTAAAGTGATGATTATTATTACCATGTTTTGATTTAAATGGTAATGGTTTTTCAGGTGTAATCTTCACTTTTACGCTTTCAGCATCTTTAGATAGATCCTTTAATAAAGCTGCAACCAAATCTACCGCAGAGTAATCATCAAGAAGCTGGGCTGCTCCTTCAGTATATTTAGAAAGATCACTATCTAATAATTCTGCTACCTTTTTATTCGCTGCACTTAATTGTCCCTTAAAGGCCTCTTCATCAGTTGGTGGTTTAAGTGGCATCATCTTTTTGTGCGTTAATTGTTCAATTGTACGCATGTAGCCAATTTCATTTGGTGTAACAAAAGTTACTGACATACCATTTTGACCAGCACGTCCAGTTCTACCAATCCGGTGAACATAAGAGTCTGGATCTTGAGGAATGTCATAGTTATAAACATGACTAACGCCAGAAATATCCAAACCACGAGCAGCTACATCAGTTGCCACTAATATATCCAATTTACCCTTACGAAATCTTTTCAAAACGCTCATTCTCTTAGTTTGAGAAAGATCGCCATGAATTCCAGCTGCATTGTATCCACGCGCCTGTAATCCACGCGTTAATTCATCAACACGTCTCTTAGTTCTGCCAAAAATAACGGCAAGATCAGGATTTTGAACATCAATTAATCGACATAAAATATCAAATTTTTCGTTTTCTTTTGCTCTTACAAAATATTGATCAATTAAGTTAGCAGTTAATTCTTTTCCTTTAATTTTTACAATTTCAGGATCATTCATAAACTTTTCGCCAATTCGTAAAATTGGTTTTGGCATAGTTGCTGAAAATAACAACGTTTGATGTCTGTTAGAAGCATAATTTAAAATACTCTCAATATCTTGGATAAAGCCCATATCAAGCATTTCATCTGCTTCATCTAAAACAATTGTCTTTACCTTAGAGATGTCAATTGTTCCTCGTTTTAAGTGATCAAGTAAACGTCCCGGCGTTCCCACTAAAATTGCAGGTGTTTGCTTTAAAGCACGAATTTGACGACGAATATCTGCACCGCCATAAACTACTTGAACACGTGCCTTTTCATCACGACCTAGACGAAAAAGTTCTTCTTGCGTTTGAATAGCCAATTCACGAGTAGGTTCAATAATAATTGCTTGAATTGAATCATGTTGCTTATCCAACTTTTGCAAAATTGGTAAACCAAAAGCTGCAGTTTTACCAGTACCAGTTTGTGCTTGACCAATTACATCTTTTCCCTCTAAAACTAAAGGAATGGTCTTTTCTTGGATTGGCGTAGCTTCTTCAAAACCTGAGCGTTTAATTGCTTTCAAAATCTCAGGCTTTAAGTTCATTTCAGAAAATTTCAAATATCTAATTCCTTCCTACATTAGGCGGTCTAAAACCTTTTCTAAATGCATTCCATGTGATCCCTTTAACATAACAATATCATTAGGTTTGATATCATTCTTTAAGTCATCAATCATACGATTCATTTCTTCTTGTGGATAGTAATGTAAATTAGCTACTTCATACTTATCTACAAGTACATCGTATAAATGCTTCATCTCAGGACCATATAAATATAATTCGTTAATAATTGCTGGATCTAGTGCGTCAGCAAGTGAAGCATGGAGTTCTGAGGATTCATCTCCAAGCTCTAACATATCGCCCAACACTGCGATTCTGCGGCCACCATTTTCAACCATTACTTGTCCAAATGATGTCGTAACAGCCTTAACAGCAGTTGGATTTGAGTTGTAGACATCATCCATAATTGCTTCGCCTACATCACCTTTTTTCCACTGCATTCTATTTGCCGTTGGAGTAAAGTTAGCCAATGCTTGAGCAATTTGCTCATCATTTTCACCAAAATGACGGCCAACACTAATAGCTGCAAGAGCGTTTGAAACATTATGCTTACCAATCATTGGAATCTTAAATTGTTGCTTTGAATCATTTACTTCAAACGTAGCATGATGCATATAAGATCTAAATGTAGTCGCAAAAATAGTATCTTCTTCTCTAAAGCCAAAAGTACTCTTATCTTGCTTAATCTTAGCTGCACGTTCTTGTAATAAAGGTTCATCCCCATTGTAGATAAACTTACCGTCTTCTTTTAAGAAATCAGTAATTTCCATCTTTGCATCTGCAATCTTATCTCTAGTGCCAAAGAATTCAATATGGGCTTCACCAATCATAGTGATCACACAAACATCAGGTCTTACTAATTCACTTAAGTGATGTAATTGGCCAGGACGATCCATTCCCATTTCAAGTACTAAAATTTCAGTAGATGGTTTCATCTCTAAAATTGTTACGGGAACACCAATTTCATTATTAAAATTAGCTTGTGTCTTATGCACGTTAAATCTCTTAGATAAAACGGCCGCAATCATATCCTTAGTTGTGGTCTTACCATTTGATCCGGTAATTCCAACCACAGTTGGATTAACTTTGCCTAAATAATATTTAGCTAAAGCTTGAAGTGCAGTTAATGGATCATCAACTTCAATAACCGGCACATCTGTAGGCATACCTTCATGTCCTTTTTTCCATAAAGTTGCTTCTGCACCATTTGCCATTGCATTAGATACAAAATCATGTCCATCTCTTGCACCTGCTAACGGTACAAACAAAGAATTGGGAGTCGCTTTTCTTGAGTCAAAAACAACGGATGTAATGACTTTATCTTCTCCCATATTAACTGAACTATTTAATGCTTTAGCGATCTCAGCAAGTTGCATTTTCATAATAAATAAATTACTCCTACCTAAAATTGCATGTACTCCTATTATACTGACTTATCGCAGTCAGAAAAAGGTCTCACGCATATCAATAAGAATTATACCACGTTAAGCATAAAAAAAGAGCAGTCCAAAGTGGCTGCTCTTTTGGTAAAAACCAAGAATTATTAGTTCTTTGAAGACATACCGTACTTCTTGTTGAATTTTTCGATACGACCATCTGCTTGTGCAAACTTTTGCTTGCCAGTGTAGAATGGGTGAGAATCTGAAGAAATTTCAACACGAACTAATGGGTAAGTCTTACCTTCGAATTCAATTGTTTCTTCTGGTTTTAAAGTAGAACCAGCTACGAACTTAGCACCAGTTGCTGAGTCCATGAAAACAACTTCTTGGTAATCTGGATGAATCCCTTTTCTCATTGTTTAATACTCCTTTGCCATGACCAATATTTCAGATCATAGATTATTTCACGACTAGTTAAGAATAGCACCTTTCTAACGAGAATTCAAGCTAATTTATAGTTTACACTTTATTCTTCACTTTCTTTAAGCCTAATCTTTTCATTAACTTTGATTGCAGCCGGATCAATTTTCTCTAAACCAGTATCAATAGCTAGTTTATAGAAAATTAACGATACAGCCGCGATTACTAAAAAGTCCCAAGGATAGGTAATCCAGTTTTGTCCTCCAAAACCATCACTACCACAATAAGACATAATTGAAATGAATATCAAATAACCTAATAACCAAGCTGCATGTTTAAATTGAGTTTTAAAATTCTTCTTTTGGTATTTGACTTCATAATAAAAGTAAATTGGGATTCCTAAAACAATTACTAAAATAACTTGAATAGTTGTTGGCCACATTGCCCAATAAATCGCTAAGCTCGTTAAAACAAAAGTCAAAGGAGCAAACCATTTCATATATGAAGGTTTATATGGTCGATCCAAATCTGGAGCAATCTTTCTTAAAGTAATTGTAGTTACCGGACCAGTTAAATAAGCAATTAAAGTTGCACATGTAATAACTGTAGCTAATAAATTCCAGTTTCTAAAAACACTAACTAAAATGATTGCCAAAACTAAATCAGTAACCATTGCAAAACGAGGTTCTAAATAGCGTCTGTTGAGTCTACCAAGCCAAGCTGGTAAGTGCTTTGTATGCGTCATCGCTGCTAAAGCTCTAGAAGCTGTTGCTACAAAGGCTACACCTGTTCCAAAGGGAGAAACAAAGGCATCCATATAAAGTAAGATTACTAACCAATTAATCCCTAATAAAATTGCAATGTCTGCAAACGGAGATGCAAAATTAATTCCATGCCATGAATCTTTAGCAATCATTGCAGGATCTAATGCTCCAATAAAAGCTACCTGAAGCAAAATATAAATTGCTGCCGTTATAAACATTGATATTAAAACGCCACGAATAATGTTTTTACGTGGATTTTCTAGTTCTCCTCCAATATTAATAACCGTTTGAAAAGCATCATACGACATAATAATACCGGCACCAGATGCTGCTTCAAAAATTGCACGACTACCATATGGCATAAATGTTTGCACATCATGACCAAAATTAGCAGGATGAAAACTAGATGCAAACAGCATGATAATTGTTAACGTAGGCAATAATACCTTAAAGATAGAGATCAAATTAGTGAAATGCGTCATGATCTTAATTGACCAAAAATTAATCAAAGTAAAGATAATCATAAATGCAAATACTATTAATAATCCAGGTGTAGTAATATTTCCATCTTGCATAAAATGATGAGTCCAGTTAGCCCATTTCCATGGCCACGAACTCATATATTGAACTGCAGCTACAGCTTCCATTGGTACCAAAGTTACTAATGAAATCCAATTAGCCCAAGCCGCAATAAAGCCCAGCATTGGTCCATGACTGTATTGAGCATACTTACTCATTCCACCGCTTTCAGGAAACATTGTTCCTAATTCAACATAGGTTAAAGCAATTGCGATAATAATAATTGCACCAATTATCCAAGACAAAACGGCTGCGGGTCCAGCAATTCTAGCTGCTGAACCAGAGCCAAAAAGCCACCCTGATCCAATTAATGAATTAAGGGCTAACATGATTGCTGAAAATAAACTTATTTTATGTCCTTTATTATTCAAATTTTTTCTTACTCCCCCTTTATTAGACATTTAAAATATACCTAAACACAGTTAGAAATCATTTTAACCAAAAAAACTAGAACCGACAAGCAGCGCTAGTTTTCTATTAATCATCAAAATAAGCATAAAGATCACTTACTTTTAATTTCTTTTTTTCTGGCTCATTAATATCAACCTTAACTCTCCCATCCTTTAAAACTAAAAGACGATTTCCATATTTTAAAGCATCTTCCATATGGTGCGTAATCATTAAGGCAGTCAGTTTATTTTCCTTAATCTGCTTATCAGTTACAGCTAATAAATTTTCACTAGTATGTGGATCCAGAGCTGCCGTATGTTCATCTAAGAGCAAAATATCAGGCCTTTCAATAGTTGCCATCAGAAAGCTCAATGCTTGTCTTTGTCCTCCAGATAAGCCTTCGACAAAGCTATTCAACCGATTTTCTAAACCGTTATTCATCACCCTAGCCATTTCTTTAAAATGAGGAATGTTTTCTTTCAATTTTCTAATCTTTAAAAATCTTTTTTTCCCTCTATTGGTGGCTAATAGTAAATTTTCAGCCACTGTCATTCTTGGAGCAGTTCCCATTTTAGGATCTTGAAAAACTCGTCCAATAAACTGAGTTCTTTTTTCTTCACTCATCTTAGTAATATCTTGACCATCATGAAGAATCTGACCGCTATCTGGTTTTAAACTACCTGCAATTGTGTTAAATAATGTAGATTTCCCCGCACCATTAGTTCCAATAATTGTAATAAAATCACCAGATTTAATTTTTAAATTAATTCCTTTTAAAATAGGAATAATTTCGCCATCCACTGTTTTAACAGTAGTTTTTACATCTTTTAATTCTAGAGTTGATTTAGTCATGCTTGCTTACACCTCTCTTTATCGGCTTTTTTAAATGCATAACTTTTTCAAGTTGTGGCAGCATCATGCAAAGTGCCAAGACAATTGAAGAAATTAAATTCAAATCATTAGCAGAAAATCCTAACTGTAATACTGCTAATAAAATCAAACGATAAATAATACTGCCTAAAGTTACAGCCACTAATCGCTGATTTAAAGTTAATTCACCAAATGCTACTTCACCGATGATAATTGAAGCTAGAGCAATAACAATCGTCCCAATCCCCATATTGATATCAGCATAGCCATTATTTTGAGCAATGAGTGCTCCACATAAGGCAACTATTCCGTTTGAAAGCATTAAACCAATAATTACCATAAAGTCTGTGTAAATTCCTAATGATTTTGCCATACTAGGATTATCTCCGGTAGCAATAAAAGCTTGGCCAAAATCTGTATTTAAAAAGAAAATTAAAATTCCAGTAATTACTATTACAACTACAATACCTAAAACAACACTGTTAAAATATTGAGGTAATTTTTCTAAAAATTCATTGTTGAGTAAAGTTTTTTTACCAATCAGTGAAATATTAGAACCGCCCATAATTCGCAAATTAATCGAATAAATTGCCGTCATTGTTAAAATACCAGCAAGTAGAATTGGAATTTTTCCTTTTGTGTATAATAATCCCGTTACTAAACCTGCTGTCATTCCAGCTAAAAGGGCTAATAAAGTAGCTAAGTATGGGGACATTCCGTGTGAAATATTAGCTACTGCAACGGCTGCCCCCAATGGAAAGGTTCCTTCCACTGTCATATCGGCAAAATTCAAAATTCTAAATGTCAAATATAATCCTAAGCCAAGCAAAGCCCATAGCAAACCTTGGCCAATAGCAGATACGATCAAGTTCATCTATATACAACTCCTTTTTTCTGACATTCTTCTAAAAATCTTTGCGGTACTTGAAGATTTAATTCTCTGGCTTCTTTTAAATTAACGATCGGTTCTCCCTTTTTCACTCTTTCGATTGGTAAAGAACTAACTTTTTTACCCTTTAAAATTTCAATAGTCATCTTTCCAGTCATTTTTCCTAACTCATATTGATTAACACTATAAGTTGCAAGACCGCCTTGTTTTACCATAGTTGCTGCTGCAGGAAAAATTGGCTTTTTAGCAGCATTACCATTTTTAACTAATGTTTCCATCGCTCCAGCAATTGTATTATCAGTTGGTACAATGACGGCATCTACCTGACTAAACATCTGCTCTGAAACTTGATTAAGGTCATTACTATTTGCAATTGAAAAAGATTTTAAATTTATTTCTCTCTTTTTACATTCACGCTCAATCTCATGAAAGCCGCTAACTGCAGAAGAATCACTAGAAGTATAAATTACTCCTAAAGTTTTTAAATTAGGCAAAAATTCCTTAATTAAATCTAATTGTTGCCTAATTGGAGCAGCATCTGATACACCAGTAATATTTTTTTCGGGATGTCTTTCATTTTTTACTAGCTCACTAGTTTTTGGACTTGTTACAGCACCTAAAATTATTGGAATTTTATTCGTTGTATTTGCTAATGCTTGCGCTGCTGGAGTGGTAATTCCAACTAACACTCTTGATTCCTCATCAGTTAGCTTTGTTGCCATCGTACGTAAATTACTCTGATCATTATTTGCATTTTGATAGTCAATTTTGATATTTTTTCCATTTACGTAGCCTTCTTCTTTCAATTCATTGCGAAAGCCGCGATATATCTCATCAAGAGCTTGATGACGCATAAGAGTTAACACACCAACTCGGGGAATTTTATTATTTTCTTCTTTTTGTTTATTTTCTCCAAAAAAAGCTATGGTTAGAAAAGCTATTAAAATTACAATTAATCCATACATTCTTTTCATAATTTTTCTCCAAAAAAACAGGAATCCACCTTCACATGCAGATTCCTGTTACTTTTTTATCACAAAAAGAAAAAGGTCTGCATGTTCTTTCCATGCAGACCACAATAAATACACAGCCAGCACAGATACAATCTGAGTCTTTCAGGTTGCATCTTGCTTAACAACCTGATTTACTGGCCTTGCCAACGATTATTTTTCATAAACTTAGCTTGTGTATTCATAATTAACTACTCCTTAAAAAATTTAATTATATTGTAATTGGCTTATATTTTTCTGTCAATAGCTTTTATTTGATAGGGTATTTAGTAACTAAATCATTAACTCTTTCTTTTGCCTGAGCTAATACTCCTGCATCTTCAGGATTATCCAAAACTTCAATAATTATTTTAGCAACTTCTTTAGCATCAGATTCCTTAAAGCCTCGGCTAGTTATTGCTGGTGTCCCAATTCTTAATCCACTAGTAATAAATGGGCTTCGCTTATCACCAGGAATAGACTCTTTGTTAGTCGTAATATTTACAGAGTCTAGTAAATTTTGGGCATCTTTTCCTGTTACGCCGGTCTTGGTAATATCAATAATCATCAAGTGATTATCAGTTCCACCTGAAACCACGCGAATATTTTTGCTATTTTTAAATTCTTCAGCCATGGCTTTTGAATTCTTAATTACTTGATCAATGTATTGAGTAAATTCTGGCTGCAAATCTTCATAAAATGCTTGAGCCTTTGCAGCAATAACATGCTCTAGTGGTCCACCTTGCGTTCCTGGAAAGAGAGCAGAATCAATTTTTTTACCTAATTCCTTATTATTAGATAAAATCATCCCTCCACGTGGACCACGCAAAGTCTTATGGGTAGTAGTAGTTACAACATCAGCAACTGGAAGTGGACTTGGATGAGCACCCACTGCAACTAAACCTGCAATATGGGCCATATCAACCATTAAATAAGCACCAACTTCGTCAGCAATATCGCGAAATTTTTGCCAGTCAATAATTCTGCTATATGCAGAAGCACCAGCAATAATTAATTTAGGCTTATTTTCTAAAGCAATCTGATGAATTTTATCAAAATCTAACTCTTCAGTTTCTGGATTTAGGTCATAACTAACAGAATTAAAAATTTTTCCTGAAAAATTAACTTTTGAGCCATGGGTAAGGTGGCCCCCTGCATCCATTCCCATACCCAAAATTGTATCTCCTGGTTTTAATAGAGCATTATAAACAGTCATATTAGCTTGTGACCCAGAGTGTGGTTGGACATTCACATATTCTGCATTAAATAATTTTTTAGCATAGTCAATCGCCAATTGTTCTACTTGATCAATATATTGACAACCACCGTAATATCTTTTACCGGGATATCCTTCTGCATATTTATTAGTTAAAACTGAACCTTGTGCTTCTCTGACAGCATCGGAAACAATATTTTCTGATGCAATTAACTCTATGGTATCTTCTTGCCTTTTTTCTTCATTCTTAATTGCATCCCAAAGTGCTGGTGCTTTCTCTCCATAATTCATCGATTAATTCCTCCCATGCTTTCAGAAACTTTATGCTTTACCAAAATTATACCTTATATTTGTTGTAAATTTAGCTTCAAGGTTTGCTTTATATTAGAAAGATCTTTTAAAATATAAATAAATACGTTAATAGAAAAGGAGCTTTTTTTAATGAAACAAACCGAATGTACTACTATCTTAGTCGGAAAAGACGCAACTATTGATGGTTCAACAATGATCGCTCGGAGTGAAGATGGCGGTCGTACCATTATCCCTGAAAGATTCGACGTGGTAATGCCAAAAGATCAACCTAAGCACTACGAAAGCGTAATTAGCCATCAAAAGATTGACGACAAAGATCTTCTTCCTAATCCACTTCGCTACACCAGCGCTCCTGATGCATCTGGAGAAAATGGAATCTGGGCAGCTGCTGGCATCAATTCAGATAATATCGCTATGACTGCAACTGAAACAATTACTACTAACTCACGTATTCAAGGAATCGATCCCTTGCTTAAAGAAGGCGGCTTAGGTGAAGAAGATTTTGTTACCTTGACCCTTCCTTACATTCACTCTGCATATGAAGGTGTTGAACGTGTAGGTTATCTACTCGAAAAGTATGGTACTTACGAAATGAACGGTATGGCCTTTTCTGATAAGAATGAAATTTGGTATCTTGAAACTATTGGTGGACACCACTGGGCTGCTAGACGTATTCCAGATAATGCTTATGTTATTGCACCTAACCGTTTAAACATTGATGAATTTTATTTTGATGACGATGATTTTGCTTCATCAAAAGATCTTAAAGATTTAATTGAAGAATATCACTTAAATCCAGATCTCGAAGGCTACAATTTACGTCATATTTTTGGCTCATCAACAATCAAAGATGCTCACTACAATAATCCTCGAGCTTGGTACATTCACAATTACTTTGACCCTGATTTTGGCGGCGAACCAAGTGACCAAGATCAACCATTTATTTGCCATGCAAACCGTAAAATCAGTATTGAAGATATTAAGTGGGCTGAAAGTTCTCACTACCAAGACACTCCTTTTGACGCATACGGTGATCAAGGTAGTGCTGAACAAAAGAAAACTTTCCGTCCGATTGGTATTAACAGAAACTTTGAAACTCATATTTTACAAATTAGAAATGATGTTCCAGAAAAAATTGCTGGTGTTCAATGGTTAGCATTTGGACCAAATACTTTTAATAGCATGGTTCCTTTCTACACTAATATCACTACTACTCCAGCAAGTTTCCAAACTGGTCCTAAGTTTGATTTAAACAAGATCTTTTGGTTAAACAAATTAACTGCCCAATTAGGTGACACTAATTTCCGCGTTTACGGTGAATTAGAAGCTGACTTTGAACAAAAGAGTCTTGCACAGTGCCATAAGATTCAACACGAAACTGATAAAGAAGTCGAGAAATATTCTGGTGATGAACTTCAAGATAAGCTTAATGAAGCAAATCAAAAGATGGCTGATACAGTCTACAATAATACTGTCGAATTACTAGGTAACATGGTTAACGAAGGTCACGGATTAATGACTTTGAAATACGATTTACTTGATTAATTTGTAAAAATTCATGATATAAAAAGAACGTTGAGTGTAAAATTTAACGTTCTTTTTTATGGTCTAGGATATTATCTTCACTCCATTTTTATTATCAAAAAATTAATAAAAAATTTTGGGTATTCTTTGCGTATATATAATATGAAAAATATATCTAAAAGATAAAGAGGAGAACATAATATGCAAGGAACTTATGAAAATGTTAAAATTATTGGAATATTTTGTCGCTACGGGATTCAACAAAGTGTTGATAACAATGGAACATTTTATTATCGCCCTATAGTATACATGCGCAATTGTAAGAATCTGAACAATATAGATTTAAAATTACCAGAATATTTATTATTCAATTTAACTAAAGGATTTAAAGGACTAGGAGTATTAAATCCTGGAACAAAACTTGAAATACACTGTCGTCGTTATTTAAAAGAAAAACGTAATGATGGTTATGGTTATCCCACCAATATTGTAATTGCTAATAATCGACCAGCCTTTCCAGATGATCCTAATGTTTTAGCAGGAATGATTATGGTTAAAAATCAAGGTAATCCTGAAGCTGAAAACGACCCTATTAATACAGATCTAGTTGAAATATATAAGAATTGGCTAAAAAGTAAAGCGTAGAATAGTAACATTAAAAATTAAATCTTAGCTACTTTTTCACTTTCGGTGGACGAAGAGAGCCACGCTTAATTGTAATTGATAACTGCTTTAAGTCTGCATAAACTCTTTCAAGTTCAGCCATAACTTTTTCTTCGTCTAATCCCTTTTCTTCAATTACATCTGCAGCTGCCTTAATGTAATTTCGCTTGTATTTTTTATTTATCTCATTCCAATTAACATTTGCAAAATTATTAGCTAACTTTTGATCATATGGCAATTTTTCTTGAAGCATCAAGACGGCAATCACTGGATATCCAGCATAGCCTTGCCAATAGCTGGCATTATCATTTGAATGGTACACATCATCATCCCAATTTACTGTGTAAGTTTTGGCTCCATTAGATGAAGTTACTTCTGCCTGATCTTTTGTTAAATTCACATGTTTATCCACAATTGCAGTATAAGCTTCTAGGATTTTTTGAATTGGTGGTAATTTTTTCATAAAATCTCTCCATTATTCATTTAGTTTACTTCGTTTAATAAATATAAGATAATTAATTCTAACTATATCTTAGGAGTTTATTATGAAAAATAATAATAAAAAGTTTATCTTAATACCTGTATTATCTTCATTAGTAATCCTGCTTTCAGCTTGCAGTATTATTGTTTCAAACCATGATGACAGTAAACCAGAAATCAAAACCACTATTAGCAATCAAGGTTTTAATAAACTTGCAGTTTCAGTGGCTATTTCCGATATTTCTGTTAAATACGGAGATAAATATAAAGTCGAATATGCTGGTCCTAAAAATTTAAAACCAACTGTTAACAGAAAAAATGGTGCATTAACTATTAAACAATCGGCTTCTGGTATCCACCATATTAATGGAGATCCTACAATTACCATTACAGTGCCTAAGCAGCTGTTGAAAGATGTAACTTTGTCCACTAATGACGGCGATATTGAAATTGAAAATATTGCAACTACTAATTCAATATCTGTTGATACAAATGATGGCGATATTGACATCACTAACTTAAAAGCTCCACATGGCAAAATAGATACCAATGATGGCGACATTAACATTAGTAAATTAATCAGCAAAAATGGTTTTAAAGTTAATACAGATGACGGCGATATCAAGGTAAGTGATTCCACTTTCACCGGTTATAAACTTGACACAAGCGATGGAGATATTAAGGTTAAAGATAGCTCATCAAGCAGCACTTTTATAGAAAATAAAAATAGCTCCAATGTATTAACTGCTTCTACACAAGACGGCGATATTAAAATCAAATAGTGAGTAAAAAGACAGATCAATATGATCTGTCTTTTTTATGTTTGAAGTATTATTTTCTGATTACTATTTTTTTATCTATTTTTAGTCCATATCTATATTATTGGGAAAATGTGCCAAGCGCTCGTTTTCTACACCTATTTCCTGTTCAATTTCCAATAAGCGATTGTATTTTTCAACACATTCATTACGTGCTGATGCACCTGATTTTAATTCAGCTGCATTAGTAGCAACTATAAAGTCAGCGATAAATGTATCTCCAGTTTCACCTGAGCGGTGAGATACCATAGTGGTCATATTATTCTTTCTAGCTAACCTGATCGCTTCTAAAGTTTCAGTTATTGTACCAATTTGGTTAACCTTAATTACTACCACGTTACATAGCTTATCTTTAATAGCCTTTCTAACCAAATTAGGATTAGTCCACACGTTATCATCTGCCACTACTTGTATCCTGTTACCAAATTTAGCAGTAAACTTTTCAAAATTATCCCAAATCACAGTCCCCTAAATATTGGTATAGAGGGTCGTTTTTAGATTTAGCTGCAGCTCTATAAACTGCCATTGAAACACCTAAAATTACCTTAGCGCCAAGCCGCGCCTTATTTGGCGTACCATCTAAACCAATTATTAAATTATCAATTGCAGTTTGATTACATGAACTCTTTTCCCCTAAGGCGTTATTAATTTCAATATTAACATTTGTTTCTTTAATCTTTTACCAAGTACAATTTATTACTTCTAGGAAATTCTATTTTTTGCAATTTTTTTATTCTTTTTAAAACTTCTGCTTCAGTCAAATTATTCCAAACAATTTTGTGATAGCCATTTTCAACAACTCGAAAATTATTCCCATTCTTTTCCACAAGAATGCTGCGATCCTTTTTATAAGTTAAAAATTTAAGTTTGTTACCATTACTCATCTTTCGCAATTCAATTCGTAAAAGTTTCAATAAATTTTTATTATCAATCATTTTTTATTCCTAACAAAAAGAGACAGATTATCTTCCTGTCTCTTAATTATATATACAAAAATTTTCTCTAAAACATATGTGCCAAGATTGGTAATAGCCAAATCCAGAAAATACAGCTTACTGCAAAGAATACAGTTGAAACTGCGACTGAACTTGCACCTTCCTTAACATAAATGTTGTAGCGACTAGAAATAATAATTCCAGAAAATGCTGGTGGCAAACCAGTTGCCAAACAAAGCATTGAAATCTTAGTAGGATCAGATCCCATACCACAGATATAAGCAGCTACAACAATTACTGCAGGTGTTAAGAATAATCTGAAGAATGTGTTCCAGATAACTTCTTTATCAATTGAGAACTTAACTGTAGATAATGCCAAACCTGCTGCTAAGACGGCAACACCAGCGTTAGCCTTAGCAATTAAATCAAAAGTTGGAGCCCAAGAAGTTGGAATTCTAATACCAATTAAAACTAAAATAACTGCAATCAATGGAGCAGCAGCAACTGGTTGCTTAATTGCATTAATAACAGACTTCAAAGTTGGATTCATTGACTTATGAGGCTCATCTGCATGATCAGCAATTTCTGCTCGAGCTAAATCAATTTCACGCTCTATACCTTTTTCTTTCAAGGCCTTTGCTTCAGCATCAGTAACCGGAATACCATCAGGAATAGTCACCATAACCTTCTTTTTGGTTTTCTTTATGCCTTTGCCTTTTATATCCTCTACTTCTACTTTTGTTCCCTTATTACTAGGATTTGAAGTTGCCTGCTTCTTAGTAGCTGCCTGTCCTTTATTAATTAGTGCTAATCCTAAAGGAATAGTAATTGCATTAACTACAATAGATACAATACCAATAACTAAGTTAGTCGTTGCATTATTTCCATAAATAGGGTCCAAAACAGCAAAACCAAGGAATCCAATTGTTGGAGAACCCGCAATCAAGGCACAAACTGCAGCTTGTTGCGTAGTTCTGTGGAACAATAATTTATCTAAGTAGTAGCTCAGCATAAATAGACCTACCACACCAACAATAGAAATTAACGTTAATATGATATCTTGCGCAAACATTTTTCTGGTAGCTTTAACAATTGAAATGAATAAAGCTGCTGGTAATGCGATATCAAGAACCAATTTGTTTAGTCCTTGTCTCTGATCATTATCGAAAAAGTAAAACTTTCCGCAGAGATAACCTAGTAACATAATCACCAAAATTGGGATTATGTCGTTAATTAGGATACTAATCATCTCTAAACCTCTCTTATAATCAGTTCACGGTAAATATTCCTGACGAAATCTTCTTCATCATATTTTAAATATAAACTTAATATAAAAATTAGCAAGCAAAAATTTCCGTATTCAATTAAATTAATTATTTAAATTGTGATTTATTTGAGTATCAATTTATGAATTAATTTTATAGGCAGTTTATTAAAAATAATATATATTTAAAAAGCACTTTTCCCTATATATAAAAATTTTTTTATCTTTTTTCTTGCTAAACCATTCAAAAAAGTCTATAAATTAACTGAACCCATTCTCATTAAGGGACGGCGTTCTTATATAATAAAAAATTATCATTACCATGGAGGTTACGTTATGGTAGATGACTCTTTAAATAGAACCGGTGCCAGTTTATTAATTGACGCTTTACAAAAAAATGGTATTAATAACCTATACGGGGTTGTGGGGATTCCAATTACAGATTTAGCAAGATTAGCTGAATTAAGGGGAATGAAGTATTATGGCTTTCGTCGCGAAGACTCGGCCGTAGATGCTGCTGCAGCTGCAGGATTTTTAACCAAAAATCCTGGTGTAGCAATGACTGTATCGGCTCCAGGATTTTTGAATGGACTAACTGCCTTAGCTCAAGCTACTAAAAACTGTTTTCCATTAATTATGATCTCAGGATCTTCAGAACGTCATATTATTGACTTATCTCAAGGTGATTACGAAGGATTAGATCAATATAACGTTGCTAAACCTTTCTGTAAGAAAGCTTATCGTGTTGATAGAGCTCAAGATGTTGGTTTAGCAGTTGCACGTGCAATTCGTACTGCAGTTTCTGGTAGACCTGGTGGTGTTTACCTTGACTTACCAGCTGACACTATCGCTCAACTTAATGATGATCTTGGTGAAAAGAACATGGGTGTTTACAAGTTAGTTGACCCAGCTCCATTACAAGAGCCAAGTGATGACGCAATTAATCGTGCCGTTGATATCATCAAACAAGCTAAGAAGCCTTTAATCATTCTTGGCAAGGGTGCTGCTTATGATAGAACTGAAAAACAAGTTCAAGAATTGATTAACAAGACTGATATTCCATTTTTGCCAATGTCCATGGCCAAAGGTGTTGTGCCTGATGACGATAAGCACTCTGCATCTGCAGCTCGCTCATTATCATTAAAGGGTGCCGACGTTGTTATTCTAATTGGTGCTAGATTAAACTGGATGCTTTCATACGGAAACGCACCACAATTCAACCCAGATGCTAAATTCATTCAATTAGACATTGATGCAACTCAATTTGATTCTGCACAAAAGATCTCTGCCCCACTTCAAGGTGACTTAACCTCTATCTTAAACAAATTAGTTCCAGCTCTTACTGCAACTGGATATAAGACCCCTTCCGACTGGCTTGATGCAATTGCTCAAGATACTGCAAAGAATGATGCTAAGTTTGCTAAGAGAATTAAAGCTGGCGAAACTAACCCAGAATTCGGTTACTACGGTGCTATTGAACCAATTAATGACTACTTCCAAGAACACCCTGATACTTATCTGGTAAGTGAAGGTGCTAACACACTTGATATTGGTCGTGACATGATCGGTATGAAACTTCCTCGTCATAGACTTGATACTGGTACTTGGGGAGTTATGGGCGTTGGCATGGGTTATGCTATCGCAACTGCTATTGAAACTGGCAAACATGTTGTTGCCTTAGATGGTGATAGTGCTTTTGGTTTTGACGGTATGGATGTTGAAACAATGTGCCGCTACAACCTCCCAATTACTGTTGTAGTTATTAACAACGGTGGTATTTACAACGGTGTTGATAATGTTGTTCCTGATCAATTAGGTCCAACTACCCTTGATCCAACTGCTAGATATGATTTAATTGCTAAAGCATTTGGCGGTGATAATTACTACGTAACTAATTATCAAGAAATGAAAGATACTTTTGCTACAGCTGTTGAATCTGGTCGTCCAAGTATCATTAATGTTCAAATTGATCCATCAATGGGTAAAGAATCTGGTCACATTGGCAATTTGAACCCATCCTTAAACTTAAAGCCGCTTGAAGAAGCTGAACAAGAAAAAATTGATAAGGAGTAACTAAAATGAGTGAAAATGAAAAAAACGAACAAAATGAATATGCTCCATTAAAAGGAATTAAAGTCATCGACTGGACTCAAGTACAATCTGGTCCTTCATGTACGCAACTTTTAGCATGGTTAGGTGCTGAAGTTATTAAAATTGAACGTACTAACACTGGTGACCCAACTAGAAACGAATTACTTGATATTAAAGATTCTTGGAGTCTTTACTTTTTACAATTAAACGCAAACAAGAAGTCTTTAACTGTTGATATCAAGGCTCCAGAAGGTAAGAAGATTATGTACGACTTAATTAAGAAAGCCGACGTATTCGTAGAAAACATTGCTCCTGGTTCTGCTGATAGAAATGGGTTTGGCTGGGATAAGCTTCATGAATTAAATCCTAAATTAATTTATGCTTCATTAAAAGGTTTCAACCAAGGTTCACGTTTTGAAAACGTTAAAGCTTTTGAACCAGTTGCTCAATCTGCTGGTGGTGCTGCCTCTGCTACTGGTTGGAACAAGGGGCCTAACAACGTTCCTACTCAATCAGCTGCTGCTTTAGGTGATTCAAACACTGGTATGCACTTAGCTATCGGTATTTTGGCAGCTTTACTTCAACGTGAACATACTGGTGAAGGTACTTTTGTTTACCAATCAATGCAAGATGCTGTATTAAACCTTTGCCGTATTAAATTACGTGACCAAATCATGTTAGATAACTTAGGTGCTCTTCCTCACTATGCAGTCTACCCTGACTGGAAATGGGGCAAAGCAATTCCTCGTGCTGAAAACACTGAAGGTGGTCAAGTTATTGGCTGGACCTACAAGGCCAAAGGTTGGGAAACTGATCCTAACGCTTACGTTTACATTGTTATTCAAAACGAAAACAAGAAATGGGATAAACTTTGCGAAGCAATGGGTCACCCAGAATGGGAAACTGATCCAAGATTTGTTGATTGGCAACACCGTCAATTACACAAAGAAGAACTTTACCCATTAATTGAAGAATACACGAAACAATACGATAAATACACTCTAACTAAAGAACTTGGTGCTGCTGGTGTTCCTGTTGGTCCTGTTCTTGACTGGCATGAACTTGAAAATGATCCAGACTTAAACAAGGATGGCGCTATTGTTACTATTAATCAAGGCGGTAATCGTGGTAACTTTAAGACCATCGGTTTACCATTTACTCTTTCAAACTACAAGCCAGTTTACGATAAGGCTCCTGACCTAGGTGAGAACAACAAAGAAATTTTGTCTAAGTTAGGTTATGACCCAGATCAAATCGAAGATTTAGTTAACAAAGGCGTTATTTCTAAGGCTAAGGGTCCTAAGAATCCACGCGTTAAAGTAATTATTGATGGTAAAGAACAATAATTAATATTTGAATACATACAATAAAAAGCAGTTAGAATTGATTTCTAACTGCTTTTTATTGTATCAATTGTTTCCAAATTTTAATAAAGATTAACTAATTTTATAATTCATTAAAACCTTGACTTAATCACTATACTTTCCTTTAAAATGTAGCTATAATATCATTCAGATATAAATAAAAGAGGTGGATATTTTAGTCATGAAGGATAATTATACAATTGACCATGATATGTATCTTATGAATCATAAAAATGGCGATGTTCTAAAGGTAACTGTTGATAATAAAGATAAATCATTAAAGAATTTGCAGCTTTATCGTCAAGATGGCCTTGGAAATTACTACTATGACAAAAATTCGCAGTTAAAGCATCAAGATAATTTAGCCACTAAAAAAGACATTGTTAAGGCAAGTAAAGAAATTGGTGCACATAATACCCACCATATCGATAAGTGGCATCACAAAGTTAAGCCAGTATACAATGCTGAACATAAAATCACTGACTTTGAACCAAAACTAGCCTTAGAGCATCACACTAAGATCAAAAATGCCAAAAGATATCTGCGTCATTTGAATCATCATCATGCAGATTTCTTATTTAGAGCTAATAAAGGATTGTTAAGACAACCTTTAAATTATCTCAAAGATGCAATTTACACTGACCGTAATAAAGAAATGGTTATTGCACATAAGGTACATAAGATTGCTAAATAGCAAAAATCCCAATGAAATGTATAAAAGCATTTCGTTGGGATTTTTCGTTAATTATAAACTAATTCTCCGTGCATTCATATTTTTTACACTAAAATTGATACATATCCTACTATTTTTCAGAAATTATGCCATCATTATATTTAACTTTTAGCTTAATAACCCGATCCATATGGACCAAGTTAGGATTTTGCCGATATAAAGCTGTCGCAGATTCAAATAACAGATAGACTTCTCCATCTTTACCAATAATCTGCTCTAAATATGGCGGTAAAATAATAGTCTTATCGGCTTGATTTAAATCAAGATTATAGTTTGGTTTGTTCAACTTATTTCTAAAAACTAGCAGCTGAGAATTGAAATCGCCATATGACTCAGATAGTAAAATATCTTTTCTATCAAAACTAATTCCTTGTATTTGAGAATAGGTTGACCAATTTTCATCCGGAATAGCTAAATCATTCTCATTCTTATCTTTTTTAAATAAGCCCTTTTTGTTTAATTTATAGCCAAAAAGTTGACCGCCATGAATTTTATCAAAATATCCTACATAGATTTTATTTTTATGATATGTCAAATAAGATGTTTTTAAAGGTGCTGCTAGATTAGTCCCATGTTTAAATTTAATAGGTCTTTTCTGCTTTTTGAAATTATATCTCTCTAATTCCTTTAAACTCAATGATTGAACCTGAGCGCGTTGATATTGATTAATTGTTGCAACCCATAGTCTATCGTGATCATCATCATAAGTAATACCACCTACATGATCAATATTATTCAGGGCAATAGTTTTTATAAAACGTCCAGTTTTAAAATCTAAGATCCATAGAACTGAATCAAATGTTTTACTTTTACTATAAGCTGAAATAATCAAATATTTATGATGAATTATAGCTAATCCTTGTGGATCCATGTCATATGCTATTCCAGGCTGACCTTGATTAGGCGGAGTATATTTAATAGCAGCAGATTGAATTAGTCCCGGAATCACATAAAAAGTCGGCTTTTGTTTAAAATTTAAATTTTTATAGACATCAGAGTAAGTTTCAAATAGTACTGATTTGAAGTCCTTAGTAGAATAAGAGGCGGGGCGAGTACTAGTATTGTCAACTAAGGCAGGCTGCGATTTTATAGAGGGATGACGGCGCACTTCTTTCTTTTTATAATTAGTCCAAAGCATAAAAAATATTACACATGAAGTTAAAATGATCATTAAAATAATCCAACAATAACGCCTTTTGGATATATTTTTATTTAACACCCAATATCCCTCACTTTAGTTTAATAGTCTTTATTATCTATTCTAAAATATTCTTTTCTTACTATCATTTTAATATGCTGATTCATGTTAGAATCTAAAGAGTTTAATTTAACTTTATAATCGGCGTAAATATTTCAAAATAAATTTGAAATTGGCGGCTTCAACAATCGCAATTATCGCGGAACTGCTCAAGAAAGAAAAGCAGATATCTATTTTTATCGAGATTGTAAATAAAATTTAATGAAATAACAGTATAAAAAAGAGCCCGCATTTGCGAGCCCTTTTTTATAGTCGGATTTCTAAAATTTTCTTACACCATGTTGATATACCATTTTATCTTTTTGTTCAACAGCATTTACATTTTCAAGTGGATTTTCTTTTAAAACTAAAAAATCAGCGTATTTTCCTTCTTCAAGAGATCCATACTCATCATCAATCTTCAATAATTCTGCCGATCCTAGTCCTCCTGCACGAAGAGCTTGATAATTAGTAGCACCTGCACGTACTAATTCAGTCAATTCTTTTGCTGTATTTTCAAGTGGATTCTTGAACGTACCTGCGTCTGTTCCCAAAGCTAGTTTTACGCCAGCTTTAATAGCTTTACCAACATGTGCATAAAACGCATCTACATGCTGACACATTTTTTGATATGAAAAGTCTGTCATCTTCCCTTTACCATAAACTGCAATTTGATGACCAGCAATTAAAGTTGGCGATAAAAATGTTCCTTGTTTTTTCATAAGATCAATATCTTCATCACTAACATAAAAGCCATGTTCAATTGAATCTACGCCAGCAACCACAGCATAGTGAATACCTAGCTTGCCTTCTGCATGAGCGCACACAGTCATATGCTTAGAATGCGCCTCTTCTACCGCTGTCCTTATCTCTTCTAAAGATAATTCCGTATCATCGATTTGATCACCTTGAGACATAATGCCACCAGTTGCCATTAACTTAATATTTTTGGCTCCCTTTTTAAATTGTTCACGGACAGCCTTACGAACATCATCAGCTGAATTAACAAGGTGAGAATAATTAGGCGTACCATGATCATATTCTGGGGTTCCCAAAGGTCGATCAGAATGTCCACCTAAAATAGAAACTGGCATTCCTGCTGGTTTCATACCTGGACCTTCGAATGGAAAATCTTTTCGAATATTATTTAATTTTACATCCACATCATAAGGAGAACCACATCCCCGAAGATATGTAACTCCTCCTCTAAGTCCATTTTTTAAATCTTCTAATGCTTTATATGTGATCAAGGCTTCTGTTTCAGGATAATGATATTTACTTACGTTAACATAACCAACATGAGTATGCGCATTAATTAACCCAGACATAACATATTGTTTTTTCAGATCTACCTGATGTTCAACAGAATCCTCCATTTTTCCCGAACCAAGCGCCAATAACTTGCCGCTTTCATTATCGACCGTAAACCAAGCATTTTCTAGTAATTTATCTTCAATACCTACAAATAGATTACAATTTATAAAAGCAGTTTTTGTCATCTTTTCCTCCATTTATTTAGTTACATAAGTGTCTTTAAAGTTAAATTTTCCAAGTGAAAAGCCTAAATTATGTACGTTTTGTCTTACCATCCAAGCTTGACCATCATGAAATAGTGGAGTTAGTGGTTGTTCATTGTCTAATACTTGTTCTGCTTTAACTAAATATTGCAATCTCTTATTAACGTCCATTTCTTTACTTGATAGATCTAATAAATGATCATATTGCTTGTTAGACCATTTACCAAAGTTATAATTTTGTCCAGTTGCCATTACACTAAGCATTGCATAAGGATCATTAAACGCAGGATTTAAACCAGTATAGTCTACATCATAATCCCCATTAAGCATCTTACTTACTCTCGTAGTTTTTGGCATTGATTGAACATGAACTTCTACTTTATCACCAAAACTATTCTCAAATTGACTTTGCACATATTCTAAAACTTTTTTAGAAAGATCATCGTCATCCCCACCTAAAGTGAATTCAACTTTTGATTTGCCAAGTTCTTTTAATCCTTTGTTAAGCAAATTACGTGCTTCTTTTTTATTAAAATCAGTATACTTACTTGTAGCTTTCTTCTTTGCAAAATAATCATTGAAGTTTACACCATTAACAGTCTCTTGTGGACCTGTAAAAGTTGTAGCAACAGTATTTGCACCACCAATAGTAGAGGCTAGTTCTTTACGGTTTAAGGCCATTGAAAATGCTCTTCTTAAATTGACATTAGCCATGTCCTTATTTTTTGAAACATTGTAAGTTAAATATTCAGTTCTATCTAGTTTAAATACTCGGTATCCTGCTTGATGCTTTAATTGCTTGGATGCTTGCGTATCAAGAAATGCACCATCTAGCTTTCCACCTTGATAAAGATTGTAGTCAGTTGAAGGTGTTTTAATTACCGTGTAATTAACAGTATTTAATTTAACATCCTTTTTATCCCAGTAATAATTATTCTTTTTTAGTTTCCAGCTAAGATTTGTACCCGTCCATCCATCACTAACAAATGGACCATTATAAAGCATATACTTAGATGCAGTCCCATATTTTGAACCATACTTCTGAACTGCCTTTTCACTAACTGGATTCCAACTTGAAGCTGTCAATGTCTTAAAGTATGGAACCGGATGAGTCAAGTGAACTACCAAAGTATGTTTATCTTTTGCTTCTACTCCTAAAGAACTTGGATCTTTTTTTCCTGTCACAACTTCTTTGGCATTCTCAACTGCTTGATAATTATTTTGTTGCTGTGATTGAGTCTTAGGATCCATCATTCTTCTTAACGAATAAACAAAATCTTGCGCTGTAACAGACTCACCGTTGCTCCATTTAGCATTTTTTCTTAACTTAAACGTCCAAGTAAGTCCATCCTTACTTGTAGTTGAAGTTGTAGCCACGCCTGGCTTTACCTTTCCTTTATTATCTACACGATTTAATCCTTCAAATACATTTCCAGCTTGTTCTCCACTAGCTGTATCAACCATTTTATTCTGGTCTAAAGTTTGTACTTCTGAAGTTGTCATCCATGATAAAGATTTTTCATATTCTTTTGTATTATTTTTTCCATTAGAACAAGCAGTACAGAGTGTTGCCGCGCTCGCCATCATTGCTCCACTTGTCAAAACTTTCATCCACTTTTTCATACTAATATCCTCCTCGGATTAGCTAAGATAAACAAAAAACGCCCTACTAGATCAACTTGATCTAATAGGGCGTTTATTACGCGGTACCACCTATTCTTCGTTAGCAAAAAATACTAACCTCATGCACGTGCGGCCAATCAAATGATTAGCGATACGTCGCCGCTATAAAGGGCGGCCCCTGAAAATACTAATTGTCATACTTTCCGCTCAAAGGTGATTTTCACGTAAAACTCGGCCGTCTTCTCACACCAAACGAAGATTCTCTGAAGACCACATTTCATGTTACTTTCCTTATCAAAGCTAAACTGTTATTTTTGTTAAAAATAATAATATCAAAAACAAATTATATGTCAATATAAATTTAATAAAAAAATAATTTTAATGTCATTTAGATATTCTCTCGTTTCTTTCGATTAACTATGTAAATACAAATTCTTTTTAGTAATTGTGGACGTTTTTTATTTTATAACGAAGTATTTGATTTCTGTTTCTTGCTTTTTCAATTAATCTCATACTTTGTGATATTTCTACTTATAAATCTATTCAGAATAGTCGCAAGTGCTTCCGCTATCCAAACTTTAGATTATCTTTCTGGTAGGTTCTCTTCATAATAATGTAAAGTGTTTTTTCAACTAAGCAAAATTTATATTATAATTTTAAGTAATCACTATTTAAGGTAATTACTTATGAAAAAATATTCTATAATTCAAAAATTTAACGCACTTGTTCAAATACAAACAATTATCATTTCAGCATTACCATATATTATTGGCTCATTAATGGCTAGTTATTATTATCATCATTTTAATTTAGTCTATTGGCTTTGGCTTTTTATAGCTGTAATTTCTTTTCATTTAGCCGTTAATGGTCATAATCAATATACTGATTATCTTCGCTATAAGAAAAATCACGTTACCAGTTACAATAACATTTTAGAAAAATTCGACATTTCTCGAAAATGGGCTAGAAATGTAATTGTCTTATTAATTCTTGTTTCTGCCACTATTGGTATCATACTAAGCTTTAAAGTTGGCTGGATAATTCTTTTAATTGGTTTCTTCAGCTACTTAATTGGTTATTGTTACTCAGGCGGTCCTTATCCTATTTTAAAAACTCCCTTCGGCGAACCAGCTTCTGGGATTACAATGGGTTATAATATCACTCTTTTGGGGCTCTATATCAACATTTACAATATTCATCCCTTTGATGATTTTTTCTGGGCTAAGGCAATAATTGTTGCCTGCCCGGCGATATTTGTAATTGCTAATGTAATGTTAGCCAATAATATTTGTGACATGGAAGAAGATGTTAAAATTGGTCGTAAAACTCTTCCATATTATATTGGTCATAAGAATGCTTTGATTGTTTTATGCACATATTACGCTTTAGCATATATCTTTTTAATTCTAACCATTGTCTTGCACTATCTCCCTACTCTTGCTTTATGCAGTTTACTTACCATCCCATTAGTTTATCATTCAACTAGAACCTTCGTTACGGATTCTCATAAAGAAACTACGTTTAAAGGAATTTTAATGAACGTTTTGTTAGTACTAGTCAGTGAAATCATCTTCTCGCTTATAGGATTAGTATGGTAATAATTAATCTAAGCATAGTAAAAGCTCGCAATTAATTGCGAGCTTTTTATCTTGTTCGTCTTTCTTCACGAATGAGTTTTTTCGTTATACTAATTTTTACAGAAATAGCAATTGCGACAGTTTTTCCTCCTGGAGGTGAGGCCTATGGTCCGACATCAATTGGAAAGGGTTCAGCCAGATGAGCGTATACGAGGCCATCTCGTTAATGCTGTTGTTTGGTACTTTTGTGTTAGCTTTGCTAACATATATCGATCATCACAACAAAAAATAAACAAAAACGCCGCTCAATTCATAACTTTGGCGAGTTTATTGAGTAGGCGCCTGTCAACTTTATAACTTTAGCCACCGCTCTTAAAGCGGGCTGCATGGGAGATCTTCGGATCTCCTTTTTCTTTATCTAAATTATAGCATATTTATTAGTAATTTTGACTTTTACTTTGCTCTACTTGGAACTGAAATAGTCGCACTATCAATTATATGACCTTCCATTTTACGCAAAAAGTCGTTTAACCAATAGCCTTCTTTTAGATCAAGTTTTGTATCTAATGCATACACGGTCAAAGTGTAATAGTGCGTCTTATCAGGAGGCATCGGCCCTGTATAGCCTTCAACTGGGCCAGAATTTTCACCTAAAAACTTGCTAATATTGCTATTATTTCCTTGGACGAAATCAAGGCTGGTATTCTTAGAATGACTGATATTAGCTGGAATATCTTGAACTGGAAGATTGGCAGCTAACCAGTGAATCCAAGTAAATCCACAAACTGGAACTGAATCAAAATCTCTAAAATATACAGCTAAAGTTTTTGCATTATCAGGTGCATCAGTAATGAAAATTGGGAAAGATCTACTAGGCTTTCCTTCAATCTTTTGATCAGCATTGGCAAATTTACTGTAGCAATCTGGAATAAACCCATTCATAGTTGGAATTTCTATTTTCATTGACATATCCCCTAAAACTATCTTTTTAATTATTAGTCTTCTCATGCTACTTCCTATTTAAGTACAATTATTTCTCAATTGCCAACAAAACTACTTAATTCAATACTTTAGCCAGTTATCGTGGAGTTCAGCCTAATATACTGTAAATTATTTATACTATCTATTTTTTATTTATATTCATAGAAGCTACCGGTGATTCACGTAAAAATGTAAGTATACTCTGACGAACGTCATATGGAGCTAACCTATCGCTGTATTCAAGCAAAACTCTTACCATACCAATGATACTATGTACAAATACCTGCACACTAATCATCATTCTCATTTGCTCTTTTTCGTCCATTTTTAACTCATCAATATTTTTCATCTGGCTCATACGTTTCATAATTTCCTCACAACCAGTCTGGAAAATCATATTATAGAAACGCGTATCCCCATTGTCAGATAAAAAAAGTTGAATCTCTTTTTTATGTGTATAGCAGAACTCAATGGTATTTTTTGTTGCATTTAAAATAGTTTCTAACTGATCTTCAAAAGGTGTATCTAAATCAAGCTCTCCCAGTGAATCACGATCTTTTTCAACATTTTTTAGATACTCTGCAACAAAGCTATCTTCTGTATCTCTTAGTAGATCATTGACATCTGAATAATATTGATAAAACGTTCTAGTACTTACGCCAGCTTTATCAATAATATCTTTTACTTTTAGCTCATGCACGCTCTTATTTTCTAAGCAGCCTAAAAGAGCAGCAATTAAATTATTCTTTGTATTCTGTACTCTAATATCACTCAAATTTGTTCCTCACTTCTCTTTCCTAGATATTTACCATCTGTAGCTTTCTTTTACTTAATTATTAAAAATATTATATCAAAAGTAAAATAACTTTTTATTTTTGATATAAAAAGTTTTTCTTTTTCAACTTAGTTAATATTCATTGTTTTTACTTTTTTCAATTTATATACTTTAGGTGCTACAGTTAGAACAGGAATTGATATACGATGATTAATTTAAACAACAATGATTATCAAATTAGTAAAAAAGATCAAAAATTACTTAGACAATTTGAAAAACAAGTATTAAATTCTCAAATTTTATATCCTTTTCATCCGATTAGACATATCAATTGCGAATTTTTTCACTTTATTAAGGGTGCTGGAAAAGATCTATTACTGGATTTCGTTATGCAGCCTCAAAAACGTAATTTGATTTTTTCTGAATTACTATTTATTAGTTATAAATACTTAACTAAAGTTAGATACGACATTGACGACTATTTTCTTCGAAAAAATTGGGTTAATCTGATTAATGTTTCATACACCAATGACATTATTACTGATGTTTCATCTTTCCTAACTAAGATCGATGAAGCAAATAAGCTTGAGTTTAATTAAATACTATAAAAAGCCTATTAAATCTGAAGTACCATAGAAAAGTTAGCAGAACACAGAGTTAGGGAAGGAAATCGTCTTCTTCAAAGATTCAACCGACACAGTGAATGATATTCTGATAACCAAAGAATCAGTACTTTTATATCAATACTAACTAAACTAATCGACTCTCTTTCATAAAAAGTCTAATATGAGTCATGAGGAAATAACGGTTAGACCGTTAGCTAATTAAGACATTAGTTAAGATTAGTTATAGAAAAAAAGCTCCAACAAAAGTTGGGGCTTTTTTTGCTTGGTGTATTTTACACTAGGTTTGCAAACATATAGTGATTAACACAACTAAAAATAATTAAAATGCTATTCATTGTTTTTATTAATTTCTACCAGTCTAGCATTAGTCTTAAAAAAGCAAAAAAAGACCCCTAGCTTGTAAACTAAGGGTCACTGGCAAACAATTAATGCTTGTAAGAACTATCTTAATTATTCTCCCAGTCAGAAACCACAACTTTTCCAGTCATGTGACCACTTTCCACTAGTTTATGAGCCTTGCGTAAATTTGTTGCATTCAAAGGTGTTAATGACTTAGTCATAGTGCATCTAAGTTTACCACTATCTAACATTTGCGCGATTTTGTCTAAAATATCATGCTGAGTAATGATATCATCTGTTTGATAATAGGATTTTGTATACATCCATTCCCATGAAAAGTGTGCTTTCTTTTTAGTTAACAATCTCAAATTAATTGGACGATGGTTTTCAGTAATTGAAACAATGTGTCCTTCAGGCTTAATTAATTCACACATTTCTTTCCAGTGACCATCTAAATCTTTTAATTCCAAAATATAATCAACATACTTGAAACCTAATTTTCTCACTTGTTTTACCAAATCTTCACGGTGATTTACTACATAATCAGCACCATGATCTTGTGTCCATTTGATACTGTCTGGGCGAGATGCAGTAGCAATAACTGTTAGCCCTGCTAAATGTGCTAGTTGAGTTGCAACAGACCCTACTCCTCCAGCACCATTAATAATTAAAATTGTTTTATGTTGATTATTCTCTTGATTCCAGGTTAAATCCATTTGTTCAAATAAGGCTTCGTACGCGGTAAGAGAGGTTAAAGGCATTGCGGCTGCTTCATTATCTTTTAAAGTTTCTGGAGCATGACCAACTATTCTTTCATCAACCAGTTGATACTCACTATCACTACCTGAGCGAATAAATGAACCTGCATAAAATACACGATCACCAGGTTTAAAAAGGCTAACCTTAGATCCTACTTCTTCAACTACACCACATGCATCCCAGCCAATTACTTTTGGAGTCTTTAAAACTGAATGTCCTCCTTTTCTTACTCCAATATCTACCGGATTGACTGATACTGCATTTACTTTTACCAGCAAATCATGTCCCTTAGCAGTAGGCTTTTTCATTTCAAAGTCAATCAGGCTTTCAGGATCATCAATTTTCAAATGTTTTTTAAATCCAATTGCTTTCATTTTTATCTCCTTTTCTATTTACTAATTAATTGTAAGTGGAATATAAATAAAAACAAGAAGTGAATTTTTTCTTACTAAGTAACAAATTCTTCCCTAGCTCGATCCAATATAAAGATTTAAAATGAATTATTATATCGAGGTGAGAGAATGCCACATCATATTTATAATTGTGCCGAAGGTTGTCCTGTTGAAAGCACACTTCAAATTATCTCAGGCAAATGGAAAAGCGTAATTATCTATCATTTAATCAAAGAAAAGAACTGTCGCTTCAATGAATTGCAGAAGTTGATGCCTAATTGTTCAAGACGAATGTTATCACTGCAATTAAAAGAATTAGAAAACGATCAAATTATTGCTAAAACGATCTTTCCAACCGTGCCGCCTAAAACTAGTTATCAATTAACATCATTAGGTAAAACTCTTACTCCATTAATTCTAGAAATGGAAAAATGGGGAAATAAGTATAATCAATTACATGAATAAAAGCCCTTAGTTTTTATACTAAAGGCTTCTTATTTTGGCATACTTTGGCAAACATGATACTTCTTCGAATCAAATATCATCTTCTCCAATTACTGCTATTACAAAGGTTTTACCATGCATCCCTATTTATTTTTTGGCATACATTCTGGCATACAATCTTATCTTTTTTTATTATTTTTGAGCTGGTTTCATTCCTTTAAATGCTTTTAAATCAAGGTTTACCATTCAAATTACATTGTCCGCTTATTCCCATTCAATAGTGGAAGGTGGCTTACTGGTAATATCGTAAACTACGCGGTTAATGTGGTCACATTCATCTACAATTCTAGTAGAAATCTTGCTCAAAACATCCCATGGAATTTGGGCAAAGTCAGCAGTCATACCATCAATTGAAGTTACGGCACGAATACCGATGGTGTAGTCATAAGTACGACCATCCCCCATAACACCAACTGAACGAATACCTGGTAAAACAGTGAAGTATTGCCAAATATCTTCTTGAAGACCAGCATTCTTGATTTCTTCACGTAAAATTGCATCTGATTCACGCACGATCTTAAGCTTGTCTTCAGTAACTTCACCAATAACACGAATACCAAGACCTGGACCTGGGAATGGTTGACGCCATACTAAGTCATGGGGAATACCGAGCTTTTCACCAAGTTCACGAACTTCATCCTTGAAAAGTTTACGAAGTGGTTCAATTAATTCAAAGTGCATGTCCTCAGGAAGGCCACCAACATTGTGGTGTGACTTAATAGTTTGAGCAGTGTTAGTTCCTGACTCAATAACATCTGTATATAAAGTACCTTGGGCTAAGAAGTCGACATCTTTTAACTTTTTAGCTTCTTCGTTGAAGACTTCGATAAATTCTTTACCGATGATCTTACGTTTTTGTTCAGGATCAGTTACTCCCTTGAGCCTATTCAAGAAACGCTCTTGGGCATTCACGCGAATAATATTAACCCCAAGATCCTTATTCAAAGCTTGCATTACTTGATCGCCTTCATCTTTACGAAGCATCCCGTGATCAACAAAAATCGCAGTTAATTGATCGCCAATTGCCTTATGAAGAAGAGTAGCAGTAACACTAGAATCAACCCCACCAGAAAGACCTAAGATGACCTTCTTATCGCCAACTTTTTCACGAATTTCTTCAACTTGCATTTCAATAAAGTCATCCATGGTCCAGTTTGCTTCGGCATCACAAACCTTAAATGCGAAATTTTTTAAAATATCTAAACCATATTCAGAATTGCGAACTTCGGCATGGAATTGAATTCCGTAGAATTTCTTCTCATCGTTAGCAATTGCAGAAATTGGACAATTCTTGCTTTTAGCAGTTACAGTAAAGCCTTCTGGAGCCTTAGTTACTAAATCACCATGACTCATCCAAACGTATTGTTCTCTTGGCAAGCCCTCAAATAAAACTGCATTAGGATCAATTACCTCAATATCAGCACGACCATATTCGGAATTATCAGCCTTTTCAACCTTACCGCCTAAATCGTAACTCATGAGTTGCATTCCATAACAAATCCCCAAAATTGGAATACCAAGCTTGAAAATTTCAGGATCAACTTTTAAAGCACCCTTATCGTAAACACTGTTTGGACCACCGGAAAAGATAATTCCCTTAGGGGCCATTTCTTTGATCTTTTCAATACTTAAGTCATGTGGTAAAAGTTCTGAATAGATACCAAAGTCACGAATTCGACGAGTAATCAATTGGTTATATTGACTACCAAAATCAAGCACAATAATCTTATCAAAATCATTTAGATTAGTCTTAGCCACAATTTTCTCCTTCTAAAAAATAATTTATCCCTATTTACTAGAAACTTTACTAAGAAAAATTCAATTGGTCAATCATTAATTTATTTTTTAACTTCACAAGCAGCAAAATAGCACTTTGATAATTTGGTATATAAAATTGAAGTAAAACTATACTATTCAGCTTTTATATACAAAAAAGGTGATACTTATGTCTCAAAAAAACTACTTATCTCAATCTTCGGTTCAAGATTTCTTATCCGCTAGAAAACGCAGTTCTACGTTAATTGCTATTGGAGTCATGCTATGTATTTTTTCGCCAATTACTTTATTAATCTTAATCAGCCTAACAAGATTAGATATCTTAACTTCATCGATTAATTTTGCGACAGGAATTGGCGTAATTGTTTTAATACTTCTAGTTGCAGCAGCTGTGGCTCTCTTTATTGCGGGAAATCACTGGCTAAAAGTTCACGAAAATTTCGAGTATGAAGAATGTAATCTTTCTGAAGAAACAAAAGAGCAAGTTCTTAAGTTAAGTAAAGAATATGAAAATCAGCACCTAGTTCTAAAGATTATTGGCATTACTTTTTGTATTTTATCTGCTATTCCACTTATGACTGGCTCTTTATTTATTGGTTCTCTTTCAAATAGCCGAATTGATGACCTAATGACTGGTCTTTCAACTGCTACGATTTTTCTTGTAGGAATTGGTGTCTTTTTCTTAGTCAAAACCAATATTGTTCGTGATAGTTTTAATATTATTTTGCAAATAGAAGACTATACTGCTGAGAAAAAGGCCAGCAAAAAAATAATTGAAAAATATGCCACTATTTATTGGATGACTATTTCTTTTATCTATCTTGCTTATAGTTTCATTAGCAAGAATTGGAGCCAAAGCTGGATTATTTGGCCACTTGCTGGAATTACATATGGAATTCTTGAGGCAATCCTTTCTTTAAAAAAGAAAAAATCAATTTCAGAATAATACATCAAAAAAGAGGCCTTGTGTTCGGAAAATGATTCTGCTACACTCTAGATATCAAATATCTATATATCGTCGTAATAAGGTCGACAGTTTCTACCCGGAACCAATTAATTCTGGACTATAGGTAATCGATGTCATAAGTAGCAGTACAAAGGACTTCTTTTACCCTAATTCACGGGTAGAAGGGGTCTTTTTTTATGCAGGAGGAATAAATTGAAATTACTTGAGGAACGGATTCGCAAAGATGGAGAGGTATTGGATGGAAACGTTTTAAAGATTAACTCTTTTCTTAATCATCAAGTCGATCCGGAACTTATGATGCAAGTAGGCAAAGAATTTAAGCGTTTATTTGAAAATGAAAAGATCACTAAAGTTCTTACTTGCGAAGCTTCAGGAATTGCACCTGGTATCATGGCAGCTTATCAATTGGGCGTTCCAATGGTTTTTGCAAGAAAGAAAAAGCCATCTACTCTCAACGATGCTGTTTATTGGGCAGACGTATTTTCTTATACCAAAAAAGTTAATAACAAAATTTGTGTTGAAAAGAAATTTTTAAGTAGTGATGACCATTTATTAATTATTGACGATTTTTTAGCACATGGTGAAGCTGTTAAGGGAATGCTTAATATTGCCAAACAAGCCGATGCATCTGTAGCAGGTGTCGGCGTAGTGGTAGCTAAAGAGTTCCAAGGTGGTAGTGACTGGGTTAAAGAACATGGTTATCGTCTTGAAGCCTTAGCTAGAATTGCCAACTTTGAGAATAATCAAGTGCATTTTGTAGGAGAATAATAAATGAAGCATATGCAAGTTAACCACAAAAAAGCAGCTCTATTAGGTTTGCAGCACTTATTAGCAATGTACTCAGGAGCGATTGCAGTTCCTCTTTTAATTGGGACAGCTTTAAAATTCAACTCCACACAAATGACTTATCTAGTTTCAATTGATATTTTCATGTGTGGTTTAGCCACTGCGCTGCAGCTCTTACGTAACCGTTATTTTGGTATTGGCTTGCCAGTTGTGTTAGGATGTGCAATTCAGGCAGTTGCGCCTCTTCAAATGATTGGTAAAAAATTTACTATCGGCACAATGTACGGTGCTATTATTGTAGCCGGTATTTTCGTATTTTTAGTTGCTGGTTATTTTTCAAAAATAAAGAAACTCTTTCCGCCCGTTGTAACAGGAAGTTTAATCACAGTTATCGGGCTTTCCTTAATTCCAGTTTCTATTCAAAATCTTGGTGGCGGTAATTCTGCAGCTAAAAATTTCGGTGATCCTAAAAATCTTTTAACTGGCTTTATAACTGTAGCAATTATTCTTGCCCTTCAAGTTTGGGGCAAAGGATTTATCAAATCCATCGCTGTTTTAGTGGGATTAATTGCAGGAACCTTAATTGCCAGTACTCTGGGTATGGTTTCACTTACTCCAGTTGCTCAAGCTTCTTGGTTCCACTTACCTCAACCTTTTTACTTTGGAATGCCACAGTTTGAGTGGTCATCTAGTTTAACAATGATCATTATTGCTCTCGTTTCAATGGTTGAATCTACTGGAGTATTCTTTGCTATTGGTGATTTACTCCACAAAGATATCACAAGCGATGACCTCAAAAAAGGTTATCGTGCTGAAGGGCTCGCACAGATCCTTGGCGGAATCTTTAACACATTCCCCTACACTACTTTTTCACAAAATGTTGGTTTACTTGAATTATCAGGTATCACTACTAAAAGACCTATTTACTGGGCATCAGGCTTTTTAATGTTAATGGGATTATTGCCAAAATTTGGTGCCTTAGTGACTATTATTCCAAACTCTGTTTTGGGCGGAGCAATGTTAGTAATGTTTACTATGATTGCCGTTCAAGGGATGCGGATGCTTAAACGCGTTGATTTTGAGGATACTCGCAATATTTTAATCGTTGCTATTTCAATTGGCCTCGGCTTAGGCGTTACTGTTTATCCACAAGTTTTCCAAGCTTTACCTGAAACTGTTCAGTTACTCCTCGGAAATGGTATTGTTGTAGCTAGTTTAAGTGCTACTATCCTCAACCTATTATTTAAAGGAAAATCCGGTTTAGAAGAACAACATATCCCTGCTGCACCCGAAAAGATTGAAATACAACATTAATTAACAAAGTCTTAACATCCCCTCTAGGGTGTATATCTATAAATAAAAAGATTCGAGAAAATATCCTCGAATCTTTTTTATTGCTATTTTAGTTTATACTAAGTTCATTTTTACCAAATATTCTGCATTTTCAACAGTATTCCATGCAGCGCCTTTCAACAAGTTGTCCGCAACTACCCACATATTAAAAGCACCCTTATTTTCATAGTCAGGTCTTATCCGGCCAACAAATGTATCACGTGACCCTTCCGCAGTAATCGGCTGTGGATATATTTGATTCTTAATATCATCTTGCAAAACAACCCCTGGAAAATCTGCAATTGCATTCATAATATCTTGCGCAGTAGCAGTTTCATCTTCCACTGTAAAGTAAACACTTTCTCCATGTGCAATCGGTACTGGAACACGAACACAAGTAGCAGTCACCTTAATATCTTGCGAATTCATGTCATTAAGCATAATCTTCTTAGTTTCATGAATCATTTTCCATTCTTCATGAGAATAACCATTATCTTCTAAAACATCAATTTGTGGTAACAAGTTAAATGCTAAAGGATAATGTTTTTTATCGCCCTTAGTTGGTAAAATTTTTGCACCGTTTTGCATATCTTTACCATCCAAATAGTCCTGAGTTTCCCTTTTTAATTCTTCAATTGCAGCTTGTCCAGCACCAGAAGCTGCTTGATAAGTAGAAACAATGATTTGTTTCAAGCCAAACTTTCTACGTACTGGTTCAAGTGCCATTACCATTTGAATAGTTGAACAGTTAGGATTAGCAATAATGCCATGGTGATTTTTTAAGGCTTCTGGATTAACTTCTGGTACTACTAATGGTACATCTTCATCCATTCTAAAAGCACTAGTATTATCAACACAAACTGCTCCACGTTTAACTGCTTCTGGCAAGAACTTTTTAGAAACTCCACCACCAGCTGATGATAAAACTAAGTCTATTCCATCAAAAGATTCTGGAGTAGTTTCTTCAACAGTTAATTCTTGATCTCTAAACTTAAGTACTGTTCCAGCTGATCTAGATGAAGCAAGCAATTTAACGCTTTTAACTGGAATCGTTGACTGAGCTAATTGTTCAATCATTCTTCTACCAACAGCACCCGTAGCACCTAAAATCGCAACATTATATTCTTTAGTCATCTTCATTATCCTCTTTCAAAAATTCACTAATCCTTTTCATAGCAATACGTAAGCTCTCATCTGACGAAGCATATGATAAACGTACATATCCTTCGCCCCCTGGTCCAAAAGCACTACCAGGAGTAACTCCAACTTTTTTCTTAAAAGCTAAATCAAGTGCAAATTGCATATCATCTTTACCATATTTTGCTGGAATTTTAGCAAAAATATAAAACGCTCCCTGTGGATTAACAACATCAAAACCGAGATTGGTTAGTTCATTAAATACAAATTTACGTCTTTTTTCATAAATTTTTCGATATTTTTCAACGTCTTCGTATCCATTATTTAATGCTTCAATAGCGGCAGCTTGAGAAGAATCAGTTGTTGTAGTTACCATCAATCCATGAACTTTACTTACTTGTTCCATTACCTTTTTAGGGCCAGCAATATAACCTAAACGATAACCAGTCATTGCATGAGATTTTGATAAACCTGAAATATATAAAGCACGCTCAGGAATTTCAGTAGCAATTGAATAATGATCAACACCGTAGGTTAAAGAACTATAGATTTCATCGGTAATTACATAGAGGTGATATTTTCTAATAATCTGAGCTAGCTGTTTAATTTCTTCCTTTGTATATTCAACTCCAGTAGGGTTAGTAGGATAATTCAAGATAATCGCTTTTATATTAGGCTCTGTTTTAAGGGTCGTTTCTAATTTTTCAGCCGTCAATTTAAAATTATCGGCAGCAGTATTTACAAGTGAATATTGCACGCCTGCCAAGTTGGCAACAGGCCAATATAAAGAAAAGACTGGTGTTGGTACTAAAATTTTATCTTCGGGATTAAGCAGAGTAAAAATAGCCGCATTAATTGCTTCAGTAGCTCCAACTGTTGCTACAATCTCACTTTCGGGATCATATTTAACTTGAATTTTTTGCGCTAAAAAATTACTGATAGCTTCCAAAAGCTCCTTTTTTCCTTTTTGAGGAGCATAATGTGAATCATTATTTTCAATACTTTCAATTGCGGCTTGTTTCACGTGTTCTGGCGTATTTAAATCTGGCTCACCCAAAGTTAACTTAATAATACCTGGGATTTTTGAAACTTTATTATCAAAAATTCTAATTCCTGATGGCTTTAAATTCTGAACTTTTTCACTAAAATGAAGATCATTAGCTAATTCTGGCATTTTAGTCCTCACAATCTATAAAATATTCTCTAACCCAATTACCAGTTCATTCAAAGCTGATACCTTTTCAAGAGCAACTTTTACCCCACTCATAAATGATTCACGGTCGAAAGAATCTTGTCTGATCGTTAAAGCTTCACCATTTCCTCCAAACAGTACTTGTTCATGAGCAATATATCCTGGTAAGCGCACTGAATGAATCTTAATTCCTTGATAATCACCACCGCGAACATTTCTTAAACTTTCAACTTCCTCAGGAGCTGTTTCATGTTCAGGACGATTTTCTGCAATTAACTTTGCGGTACTTAAAGCAGTACCGGACGGAGCATCTTTTTTATCTGCATGATGCATTTCAATAATTTCCACATCTGGAAAGTATTTTGCTGCTTCTTTAGCAAATTTCATCAATAAAACTGCTGACATTCCAAAGTTAGGCGCAATTAACCCGCCTACTTGCTCTTTTCTAGATAAAGCAAGTAATTCTGTTTCTTGATCATCACTTAACCCGGTAGTACCAACAACCGGCGAAATATGATGGTTCAGCGCAAATCTAACATTTTCATATACTGCAGTCGGTGTTGTAAAATCAATCCAAATATCAGCTATGTCTTCTGGAATTTCACTTATCTGTTTAAAAATTTGAGCATCTTTCGGTAGAGAATATTTTTCTGGATCATTTTTTGCTATCGGACTAAGACCTGCTACGATTTCAAAATCATCCATTTTATTTACCAAATTAACGGCTTTTTGTCCCATTGCGCCGGTAAAACCTGCAATTAATACTTTTTTAGTCATCTTTTTCAACTTCTTTTCCTAAATCCAGTGCTAATTTATTCATCAATGCATCATCACTTAACCCTAATTTTTGAGCAAGGATAACTTTTTCTTCATTATTTAAACTAACTAATGGTAAACGGCAATCTCCAGTATTAAATCCTTGCGCATTTAATACTGCTTTAACTGGCGACGGTGATGGATACATAAAAAGAGCTGCCATTTTTGGTGTAAGCCAGCGTTGTAATCGAGCAGCTTCAGGATAATTACCTGCATATAGGTTATCGTACATTTCTCTCATTTGTTTTGAATAAATATGAGAAGCAACTGAAACAACCCCATTAGCTCCAAGCAATCGAGCAGTTAAAGCTTGACTATCTTCACCAGTAAAGACTTGGAAGTCACTATCTTTGTGGTCAATAATATATTCCAATTCTTCTAAACTTGCACATTGCTTAATTCCCTTAATATTTTCTACATGAGAAAGTTGTACAATCGTTTCTTGATTCATCTTTACACCAGTTCGACCAGGGATATTGTAAATTAAAATTGGTAGATTTACATTTTCTGCTACTGCCGTAAAGTGAGCTACCATACTACGTTGATTAGGTTTGTTATATGGCGGTACCACGATCAAGGCATAGTCTATCCCCTTAATTCTAGCCACTTCATTGGTAAAAGCAACTGTTTCAGCTGTATTATTACTTCCAGTCCCAGCAATCACTGGTACTCGTCCATTAACAATTTCACCAAACTTTGTGTAAAGTTCAATTTTTTCGTCATGAGATAATTCAGGTGTTTCACCTGTCGTACCACCAATGACAAAACCATTAGTACCTTGATTAATTAAATAATTGGTTAACTTTTTCAAGCTATCAAAATTAATTTTTTCATTTTCACCAAATGGTGTCACAATAGCCGTTAACAAATCAGCATCCCTTAATCCTATCATTTTTAATTCTCCATTCTATTAATCAAAAATCCCTTAACTGCGTCAACTCCGCGCATAATGCTCTTTTCATTAGGTGTTAAAGTAGCTGAATGAAGTTCTGAATCATCTTCTACTCCCAGCCAAAACATTACGCCTGGAAACTTAGCCAATAAAAAGCCAAAATCTTCTCCTGTCATTGCTGGTGGAGTTTCAATGTATTTAACTTCAGGATTATTTTTCATATATGAAATAAACTTTTTAGTTAATTCAGGATCGTTCTCAACTGGCCAATAACCGCCTTGATTTAATTTCAACTTTACTTCCATATTGTAGCTGCGAGCAATTCCCTGACATACCTCTCTTAAACGATCATCAATTTCTAGAATCATTTTTTGAGTTAGACCCCGAATAGTGCCCTCAATGCGTGTATGACCTGCAATTACATTTCGAATCGTTCCTGCTTCAACCTTACCCAAAGTGATAACACCACTTTGAATAGGATCAATACTACGCGAAATAATTGTCTGGATTTGCATAATTAAACTAGCACTTGCTACTACGGTATCATTAGCATTTTGTGGAAAAGCAGCATGTCCACTTTTACCATTTACATCAATATTAACTTCTGTTGTTCCAGCAAATAAAGTTCCTATCCGACAGCCAATTGCGCCCGCTGGTAAATTAGGATTATCATGCAATCCATAGAATTCATCAGGCTTAAATTGATCATGAAAGATTCCTAGTTCATAAGCCTTTTTACCGCCACTCTCACTTTCTTCAGCTGGCTGAAAGAAAAACAATAAATTATCTTTAGGCTGATTTTCACTAAAATAACTCAAAAGTCCTAAGGCAACTGTCATATGAATATCATGTCCACAAGCATGCATTATATTTGAATGTTTTGAGGAATACGATAGGCCTGTTTTTTCAGTTACTGGTAAAGCATCAATATCTGTACGATAACCAATTGTTCGCTTAGGATTACTTCCTTTAACCAAGACTAATATTGCCGTTGGTAATTTTTGGGGAATCTCTATTTCTAAATAGTCTTGTTTTAATTGATCAATAATACTTAAAAGATAATCATGAGTTTGAAATTCTTTTAGCGCAAGTTCAGGAATTTGATGTAAATGCCGTCTAATTTCAATTAATTCTGCTTCACTTAAAATCATCTTTATATCTTTCTTAAATTATCTTCAAGGCCCGTTTTACTTTTAGTCTTTTCGTCAATATTTTTAATAAACTTAGCAGGCACTCCGGCCACCATTGTATGAGGAGCAACATCATGCGTTACAATTGCACCAGCTGCAATTACTGCACCTTCACCCACATGAACGCCTTCAATTACAACAGCGTTTGCGCCAATTAAAACATTATCGTCAATTCTGACTGGTTGAGCTGAAGCTGGTTCAATTACACCCGCAAGCACGGCATTTGCACCTATATGACAGTGCTTACCAACAATTGCACGTCCGCCTAAAACAGCACCCATATCAATCATTGAGTTATCACCAATTTCAGCACCAATATTGATAATGGCACCCATCATAATGACTGCATTTGCACCAATTTCAACTTGATCACGAATAATTGCTCCTGGTTCAATGCGAGCATTAAACTTTTTCAAATCAAGCAAGGGAACAGCAGAATTTCTAGCATCATTTTCAATCACATAGTCGACTATTTTATCTTTATTATTATCTAAGACTGTCTTAACTATTTTCCAGTCTCCAAAAATCACACCACTATGATCTTCAATAAATGTTTGAATACCTTCAGGAAATTCAATTTCACTTAATTGTCCTTTAAGATATACCTTAACAGGGGTCTTTTTAGGAGCATTGCCAATGTAGTTGATAATACTTTGTGCATCTAATTTTGTCATATTAATCTCTTTTCTAAATTAAACATTATAGCTTTGGTCTAAATGAACTAAATCCATTAAAGACTCACGTTTAATTACAACTTGAGCCTGACCATTTTCGGCAAATACAACTGCTGGTCGAGGATTTCGATTATAATTTGAAGCCATTGAATAACCATAAGCACCTGTATCTAGCATCGCTAAAATATCTCCTGGCTTTACATCTGGAAGTTCTGCATCAGCCAAAATATCTCCAGATTCACAATATTTACCAGCAAGGTGAACCTTTTGAATAGTCTTTTTTCTAGGATCATTAGCTAAAATAGCTTCATATTTTGCTTGATAAAGTGCAGGACGAATATTGTCGCCCATTCCTCCATCAACCGCTAAATAAGGAATAAGGCCAGGAACATCTTTCCTACTGCCCACTGTATATAAATTGTATCCAGCCGGACCAACAATTGAACGTCCGGGTTCAATATCAATCTCAGGAATTGGAAAATTATTTTTAGCAGCTTCACTTTTAATTGTTTTAATGATTGCTTTAACAAATTCTTCTGGCTTTAATGGATGATCTTCAGCAACATATTTAATCCCAAAACCGCCACCCACATTAATAACTTGAGCAGTATAGTCATGTTTCTCACGCCAAGAAACTGCAATTTCGATTAGTTTGGACGCTGCCATTTCAAAGCCATTCAACTCAAAAATTTGTGAACCAATATGAGCATGTAATCCAAGCATGTGCATTCGCGGATTAGCTAAAACTTTTTCTAAGGCCAAATCTGCTTGACCAGATTCAATGTCAAAACCAAATTTGCTATCAACTTGACCGGTTTGGTCATATTCATGAGTATGAGCTGAAATTCCTGGCGTAACTCTAAGCATGACATTAATCTCACTATTATTTTCTTCTAGCACTTCATTAAGTAAGTCAATCTCATAAAAATTATCAATCATAATCTTGCCCACATGATTTTTTACGGCCATTTCTAATTCTGCTTTAGACTTATTATTGCCATGAAAACTAACACGTTCCATTGGAAAGCCAGCCTTTAGTGCTGTATAAAGTTCTCCAGCAGATACAACATCTGTAGATGCACCTTCTTCACTTGCTACTTGATACATTGCAATTGCCGCAAAGGCTTTGCTGGCATAGCTCACAGCATAATCAACTTGTTCTTCTTCAAAAACTTTCTTAAAAGCTCTAATTTGATGACGAATTTGATTAACATCGTACACAACAAGTGGTGTCCCGTATTCTCTAGCTAAATCTATACTATCTACACCACCAATAGTTAAATGACCTACTTGATTAATTTGATTTGTTACTTGCGAGTTCATCTTTCTACCTACATTTCTAAAAAAGTAGAAGCGCTAACAAAAAAGTCCATTGTTTGCGCTAAACAAACAATGGACTAAAAAAGCTTTTAATCTTATGATCGATAGCGCTCCGCGAATTTTGATTTTCGCGACAGTTTGCAGTCTCTTAAACTACAACCCAGCAAATAATATTTCGGCAAGATATTATCACTTCGGCAACTTTCCCTTTCACAATTAATCATAGTTTTGCCAAACTCATAATTGCTACTATTGTCAGTTGCGCCTCTTCGAATTTAATTAAATTGTATATTTTATTAAAAACACAGTCAAGCTTTTACATGAATCTTTAATTTTAATTGCAAGTTTTAAAAATAATGTTAAACTTGCAATTAAAATATTTTAACTAAAGCTATCAAAAATAGTTTTAAATAAATCTAAAGGAAGTAGTAATGTGAAAGTAGTAAAATTTGGTGGCAGTTCACTAGCTACCGGAAAGAGCGTCAATCAAGCAATTAATATTATTTTAGCCGACCCCAGTCGGCAAGTAATGGTCGTCTCTGCACCAGGTAAAAGAAAAAAATCCGATACCAAAGTTACCGATCTTTTAATCAAATACGCTAAAAAAGTTCTTAATCATGAAGATTTAAAACAAATCGTAGACGAAATTTTTAGTCGTTATCAAGAAATTGGTAAATATTTTCAAGTTGAAGATAAAGAACTTGAGCAACTTAGAAATGCTTTATTATCCTTACCGACACAAATTTATCCAACTGATGGTTACCTTATTGCTGCTTTTAAAGCCCATGGTGAACGCTTGAACGCTCGTTTGATTACAATGATCCTAAACAAAAAGGGGCTAAAAGCTAAATTCCTTGATCCCTTTGATGTAGGCTTAACTGTAACTGGCGAACCAAACGATGCTATCGTCAGTCCTGAAACCTATATCAATCTTGATAAAATTGAGTTATCTTCAGGAGAATATATAGTCTTTCCTGGATTTTTTGGAATGACTCCTTCGGGACATATTGCAACTTTTTCTCGAGGTGGATCTGACATTACAGGAGCAATCTTAGCACGTGGATTACGTGCTGATCTATACGAAAATTTCACTGATGTTAATGGAATATTTGCAGCTAATCCTAGCATTATTGAACATCCCGATTCAATTAAACAAATGACTTACCGTGAAATGCGAGAATTATCGTATGCTGGATTTTCGGTTTTTCATGATGAAGCTCTAATTCCTGCAATTGAAGGAAAAATTCCAATTAACGTAAAAAATACTAACGACCCTAAAAATGCAGGCACTTTAATTGTTCCTAATCAAAAATTTAAACCGACTAATCCAGTGACAGGCGTAGCCAGCCAAAAACACTTCTCTGCTCTTTACTTGCATAAATACTTACTCAATAAAGAAGCTGGCTTTACGTTACGAATTTTGCAAATACTTTATAAACACAATATTCCATATGAACACATGCCTTCTGGAATTGATGACATTACTATTATTTTCAATCGTCAATTTTTAAATGATCAACTAATTGATTTAATTTGCAATGAAATTCAATCTTTAATTAATCCTGATCAATTAGAATGGATTGATGACTACGCTATTATCATGGTCGTTGGAGAAGGTATGAAATATCAAGAGGGCATTAGTGCGCAAATTCTTTCTGCACTTAATGAACAAAACATTTCCCCACAAATGATTAATCAAGGAGCTTCTCAAATTTCAATTATGATTGGTACTAAAAAAGAAGAAGCCGATCAAGTTGTTAAAACTATTTATAAGCAATTTTTCTAGAAAGGATGATTTCCCATGACTACTTTATACAAGGTTCACGGTTCTCAAAATCATTTCTTTATTCTTGACCAAACTGAACTTAATACTCCTCTTTCTGAATCAGAATTAATTGCATTAACTAAAAAAATAACCAATCCACAAAATGGCCTTTTAAATGGAGCCGATGGAGTTTTAGTTATTAATAAGGCAACTAGAGATGGTGCTTTGGCGCAAATGCGGGTAATTAATGCCGATGGTAGCGAGGCATCAATGTGTGGTAATGGCCTTAGAACGGTAGCGCGTTATCTATCAGAAAAATATCATCAAGATAGTTTTTTAGTTGATACGATGAATTCTAATTTACGCGTTCGAAAATATGATGATTTAGCGGTAGGAGTACATGCTTTTGCCGTTGAAATCTCACCTGTCTTATTTAATAAAGAAGCATTACCCTTTCAAAATTTGGGTCATGATCGAATTATTGATCAATATTTACCAGAGATTTATCCGGGATTGCGTTTTACATCGCTAGCTGTTCCCAACCCTCACTTGATTAGTTTTATGAATCAAGCACAAATTGAAAGTAATATTTTAAAAGAGGTTGGCGAATATTTAAACAATGAGAATCCTTATTTTAGTGATGGGGTTAATATTAATTTTGTCCAAATTATTGGTGAAAATCAGTTGTTTGTCCGTACATATGAACGCGGTGTTGGCTTTACTAATGCTTGCGGTACAGGAATGTCGGCAAGTTCCTTAGCTTTTTGTTTAACACATCCTAAGAAAGGCATTTTTAATCAAAAAATTGATGTATACAATCCTGGAGGAAAAGTTCAAACTATTGTTCATCACGAAAATCATTACTACTGGATTGAATTAATTGGTAATGCAACTTTTACTGATCAAATTGAGATTAGTGAGTCCGATTTACATCAAGCAGAATTTGCTAATGTCAAAGTCAAAAGTACTGATGAGGAAAAATATTATCAACAATTTAGTAACCATCTGCCACTCTTTAATAATTTACAAGCAAATTAAGATATTTCGCTTTTTTCAAATTCGAAAATTATTTAATAATCAACAAAAAAACTATGAATTACCAAAATGATAATTCATAGTTTTTACTTGCTTAAATTAATCCTACGATCAAATAATTGAACCATTTCATCAGTTAAATTATGCGCGATAAAGATTACCGTTGCAGGTTTTTATTACTAGAAATTTAATCTTAAACATCAATTACAGATACTTCTGCACCTAATTGACGCAATTTTTGTTCGATTCTATCATAACCACGCAAAATATTACCTGCGTTCGAAATAATAGTCTCACCATCAGCCATTAAGCCAGCGAGCATCAAACAAGCTCCTGCCCTAATTTCACCAGCACTAACATGCGCCCCATGTAAGTGATGTGTTGGATGAACTAAAATGATATTATCTTCAACATGAATATTGGCACCCATCTTTTGAAGTTCAGGAATATGTCCTACTCGCTTAGGATAGATCTGATCAATTACTACACCTTCACCAGTCTTAGCTGTTAAAAGAAGCGGAGTAACTGGTTGCTGCAAATCAGTTGCAAAACCTGGATAAACGTCAGTTCTAACCTGAACCATCTTTAAGTCACCTGCTGGATACACATAAAGTGAATCTTCATCAGAGTCAATTACTACACCCATTTCCTCTACTTTTGCCAAGTACGAATCAAGGTGTTCTTCAATGATATTATGAATTCTAATTCCATCACCAATACATGCAGCTAAAGCCACGTAGGTTCCAGCTTCAATTCGATCGGGGATAATAGTATGGGGAGTTTGAGCTTTTAACTCTTCCACTCCCTCAATTCGAATCACATCAGTACCAGCACCACGAATAACGGCTCCCATATTATTTAAAAATGTCGCTAAATCAATAATTTCAGGCTCTTTAGCTGCATTTTCAATAACGGTTTGACCCTTAGCCATAACGCTAGCCATAATTATGTTCATTGTTGCGCCTACAGAAGGCATCTTTAAATGAATTTTTGCACCACGAAGCCCAGTTTTAGGGGCTGTAATAATAATTTGATCATTTTCATTCTCAACAGTTGCGCCTAATGCCTCAAAGCCCTTAATGTGTTGATCGATAGGACGAGGTCCAATATCGTCGCCTCCTGGGAAGCCCACCACAGCTTTGCCAAAACGACCTAACAATGCGCCCATAAAGTAGTAAGAGGCTCTCAAGCTCTTAATCTTTCCTGCTGGAAGAGGACTACGCTTAATGTCATCTGGATTTATTCGTAAAGTAGTTTCGTGAAAATCACACTTTACATCCATTTCACTAAGTAGATCCATCAAATTATCTACATCAGCAATTCGCGGAACCCCTTCTAGGGTAACAGGAGTCCGCGAAAGTATTGACGCTGGAATCAATGCTACAGTGGAATTCTTAGCACCGCCGATCCATACGTCGCCCTTCAGGGGCTTTCCACCATGAATAATCATCTGTTTCATTGGGGAAACAATCCTTTTCTCTATTTGTAATACCCAAATGTATCACAAAATATATTAAATGAAAAACGTAAAAAAAACAAGAGAACCCGTATATTATGACTCTCCTGTTACCGAAATTTAATTTTTGAAAAGCCTAATTAAAATGTTGTGCTGGAAGACCACTTGCTGCACCAATAAAAGCTTTGAACAAACCTTCTGGTCTTTGTGGACGACTCAAAAATTCTGGGTGATATTGAGCTGCAATAAAGAACTTTTTATCTGGAATTTCAATAATTTCTACCAAGTGGTTGTCTGGAGAAACACCGGAGAAGACCATGCCTGCTTTTTCAAATGCTTCACGATATTCATTATTGAATTCATAACGGTGACGGTGTCTTTCTTGGATTACATCTTGATCATCGTATGCTTCACGCGTCTTGGTTCCCTTCTTTAAGGTTGCTGGGTATAGACCTAAACGAAGAGTACCACCGATATTTTCTTCATCACGTTTATCAGCCATGATATCGATAATATTATCTTTAGTATCTGGATCTGCTTCCGCACTATTTGCATCCTTTAAGCCAAGAACATTTCTAGCAAATTCAACACTAGCCATTTGCATCCCCAAGCAGATACCTAGGAATGGAATATCATGTTCACGAGCATACTTAATTGAGGTAATCATTCCTTCAAGTCCACGAGTACCAAAACCACCAGGCACAATTAAACCATCTGAATTTTTCATGATTTCTGCAATATTATCTTCAGTGATATCTTCTGCTTGAACCTTGTTTACTTTAATCTTAGTGTCATAAAGGTAGCCAGCATGTTGTAAGGCATCAGTAACAGAAATGTATGCATCTTCAAGTTCTACATATTTACCTATTAAAGTAATAGTAGTCTCATGCTTCAAGTTCTTTGCACGTTCGTCAAGCTTCTTCCAAGCTTCCATATCTGCTTCTGGTTTTGGACTTTCTAAGTGAAGGAAATCGCAAACCTTTTGATCCATGCCTTGAGATTGGAAAGCAAGTGGTAAATCAAAAAGTGAAGGAGCATCAATTGATTCAATAATACGATCTACTGGAACATCAGTAAAAGTAGAAATTTTATTCTTCAATTCTTGTGCTACTGGCTTTTCAGCTCTTAAAACAAGCATGTTAGGCTGAATACCAATACTTCTTAATTCAGCAACAGAGTGTTGAGTTGGCTTAGTTTTCATTTCATGAGCTGCGTGAAGATAAGGTACTAAAGTACAGTGAATGTACATTACATTTTCTTCACCAACTTCACGACGCATTTGACGAATCGCTTCCATAAATGGCGTTGATTCAATATCACCTACAGTACCACCAATTTCAGAGATAATAACATCTGAATCAGTTGTTAAGGCAGCACGCATGATTTTTTTCTTAATCATGTCCGTAATATGTGGAATTACTTGCACAGTTGCACCATGATAGTCACCGCGACGTTCTTTATCAAGCACTTCTTGATAAATTTTACCAGTAGTAACATTAGAATATTTACTTGTTCTAACATCAACAATTCTTTCATAGTGACCCAAGTCAAGGTCAGCTTCTGTACCATCATCGGTAACATAAACTTCCCCATGTTGATATGGATTCATTGTACCTGGATCGATATTAATGTAAGGATCAAACTTTTGCATGGTAACTTTTAAGCCACGATTTTTAAGTAAACGTCCTAAACTTGAAGCTGAAATACCTTTACCTAGTGATGAAACAACTCCACCAGTCACAAAAATATACTTTGTCATGCCGTGCTTCCTCTCTTTTCTTTTATTCTCTGTTAAAATCAAAAAAGCTCCCAAATACATGGGAGCTTAATTGCACATAGAGTGCCCATACAAAATACTAAAGGGAAATTCTCTTTCCGTCAAGTACTTTACTCATCATCGTCATCAAGATCATCTTGGTGAAGCTCAGATAATTGACCTTCAATTCCGTCATCTAATTCATTGTCATCGGCATCGTCTAGATCATCATCTGAATAGTCATCTTCATTGTTGTCGTCTTCCTCAACGTCCAAATCTTCATCTTCTGGATCATCAGAATCGTAGTCGATAATATCATCATCGTCAGAATCACCAATAAATGCATTAACTTTCTTATGGTGCTTCTTACGTGGCGCATCTTCTTCATCTTCTGGATGGTTTACTTCTTCATCAACAGATTCATATGGGAACCAAGAACGCAATGCCCAAACATTATCACCCATTGAAATGAATTCACCATCAGTGTTCATATCAGTGTAAAATTGTGGCAAACGCTCACGAATTTCTTCGTCACTCTTACCCAGAAAGTTCTGGACGGCGTTAACGATATCAGCAAAGGCCATTCGCTTGCCGCTATCTTGTAAAATTGCACGAGCAACTTCGATCATTGACAATTCGTCTTTATTTTGGCCTTGAAAATCATCTAACCCCACAGTGGCACGTCCTTTCACGTAATCAATTTATCTAAATTTGCTAAAGATCTATTCTATTATATCAATCTTTATTGCATAGTTACCTACTAAGTATAGACCAGAAAAGAGATCATATTCAACTTTTAGTTGCATCTTTCCTGGAGAAATTTCAGAAAAATCCAATTTATTAGTTAAAGATTCTAAATTCATTTGCTTACCAGCAGCTATAACTTTACATTTTCTTTTTTCTCCTGGCTCAAACTTCATTAATGTATGATCACCTTTAATATCGCCTCGCTGCATCACAAGCTCATGCGGTTTAACCAATAATTTTACTTCAACGTCGCCTTCTTTATTTTTTTCATCATATTTTATACGCCAATCATCACCAATTCTTTCGATTGATCCTAAACCGTCTCTTTCAAAAACTGCTGATTCATCTTCTTGATGAATCTCACTAGTAATCTTAATTTCAACTTTCTTACTCATTATTTTCACCTTCATCCATACTAAGATAGCCTTAAAGTAGCATTATTGTTATAATCAAGTTAATTATAAGTTAACAGATTTATTTTATTATCCGAGAAAATAGTATAAGAAAAATGAAAAAATTTCAAAGTAAAAAATTGGATCATGAAAAAGTAGTACGCGATCCAGTTCACAGCTATATTCACGTAAAAGATAAAGTCATTTTAGATATTATTAATTCAAAAGAATTTCAGCGCCTGCGTCGTATTAAACAATTAGGACCTGCTTCCTATGTCTTTCAAGGTGCAACACATACACGCTTTGAACATAACCTAGGGGTATATGAATTAACACGCAGAATTTGTGATATTTTTGAAGAAAAATATCCAAGTAAAGAACCTGGAGACGGATTATGGGATCCAAGCGAAAGATTATTAGCTGAATGTGCGGCACTTCTTCATGACATTGGTCACGGTCCTTATTCTCACACCTTTGAACATCTCTTTGGTACTAACCATGAAAAAATGGGCCAACAAATCATTACTGACAAAAATACCGAAGTTAATCAAGCATTAAGACAAGTAGGTCCTAACTTTCCAGAATTAGTTGCTAGCGTTATTGCTAAAACTTATCCTAACCCTCAAGTAGTTAAATTGATTTCAAGTCAAGCTGATGCTGACAGAATGGACTACCTACTTCGAGACGCTTATTTTACTGGTGTTACTTATGGTAGTTTTGATCTAACTAGAATTTTAGAAGTTATTCGACCTTACCGTGATGGTATTTGCTTTACAGACAAAGGAATTCACGCTGTAGAAGACTATATCATTAGTCGCTACCAAATGTATCAACAAGTGTACTTTCATCGTGTAAACCGCTCTATGGAGGTTATTCTCCATCATTTACTTGAAAGAGCTCAAATCATTTATGAAGAAGGAAAACTTCAAGTTACACCTCAACTAGAAGCTTTTCTAAAAAGAGATTGGACTCTTGAAGATTATCTTAATTTAGATGACGGGGTAATGGAGACTAACTTCTTGTTATGGACTAATTCTGGTGACCAAATTCTAGCAGATCTTTCAAGCCGTTATTTATACCGCCACCCACTTGAAAGTGTCAAAATTAATGACGATACTAAGAATTTACTACCAAAACTTAAAAATCTAATTAAACAGGCAGGTTTTGATCCTAACTACTACACTGCAACTAATTCAGCCTTTGATGAACCTTATGACGCTTATAAACCAACTGGTAAAAATGCCCATAGTCCAATTGAAATTATGCAAACAGATGGTAGTTTAGTAGAACTGTCCGAATTAAGTCCATTAGTTAAATCATTAAATGGAACTTTACAAGGAGATGAACGTTTCTTCTTTCCAAAAGTAATGGTCAAAGAAACTGATGAACCACAAATTTTTGATCCGATTTATCAAGAATTTCAAAAGTATATTCGAAACAATACTTTGCGTTACTTAAGACGTCCTAATAAAAAGAAATAGATTAAAAAAGTGCATTGATTAAAATCAACGCACTTTTTATTATTCTCTAACTGCAAAAGCTTCATAAGGATTTAAAGTAATATTCTTTAGACTATCTCGCTTTTCATAATTACTAATTAAAACCTTTCTAAAATCGTTATCTAAATTAAAGTCTTGCTTCTTACCAGATAAGTTGGCAACAATCAGCCACTCTTCATCCCCCAACTTACGCCAAAAAGCTAAAACGTTATCACCAGTATTTTCAACTAATTCAAAATTTCCATCCACTACAATTGGATTTTCATGTCTAAGCTTAATTAGTTTTTGATATGTATAAAAAATAGACTCTGGATCAGATAAAGCTTCTTGGACATTAATATTTTTATAGTTGGGATTAACTTTAAGCCATGGTGTTCCACTAGTAAAACCTGCATTTTCTTTATTTGACCACTGCATTGGTCGTCTAGCGTTATCTCGTCCTTTGACATTAATTGACTTAATTAGGGCATCTTGCTTATAGCCTTGAGTCAGTCTTTCATGATACATATTGATACTTTCAATATCTTCGACTTCATCAATAGATGTAACAGGGCAATTTGTCATACCAATTTCTTCGCCATTATAAATATACGGTGTTCCGTGCATTAAATGCAGTATAATTGCAAACATCTTTGCACTTTGAACACGATATTCTTTATCATTTCCCCAACGAAAAATTACTCTTGGAATATCATGATTTTCCCAAAATAAACTATTCCATGCATGATTAAAATCAATCTCTGTCTGCCACTTAACTAGAACTTTTTTCAATTCTCCTAGATCAAGAGCTCGTAAATCCCACTTTTCTTTACCAGCTTGTTGATCTAAACTTTGGTTTTCAAATTGAAAAACCATTGATAATTCATGGCGAGACGGATCAGAATATTCTTCTGCAATTTTTGGTGTCGCATTCCATGTTTCTCCCACAGTCATTAAGTCTTTTCCTGCAAAAGTATGTTCATTCATCTCTTTCAAATATGGATGAAGCATTAGTCCGTTTTCACGAATCTTTTTATCTGGATCTTTACCAATTAATTCAATGACATCCATTCTAAATCCGCCAATTCCTTTATCAATCCAGTAATTCATCATGTCGTAAATCTTATTTCTTAATTTTGGATTCTTCCAGTTTAAATCTGGTTGCTGATCCGCAAAAAAGTGTAAATAATACTGCCCAGTTTTATCATCAAATTTCCAAGCTGAGCCTGAAAAAGCTGATTTCAAATCATTTGGCTCATGTCCATCTACTGGATCACGCCAAATATAAAAATCACGATATGGGCTATTCTTACTTTTCTTTGATTCAATAAACCAAGGATGTTGATCAGAAGTGTGATTAACTACAAGGTCCATAACAATCCGTATACGATGTTTTTTAGCTTCTCTAATTAGATTATCCATATCCTCCATTGTTCCATATTGTGGATCGATTTTTTGATAATCAGAAATATCATAGCCATTATCTACTCCAGGTGATAAATAAACTGGCGACAGCCAAATAGCATCAATACCCAATTTCTCTAAATATTCCAATCTTGAAATAATACCTGGAATATCTCCGATCCCATCACCATTACTGTCTTGAAAGGATTTTGGATAAACTTGATAAACAACTGCTTTTTTCCACCAAGGTGTCATATTTTTCTCCTTAAAATAAAAGGCTCTATAATAAATCCTGTTGATGGATATCTATGATATTCTATCG
>CANOGU010000002.1 GCA_947565635.1 uncultured Lactobacillus sp. | reverse complement strand
TTCATAGATAGTACTTTATATATTTGTACTGTCTACTAAAGTAGGACTATATCATGACGATGATTATCAGTGTTTTTTATTTTAAATTTTTCTAGATACATATATTATTTTTAGTTTAAACTTAGTAAAAATTACATTATCGTTGATTTGTTATGTTACATGTATTACATTAGTTATGTAAAAACGTATTGATGATTATATAAATTCATTTTAATAAACGATAAAACTAGTATTTAAAAGAGATTTATTATATCAAATAAAAATAACTTGTGTATGTAATGAATTATTAATATTAATATTTGGTGTAATTTAATATGCAAATTAGGGAATAAGTATGAGAAAAGAAAATTTAAGAAAGAATCGGAAACAAGGAAATAAGTATATAGATCCTAATGAACTAAAAAATGGAGATGATCCAAACGTTTATTTTAAAGAACTGGCTGGATTAGCAGCAATTTTAGGAACTGGTATTGGCGGACCAGCTATTTTTCTAAATGATCGAGTATATGCTGCAAAAAATTCTGTTGATCCTAAATCACAAATCGTTGGCTCTGTGTCTACTAGTACTCAAATAGATGCAAATAATAAAATAAACAGTAAGTCAAAGGGAAAAGAAGTAAGTATTAGTAATTCCGAAGCACAAAGTATATCTAATTTTAATTCGAGAAGTTTATTGATATCTCAAAGCACTTCTTCTTCTTTGAAAGAATCATTAAGTCGTTCTCAAAGTACATCTACATCTTTAAAAACAATCACTGAGTTATTCTCAGAGTACATCTGAACTTCACTCATTAAATAATTCTCACGTAAAAAAAGCATCTTTGGGTTCGGAAAAAAGAAAAGTATCTCAGTCACATCTTAGAGATAGTAAAAGTTTATCAAATCATGAAAAAACAAGTGAAACAGTTTCTAGTATTTCACATGCCAATAATAATACTAATTTAGGAAAAACAAACTATACTAGAGTGTCCTCTAATACTATTTTGGAAAAACAAAATAGTATTAATAATGTAAATAGTCTCAGCCTAAGTAATGGACAAATTATTGAAATGGCTCCTCAAATACCAGTTGTTTTTAATAAAAATACGACTGATAGCAAAAGCCAGTCAATCAATAAATTAAATTTGAATAATGTTTTTGCTAGTGTAGACCAAGCGAATACTGGAGTTAATGAAAACACGGCTGAAGTAAGTAATGGAACTGAATTTCAAACTGCACTTAACAATTCAAATATTAGTCTTATTCGATTGACCGATAATATTGATTTAGGTCAATCTGGAATGGGAGTTCTTCCAATTCCACCACGTAATCTTACTATTGAGGGTAAAGGTCACGATCTTAACTTAGGAGACAATTGTATTTGGCTTAATAACAATACTTCAAGTAAAACGACGACGATTGTTAAATCTCTTAATCTTTATACAGCTAATTTTCGAGGTGGTTTTGCTCTTACTAGTACAGGAGCAGAGACCTTAATATATGACAATGTGCATGCTACCGGCGGTGCAGCAGTTATGGCTGATACTTTTGCTCCAAGTGGCTATTTAAAAACTTTTGAAATTCAAGGACATACTACCATTGATGGTGTAAGTTCATACCAATATAATGGCAATACTTATTCCACAGACTCAGCTAATTTCGTTGGATATAGTACTTTAATTTATGCTGGAAATGATTTAATCGTCGATGACGATGCAAGTTTGATTATTAATAATAGTATGTCACCATATGATGTTGCAATGTTAGCAAATAATGGAGAACATGCTGTAGAAGTTGGTAAAAATGCTACTTTAGAAATCAATAATACTTATAGTGGCGATTCTGGTAGTCCGATCTGGAATAATGTTGGGAATATTGCCTTAACTAATAGCAACGGTAGGTTTATTGCTGGTGAAAATTCATACATTAACTTGAGTACTAGCGGAGCAAATATTTATTTTGCTAGTGGAAGTTCAAATAATATAGTTACCTTTAATTCTGGAACAGCCACCAAATTTTCTGGTAATCAAAATATTTACTTTGGAGGATCAGAAAATGTAGTTAACATTGATGATCCAGATTATGTAGTTTTAAATACAACCAGTGGTACTACGTATGCTACAGGTAGTAATGCTGTTGTAGATGCCACTAACACTAATGTCATAGTAACTAACGATGGTATAACTAGAGAATCAAACTATTTTACAAATAATCAAAGTAGTGTAAATGGGACTACTTATAGCGTCGGAACTACAATTGGTGAACAAAATGACGGTAAAGCATCAGTTGCTAGTGTAATGAATAATATTAACAAGAATGGAACTACTCAAGTTGAATATATGAGTGGATCAAAACATTCGGAAAGTATATCGTACTCTATAAGTACATCAGAAAGTGTTTCAACATCATTTGTAGAAAGTATTTCTAGAAGTACTAGTCAATCCTTGTCACGAAGCGGTTCAAAATCTTTAAGTGAAAGTCTAAGTAACTCCGTATCACAAAGTGAGATTTTGAGTAACTCAGTAAGTCAGAGTGAAAGCTTAAGTAAGTCAGTAAGCATGAGCGACAGCTTAAGTAACTCAGTAAGCATGAGTGACAGCTTGAGTAACTCAGTAAGCATGAGTGACAGCTTGAGTAACTCAGTAAGCATGAGCGACAGCTTGAGTAACTCAGTAAGCATGAGTGAAAGTTTGAGCAACTCAGTATCGATGAGCGATAGCTTAAGCAATTCAGTAAGTATGAGTGAAAGCTTGAGTAACTCAGTGTCAATGAGTGACAGCTTAAGTAACTCAGTAAGCATGAGCGAAAGCTTGAGTAACTCAGTAAGCATGAGCGATAGTTTGAGCAACTCAGTAAGCATGAGTGAGAGCTTGAGCAACTCAGTAAGTATGAGTGAGAGCTTGAGTAACTCAGTGTCAATGAGTGACAGCTTAAGTAACTCAGTAAGCATGAGTGAGAGTCAATCTAGCTCAGCAAGTACGCTAACTTCAACAAATAGTACTAACAATAATGGTTCTAAAGTAACGCCAAACAATAGTGGTGCTAAATCTACAATTTCTACTAATACACTTAAGTCTCAACATGAAAATGCTGAATCTGTAGATAAGACAGTTAAGAGACATCACCGTAGAGGTAAATTGCCTCAAACAGGAGCAGAATCAAGTTCTAATTTATTAGGATTAATGATTACTGCTTTAGGTGGATTGCTTGGCTTCAGACGTAAGAAACGTAAAGATGGAGATAAAGATTAATAAATCTTAAAGATAATAAACAAAGCCTCGACTTCCTTTTTTGGAAACTCGAGGCTTTGTTTATGTGTTTGGAGACTTACATCTAGTCTGTTGAAATGCAGATATCGTTAACGATAGTGGTAATGCGATGTGTGAGAGAAGAGACTTCTGATTTTATGCATAGAAATTTAACTAAATCAAATAGTGAATTGTACCAAGTCATAGTTCCGGAGATAAATGTAAAAATAGGATAACCATGCTAATCCTCTCTCTTAATTGATAAAGAAATGAAAAACTATAACTTTAATGAGAAGTTACGTAGGTATAGATTAGCTATTGATTTATTTTCTTTTACATGTTGAAACTTATTTTGAATGAATTAGCTGATTATAAGAAAATAGAATATAAATGTTATATAATGTATTTTTAGTAGATAATATTATGCAATTTATAAAAGTTAGATGTTTAAATATGGCGGAAATGAGTGATAAGTTTGAAAACGATAGTATTAAATGGGGATTATGGATTCTTAGATAAAATTGAAACAACAATTAAATCAGTTATTTATCATAATCAAAAAGTAAAAATCTATGTTATCAATCCTGATATTCCACACGAATGGTTCATTAATTTGAATCAATATCTCAGTCAAATAGGATCACAAATTGTAGATAAAAAAATTGATCAGGCATATTTAAATGACGTTAATTCTTCTTTTAAAGGAATTAAAAATATTGCCTTTGCGAGAATACTAATTCCTGAATTAATTAAAGAGGATAAAGTACTATATTTAGATTGTGATATAGTTGTGAATGCCAATTTAGATGAATTATTTAATATTGATTTAGAAAATAAATGGGTTTGTGGTGTGCGTGACTATCAAGTTCCCGCAGAATTTAATTCGGGAATGTTATTGATTAATAATAAAAAGTGGAAGGAAAGTAACATAGTTTCTAGTCTTTTAGAAAAAGCAAAAGACCCTAATCTTCGAAATGGTGATCAGACTGTTATTAATGAAGTATTTAAAGATAGAATTGAAGAATTAGATTTATCTTATAATTACCAAATTGGTTTTGAAAAAGCAGCTTTTTGGGGAAATCTGCAAAAAACTACACAATTTCTTGATAAAGTTAAAAAACCAAAAATAATCCACTTTATTACTGAAGACAAGCCATTTAACTTAGTATCAACAGTTAGTTTACGAAACAAATGGTGGCATTATAGAAGACTAGAATGGTCAGAAATTATTTCTAAATATAGTAGTTTTGATAAGAGTAAAATTAAAGATCTATCTTTTGATGGAGAGGCATTTTTGCTTACTCGTATGGCGGACGTACAGAATATTGAACAGTTGATAAAAAAATTACCAAATATAAGATTTAACATAGCGGCCTATACCCCCATGGCTTTTCTTTTATTGAAATTAACACAATATGATAATGTAAGGCTTTTCCCAACTATTATAGGAAAAACTTTGGATAAAGAAATAAATGAAGCAGATATTTATTTAGATATTAATTATGGTCCTAAAGCTGATGAAATAATTGAAAGAATTATGAAGAAAAATATTCCAATCTTTTCCTTCGATCAAACTCAGTCTCAAAATTTGGATTATGATAATTATCATGTCTTTCGTGATAATCAAATTGATGAAATGGCAGAAGCGATTAAAGAGACGGTCAAAGCTAATGCTCCAAAATATAATATTAGAGTAAAAGATATGGACGAATCATTAGACTTGATTTTGCGAGACAATAAATCTGTGATTCGCTTTGGAGATGGTGAATTTGATTTAATTAGAGGAGCTTCAATTCCCTATCAAACTTATGATTCAGAACTTGCTAATCGACTAAAAGATATTATTTTGCGGGGGCAATTTAATAATATCTTGGTTTGTCTACCGGATGTATTTACCAAACTAGAACGTTATCAAGATTTTACTCGATACTTTTATAAGACATCTTTCTTTCCAAATAATGAAAGTTTCTTAAAAGAAATTGGACAGACTGGTAATTGGTATGGTTCAACTTTTATTTCAAGACCATACATTGATTTGTTTGATAAAAGTAAAAGTGCAGCATACTTTGATAAATTAAAACACCTTTGGAGTGGTCGTAATCTGCTAATCGTAGAGGGAGCACTAACGCGTTCGGGAGTGGGAAATGATTTATTCGCTAATACTAAATCAATTAAAAGAATTATTGCTCCATCAAAGAATGCATACCAAAAGATTAGCGAAATAGAACAAATGATTCGAGAAAATGCAGAAGATAGATTGATTTTGTTGATGCTCGGGCCAACAGCTAAAGTAATTGTAGATGATTTGCAATATTTAGAGAATCAAATCATTGATTTAGGTCATATTGATTCAGAATACGAATGGTTCAAGATGGGAACTACTCATAAAGTTAAGCTTGAAAATAAGCATACTGCAGAATTTAATTTTGATGAAAATATTGGGTCGGTCCATGATCAAACTTATGAGGATGAGATTATTGGAGAAATTGAATAAATGAAGATAGTTGCATTAAGTGTAGATTACGACTGGATTGATAAGGCAGAGACAACTTTAAAGTCTATCTATGCGCGTAATCAAGATATCAAAACCTATATTATTAATCCAGATATTCCTCATGAGTGGTTTATGAATATTAACCGATATTTAAAAGAGTTGAACTCAGAAGTTATCGATTTAAAAATTGATCTTAGCCGTTTTAAGGATATGCCAAATCCTGAAAATCGAATTTCTAAGATGGTGTATGGTAAATTTTTGATTCCAGAATTAATTAAAGAAGAGAAAGTGCTTTACCTAGATAGTGATGTAATTGTAGACAAAAATTTAGATCAACTTTTTGAAATTAATATTGAGGATAGGCCTCTCTATACTGTAGTCGACTATTTTAATCCTGGTCAATTTAATTCAGGAGTCTTATTAATTAATAATAGATTTTGGTATAACAACAATATTGGAAATCAATTGTTGGATTTAGGGAAGAGATATAATCTAAGTAATACTCAGGTTATGATGAATGAAGGTTTTGCGCAGAACTATGGAAAGCTAAATCCAAAATATAATTATCAAATTGGTTATGAACGCAAAAGTTACTGGAATGATAAAGATAGTTTTTATTCATTTTTTGATCATATAAAAGAACCTGCTATTATTCATTTTACTGAGCGAGATAAGCCATTTAACATTACTAATACAACTGAATTAAGAGAAAAATGGTGGGATTATCACAATCTAGAGTGGACAAAAATTATTTTCAGAAACTTTGAACTAAATAACGAGCATGATAGGACTTTTGATGGAGAGGCCTATACATTTACGAATGTCGCTGAAGTTCAAAATTTAGAAGAGCTAGTAAAAAAATTGCCTAATATTCACTTTAGTATTGCTGCGTTTACTCCAGTTGCCTTTTTATTAAGTCATTTATCTCAATATGACAATGTAACTATATATCCAAGTGTTACTGCAAAAAAACAAATTGAACTTATTAATAAGTGTACAGTTTATCTTGATATTAATTATGGTAATAAAAATAAAATGGTGCTCGATCGGATTGTACATCGCAACGTTCCTATTTTATCTTTTAGTTCATCACAATCTAAAAAGTTAGATTATGAGCACTATCAAGTATTTGAAGACGATCAAATTAATGAGATGGCTAATAGAATTCAGAAAGTAGGAAAGAGTATCACTCAACAATTCGTTCCTCAGCTTTTTAATATTCATGTCAGAGGGATGGATGAAGCGCTTGATCGACTTATTAATGAGAAAAAGTCCATTATTCGCTTTGGTAATGGAGAACTGAGCTTGATTAATGGAAACGGTATTACCTATCAAGCATATGATGAAAATTTGTCGAGACAATTAAAACAGATACTTTTTGCTGGAGGTAATAATAAATATGATGTAGCTCTTCCAGATGTATTTGAAAGTTTAAAGAATTATGGTCAATACACAAAAGATTTTTACGAAACTAATTTCTTTTTTAACAATCAGCATCTTCTAAAAGAAATAGAAAAAACAGAAAATATTTATAGTAATACTTTTATTTCAAGACCATACATTGATCGAATTGATAAATCTAAAAGTGCACACTGGTTTGATAAACTCAAACAAATTTGGAAAGATAAAGACATCTTAATTGTTGAAGGAAATTTTACACGTTCAGGATTAGGAAACGATCTATTTGCTAATACTAAATCAATTAAAAGAATTATTGCTCCATCAAAGAATGCGTACCAAAAGATTAGCGAAATAGAACAAATGATTCGAGAAAATGCAGAAGATAGATTGATTTTGTTGATGCTCGGGCCAACAGCTAAGCTAATTGTAGATGATCTCCAAGATTTAAAGAATCAGTTAATAGATTTGGGACATATTGATTCAGAATATGAATGGTTCAAGATGGGGGCTACTCATAAAGTTAAGCTTAAAAATAAGCATACGGCCGAATTTAATTTTGATGAAAATATTGAGTCTGTTCACGATAAAACTTATGAGAATGAGATTATTGGAAAAATTGAATAATAAATAATACTAAGCAAAAAAGCTACTAAATCAAGGCTTGAATACCAAGATTTAGTAGCTTTTTATGTAAAATATTAATTTCTATCGCTAAATCCAAAGATTTGTAAGAATTGTAAGAATAAGTTAACGAAATCTAAGTAAAGTGCCAAAGCACCCGCAACTGCTAAGCCGTCAACAGAAACTTGGCCACTGTAGTTTTCGTAGATTTGCTTCATTCTTTGTGCATCCCAAGCAGTTAAAATAGTAAAGATAATAACTGCAATAAATGAGAAAATGTAAGAAACCATTGGATTTCTTAAGAACATGTTGATTAGCATTGCAACAATTAATCCAATTAAAGCTGCTGAAGCGTAAGAGCCAAGATTATTCAAGTTCTTCTTAGTTGTTGTACCGATAACTGCCATAGTAATGAAGACAGTTGAAGAAGCAACGAATGCAGAAGCAATACTACGACCAGTGTAAGCACCAGCAATTAGTGAAAACTCGACTCCGTAAACAATTGCCATGACCATTAACATAACAAAGCTAGCTACCGGATTTCTTGTTGCTCTAAAGCTAATCCCAAAAGTTAGTGCAAGTGGAACTAACAATAAAATCCAAGTCATTGCTGGGTTACTAGAAAATAAAGTTAAAACTTGAGTTCTAAAGACGGTCATTGTTAAGTAAGCACTCAAAGCAGACACTAAAACGGCAATTGTCATCATACCGTACATTCTGGTTAAGAATCTATTTAATCCAGTTACATCAACAATTGTACGACGTTCTGGTTCTTGTGAAAAGTTATTCATAAGCTCTCCTTCTTTCTTTTTATTAGTATATTTTAACGTATATTAAATATAAAAGAAACTTTTATACAAAGGGATTATAGAAGCGCCCAGAATTAACTTTAAAGAGCAAAATAACGACTAAAACTAGAATAAAGGCTAAGCTCGTGACTAAATAGTCTGCTAAGCTAAAACTTTCTGCAACATACCAGGTACGTTTTTTCTTTGAGCCAAAACGTCTAAGTTGCATAGCAGTACTAATTGTGTCAATTCGGTCAAGACTTGAAAAGATAAGTGGAGTAACGATATTTAGTGTTCCATGAATTCTTTTGCCCAGGGATGCTTTTTTAGATAATTCATTACCACGCGCTTGCTGGGCAGCAGAAATTGACCAATAACTTTCTTGAATGTTAGGGATATAGCGCAAGGCTAAAGAAACGGCATAAGAGACCTTATAGCTGACGCCAATTTTATTTAAACTAGCTGCGAATTGACTAGGATTAGTCGTTAATAAAAAGAGCAGCACTAGGGGAATAGAACAGATGTATTTCAGACTAACGTTAAATAAATAAAACAATTCTTGAGCAGTCAAAGTGAAGTAACCTGCATTAATTAGGACTGTTCGTGAGTGATACAACGTTTCACCATAAGTTGGCTGAAAGATGAAGACTGCAATAATATTGATAATCGCAAAAACAATAATGAACTTAACGATAAACGATACTTGTTTCCATTTGATGCCAGCTATTTTTAATAAAATTAAGGATAGAATACAAATGGCAATTAGAAAACGAGTATCGTAAGTAACCATACAAGCGATAGATACTAGAATTAAAAAGATCATTTTAGTAGTAGCATTTAAGGCGTGGATAAAACTATTTCCTGGCTGGTAGCCTAAAATTTTACTATCATTCATAATCTTCATCCCTCCAGTTTTGTTGCTCAAAATTAATATAGGCTTGTACGAATTTATTTGGATCAGGCAAACTATAGTGCTTTGCTAATTTATAAAGACTAGTTCTCTTTAAAGAGGCCTTGCTAATTAATTCAGGGTTAGTTAATAGTTCAATCGGTGTAGTATCTGCAATCAATTTACCTTTTGCAAAGGCTAGGGAGCGACTAGTATATTCAAGCATTAAGTGCATATCATGGGTGATAATAATGATTGTTTTACCTAAATTATTTAAATGCTTTAAAAAGTCCATAATTTCTGTATATGTTTTCCAATCTTGACCTGCAGTTGGCTCATCTAAAATAATAATCTCTGGTTCTAAAACTAAGATTGAAGCAATTGTTATTCGTTTTTTCTGACCAAAACTAAGAGCAGAAATAGGCCAATGTCTAAAAGGATATAGACCACAAATTTTTAGAGTTTGATTTACTTTTTGCTTAATCGTATCTTCATCTACATTGCGCAGACGTAATCCTAAGGCAATTTCATCAAAAATCATTTTTTGTGAGATCATTTGATTAGGATCTTGCATCACATAACCAATTTTTTCGGCTCTTTCTTTGATCGATAAATTGGCTAGATCTTGGTCTTTAAGAGTAATTTTTCCTTCATTAGAAATAAAGCCACAAATAATTCGGCATAGAGTAGTTTTACCCGCACCATTTTGCCCAACTATTGAAATGAAATCACCTTTATTGATAGTAGCTGAAACGTCCTGTAAAGGATAAGGTTGATGCTTACTATATTGGTGACCGACGTGGTCTAATTTTAATAAAGGTTGCTTGATTGATTTGTCTTTTTTTAGTGAGATTTGATTTGTCCAGCTAGTGAGTTTTTGACTAATTTGATCAGAATCCGGTAAGTCTGCTATTTTATCAAGCTTTTGAATAGAACCTAGATCTACATTTGCGGCTGCCAGGGCTTTTAAATAAAGTGGCTGCCGAACACCAACTTTTTCTAAAATATCGACATGAAGCAATTGATTAGTAGGGTGATCAGCGATAATCTTGCCATCATTAACTAAAACAATTTTGTCTATTGACTGACTAAGAACTTCTTCAACGCGGTGTTCAATGATAATTACAGTCGCATTAAGTTCTTTTTGGATTTTATCAATAATTGCCATGGTTTTAAGACCAGAAGCAGGATCAAGGTTAGCTAATGGTTCATCAAAAATTAAGATGGGTGATTCGTCAACTAAAACACCTGCTAGGGCAACAATTTGTTTTTGACCACCAGAAAGACTTTGCGGTGACTGAGTCAGAAGTTCTTTGATTTGCAATTCTTTAGCCCATTGATTTACAGTTTGATGCATTTTGTCCTTAGATTGACAGTCATTTTCTAAAGCAAAAGCAATATCTTCACCGACTGTTAAGCCAATAAATTGACTGTCGGCGTCTTGTAAGATGGTGGAAGTAGTAAATGAAAAGTCAAAGAGACTAGTTTTAGTGATGTCTTTGCCGTTGACTAAGCATTGACCCGTAATTTCACCTTGATCAATATTTGGAATAAGACCATTAAGGCAGCGACCAATTGTAGATTTGCCGCTGCCTGAAGGTCCAGCCAAGAGGATTTTTTCACCCTTGTTAATTTTGAGATTAATATCTTTAAGAGTAGATTCAGCTTGGCTGTTATATTTAAATGAAAAATTTTTAAATTCGATAATCGGTTCTGTCATTAATTGAGTAACCTTTCGTAATTAGTCTTTACGTAAACTACCTTTCTTAACTTTAGTAGCAGCATAAGCTTTAAGTAAAATAGTTCCTAAAATTAAGATAGAGATAGAGTTAGTAATTGTTGCAGTTGCACCTTGTAAGAAGACTTTATTTTGTGGTTCGCTGTAAATTAAGATATCACCAACTGGTGCGATTATTAACCAAGAAACAACGTTAGCAATCACTTGAACAATGTTAAAACCAATCATTTGCTTGGTAGTAAAAACACCATTTTCTAAGTCAAGGCGCATACCGTAAAGACCAATGATTAAACCTAAAATAGCAGTTGCTAAAACCCAACTCCACCAGGTTTGACCGTACATTAAGAAGTCACTTAGTGCGTGTCCAATAAAGCCAACCGAGAAGCCAACAACAGGACCATAAATGGTTGCAAGCAATGCTAAAAACGGATATACGATTTCAATGTTAGTGTTTGGAATACCGGTTGGAATTGATGTGAAACGAGCTAAAATAACATAAATGGCAGCTCCAATACCAATTGCAACAACACTTTTTACTGATAAGCCTTTTTGATTATTCATAATTTTCCCCCATAAATAAATTATTTTTTTATTAAATCAATTTTCCAATCATTTCCTGTACCAATACTATACGTATCCGCAAATGAAGCTTAGTTTAAGGCGATGCCGACATTAACTAGTGAATTAATATAGATTAAAGGATCATTGAGTGCAACATCGGCAAAAGACGTTACAAATGGTATTGTATCATGATAGTAAAGTTGATTCTGATAAGTAATCGTAATAGTAAGCTAATCGCCACGTTTAATGTTTGCCTTTTTTATTAGTTCATAAGAAATATTTGTCCACAGAGAACCGAAGCGAATATCTAAAACGTCAATTGACCCTTTAATATGATTATCTTCTAGACTAGCTTCAGTAAGTGGCAATTTTACAATTGAATCTGGATCTAATCGTTGACCAAATTCTTCAAATGTCTTTTCGCCGTCTGCTAAAAGTGCGCCATTGTAAGCATAAATATCACGTCCATGGAAAGTGTTACTTTCAGAAGAATAAGGAAGACGGTTCTTTTGTTCGTCAATTTCTCTTACTTCGTCAATGACCATGTAGGTTGCAAGATGAGTTAAAGAACCATTATCTGGCGTAATAATAAAGTGTCCGCTTTTTGTCTTAACCGCAATGCTCTTTCGGTCTGAACCAACATCTGGATCAACAACTGAAACAAAACTTGTACCTTTTGGCCAATACTTAATAGTTTGGTAAAGGCGGTAAGAGGCAGATCAAATATCATAAGGTGGAAGCTCATGAGTTAAATCTGAAACAACGATGTGAGGAGCAACCATGTGGGCAACTCCGTGCATGGTACTAACGGTCCCATCTTTTAAGCCGAAATCGGTTTGTAGTACTAGAAAATGATTTGCTTCCCTTCCTCCTTTGATATGTTTTTAATTACTAATAATTTACAATGTATTAAAAGTTTCGTCAATGGCAAATCCGTACTATTTCACTATATAAGTGTATATAGTACGGATTTTATGGTAAAAATTATTTTTTAGACTTAGGTTGCCACTTTAATCCAATTCCTGTTACTCCAGAAAGAATTGAGAAAACAGGAGAAAGTAAACTAAAGAAGGTAAATGGGATAAAGGCTAAAACTGGAACCCCCAGAGTAGAAGCAGCAAATGATCCAGCCACGCCCCAAGGGATTAAGTAGTTAATTACGCTACCTCCATCTTCTAACACACGGCTCAAGGCAAGTGGGGCAAGACCGATTCTGTCGTATGCTTGTTTAAAGGCGCGACCTGGCAAGATTACGGATAAGTATTGTTCGCCGACAAATAAGTTAATGCAGATACCGGAAAGAATAGTAGTAATTACTAAACGACCAGGCTTTTTAAGGTGTTCAACTAATGGTTCCATGGCAGTTTGAACGATATTAAACTTCATTAATAAACCACCGAGAGATAAAGTAGCAATAATTAAGCCCACAGTATCCATCATGCTAGAAATACCACCACGGGTTAGTAGGACGTTAACGGAAGGATCACTAGTTTTGGCAACGAAACCTTTCATAATTAGATTAGTTAAGTCAGTAAGGGATTGATGAGGATTTTGAATAAAAATCATAATGATAGTGACAGCGATATTTAAAAATAAAGTGGGAATAGCTGGAATCTTTCTCCATGCACAAATTAACATTAAAATAATTGGAACAATTGCCCACCAAGTAATAATGAAATTATGTTGTAAAACTGAAGCTGTATGATTAATCTTGGAAGCATCAATTGAGCCACTGTTTCCTAAGATCCAAAAAAGAATTAAAGATACTACAAATGCTGGAATCGTAGACCACATCATATTTTTAATATGGGCAAATAGTTCACTTTCTGCGACAGCAGAAGAAAGGTTAGTAGAGTCAGATAAAGGTGACATTTTATCGCCAAAGACTGCTCCAGAAATAATTGCACCAACAACAAGTGCAGGATTGGCATTCATACTGGCACCAATTCCAAAAAGAGCAATTCCAACTGTTGAAATAGTTGTAAAGCCGCTTCCGATTGCTAGACCCACGATTGAGCAAACAATGAAGACGGAAGGAACGAAGAATTGTCCACTAATTAAGTGAAAGCCAAGCACCATAATTGAAGGGATAATGCTGCCTTTGATCCATAAACCGATTAAGGCCCCGATTAAAATAAAAATAAAGATAGGAATAATGGCAACACCAATCCCTTCTTTAATTCCGTCTTGAATAGAAGTCCAGTCATTTCCTCTAAGTCTGAGCCAGAAAACTAATAAACAGACTGTGAATAGAACTGGAACTTCTGGCATTAAGCCAAATTTAATTACTGAAATACCTAAAATAATTAGGAGTAACAGTAAGATAATAATTGCTTCTGAGAAAGAAACTTTCTTTTTCATAAAAAAATCCTCCATAAAAAAAGTCCTGTTGAAATTAATCAACAGGACGCATTACCGTGGTACCACCTATTTACTGCATATTTGCAGCACTCTCATCAGGTGATAACGGCACTGATTGTGGCCAAATAAAAGATTGATCGCTGTAATTCATAACTTATGCCTGACTGGTTCGCACCTTACCACCAACTCTCTGACGCTTAACATAAGCACTACTGTGACGATAATTGTTGCAATTATGATAACAAGCTTAAAAAAAGATGTCAATGAATTTATTAATAAAAATGATTAGAATTTCGAATTATGGACTTCGAGCGGTAAAATAGATAGGTAGAGAAAAAGTATAAATATAAGTTGAGGGATTAAGATGACTGATATTTTAACCACCAAAGAATTAGGGAAAAACTTCAAAAATAAACATGTTTTGAGCCGAATCAATATTCATGTTCCTGAAGGAAAAATTTACTGCATCATGGGACCGAATGGGGCTGGTAAATCAACTCTTTTGAAAATGATTAGTGGAATTGAGAAACCAACCGAAGGAGTGATTAACTTTAAGGGCGAAAACTGGAAGCGAGAAGATTTAAAAGTAATTGGTTCGTTAATCGAAGAGCCGGGCTTATTTGATAACTTAACAGTTGAAGATAATATCAAATTAAAATTAAAACTTCATCATGTTGAAAACAAAGATCAAGAACAGATTTTAAATACGCTTGGCTTTGGTGATCATAATCAAGAAAAGGTTAAAGGATTCTCAACAGGGATGCGCCAACGTCTTGGTATTGCGCTCGCTTTTATGGGAAATCCAGACTTAGTAGTTTTAGATGAACCAACAAATGGTCTTGATACGTTTGGAATTCATGAACTACGTGAATTATTAATGTTAGAAAAAAAGCAAGGTAAAACAATCATCATTGCTAGTCACAGGCTTTCTGAAATACAAAAAGTAGCTGATCGCATTGCTATCTTAGGTAATGGGGAGCTTTTACTAGAAGAAGATTATGACCAAAAGACAGATTTGGAGGACTTATTTATTTCAACTCTAGAGAAGGCAGGCGTAAAGCATGACTAATATTTTAAAAGTTGAATTTTTAAAAAACAAGCATACTATTATTCATTTGCTTATTTGGCTTTTGCCATTAATTGCCATTTTGATGATGACTGCTGTTTTCTGGGATAATCAATATTCGGTGCAATTAATGATGGGACAATGGAGTTATTTTTGGTTAAATATGTCAATTGCTCTCGTAATCGGAATTAGTACTTATTATCAAAACCAAGCTACAAAATTCAAAGAAATTTTAACTTCGCCGCAAGATCTTTTTACTTACGAAGTTGGGCGAATTATTCATGGAATTTTACAAGCAGCTTTAATGAGCGTGATTTTCTTAGCTTTGGTAATTTGTGTACGATTCATTTTTTCAAGTAGTGAAGAAATTGTTTGGATGCTTTGCTCAGGGATTGGAATTTTCTTAACTTCCATTTGGCTAGTTCCGTTTTATTCATGGCTTTTCCGTGTTACTAACTTATATTTTGCCCTAGGAATTGGATTTTTAAGTTCAATTTTGGCAATGTTTTTAAGTAGAACTTCTTGGAGTATGTGGTGGCCATTTGATTGGGGAATGCTTTTAAATAATATGTGGCTTAAGGGAGACTTCGTTTTAGGATCCTGGAGTTTAATCATTTGTAGCTTGATTTTAGGATTTATTTTAAGTGTCTTTAGTGCCTATTCTTTTAAAAAGCAATAGTATTTTTTTAGTAAAATAGTAGCAAGTATCTAAAAAGGAATTGAAATTATGCAAAAAAATCAAATTGTCGACTTAGAAATTACGGATTTATCTTATGAAGCAATGGGCGTTGCTCACTTAGACGGAATGACTGTCTTTGTAAATAATGCTCTTCCAGGCGAAATTGTTTCTGCCAAGCTTTTAAAAGTAAAGAAAAATTTTGCTTTTGCAAAAATTGAAAAAATTAAAAAAGAAAGCCCAGATCGGATTAACGTGAAACTTCGCCAATGGGTTCAAACAGGGCTTGCATCTCTTGCTCATATTAAGTATGATAAACAGCTTGAATTTAAACGTAATCAAGTTGTTAATTTACTACATAAAGCAGACTTAGATAATGTTAAAGTAGGTCAAACGATACCTAGTCCAGAAGAAACTGGTTACCGGAATAAGGCGCAAGTACCAGTACGTGAAGTTAATGGCAAGCTTGATATTGGTTTCTTTAGAAAACATTCGCATGATTTAGTACCGTTAACTAATTTCTTTACCACCGATCCGGAAATTGATCGAGTTTTGATTAAAGTTCGTGATATTTTAAGAAAGAATCATGTACCAGCTTATGATGAAATCCACAATAAGGGTGAGGTGCGTTATCTTGATGTACGTCGCTCGAAAGCTACTGGTGAAATCATGGTGATTTTAGTTTGCTTGCACAAAGATTTTCCACAATTGCAAAAAGTAACTAAAGAAATTAGTGAAATTAAGGGTGTAACTAGTGTCGTTTTAAACCATAATCCTAAGAAGACTAATGTGATTTTGGGTAAGAAAGACTACTTGCTTTGGGGAGAACCTCAAATTACCGATAAAATTGGGGATGTTAGTTTCAAGATTTCACCTCAAAGTTTCTTCCAGATTAATTCACTGCAAACACCACGCTTATATGATTTAGCAATTCAAAAGGCAGACCTCAAACCTAATGATGTAGTGATCGATGCTTATTCTGGAATTGGAACTATTGGCTTGTCAGTTGCTAAGCATGTTAAGGCAGTTCGAGGGATGGAAGTTATTAAGCCAGCTGTTGATGATGCAAATGCAAATGCTAAGCTAAATGGTATTGATAATGCGGAATATGTAGTTGGAAAAGCTGAAGAAGTAATGCCTCAGTGGGCTAAAGAAGGACTTAAGACTGATGTGATCTTTGTTGATCCACCAAGAAAGGGATTAACGCCAGAATTTATTGATGCAGCCGTTGAAACTGATCCTAAGAAGATTGTTTATATCTCATGCAATCCGGCTACAATGATTAGAGATCTACAATTGTTCCGTGAACAGGGTTATGACTTTAACGAAATTGATCCTGTTGATATGTTCCCTCAAACTCCGCACGTTGAAGCAGTGGCGGTGCTTGAGAAGAAATAAGTAGAATTTATCAGTGAAAAGTGTACTTTTCCATAAATAATTGGAATTAGTACACTTTTTATTTTTTCCAGTGTTAGCTTGAGTACATTTACATCTTAGGCATACAATTAAAGAAAAACGATAAAAGGAAATTCTGCAAAAAACGTAGTTGCCTTAGGTAATAATTGAAAGGAATAACTATGCGTCTGAAAAAAATTATCCTCTATATCTTCCTAGCTATCTGTATATTCTCAGTATGTTTATTTGTTGTGCCTTCAGGAAGTAGGATAGATCCTGGACTTAAAAATTCACAAAAGCAGCTAAAAGATTATATGAAATCACATCATATAAATGGAGTGATGCTCGTTAGCGGCAAAGATGGTCAACCGAACGTTATTAAAAATAATGAGACTTCCAACAAAAATGACTTAGTGAATGCAGATCAGCTATTTCCAACTGCTTCTCTTCAAAAGATTATAACGGGAACCGCAATTTATCAGTTGCAGCAAAAAGGGCAGCTGAATTGGAATACGCCTTTGTCAAAATATTATCCACAAGTTTTAGGTAGCCAAGATATTACAATTCGTGAATTAATGAATCACACAAGTGGATTAATCAATAATGCTCGTCCATCTGAACCACTTAAAAATCAAGAAGAACAAATTGCCTATATGCTTAAGTATATGCAAAATGATCATCTTCATACTTGGGATTATCAAGATGTAGACTATGAGTTATTAGCTGCAATTATCAGTAAGGAAAGTCATTTAAGCTATAACGACTATATTCAGAAGAATTTTGCTAAGCCATTAAAACTGCGTCAAATTAAGGATTACTCTGAAGTTAATCAAAATGAGATTCCTCAACCAATGAGTAGCAATGTTGACTGGCATAAAGTAGTTGTGACTACATCATCTGATTTTGGAGCAGGAAATTTATTTATATCACCTAATGATTACTGGAAATTTGTGTATAACAGCGTTTTAAAAGATCCGAAGATGATTAATGAATATGCTCAGCAGGCTAAGCATCAAGAAGTAGCGTACTTTGGTGGAGTGTATTTTAAGGGCGATGTTATTCGTGCAGAAGGTAGTATTCCTGGATACAATGCTTGTTTTGTTGCTAACTACAAAACTAAGGAAATGATTATGCTGTTTTCTAATAATATTAATTACTTAACTCTGAAGAAAGCATCTGATTATTTGCTTCATCATTATATGGGATTATTTTAATGAAAAAGACTTTAATTAAGAAAATTTCAAATCAAGTGCCACAAGAATTGCAACATTTTATTGCTGATGCGGATATTTATGATAGTTCATCATCTCCTGAAGCTCGCGTATATTTTATTGATAAAGATGGCGGTTATTATTTAAAATGCGCCAAAACTGGTATGCTTGAAAAAGAAGCTAAAATGACGCAATATTTTTACTCAAAGAATTTAGGCACTGAAGTATTGAACTATACTTCAAATAATCATGATTGGCTGTTAACTAAGGCAGTAGTAGGACATGATTGTATAGATAGCGAATATTTAGCTAATCCAAAGCGCTTATGCGATACGATTGCCACCGAATTAAGAAAATTGCACGAAATAGACTATAGTGATTGTCTCATTATGAATCGAACGACAGAGTATTTGGCAAACGCGGAAAATAATTATCGGACAGGTAATTATGATAAGTCGAGTTTTCCGGATAGTTTTGGTTATCGTTCAGCCGAAGAGGCTCATGAAGTTTTAATTTCTGGTAAAAATGCTTTGCAAAGCAAAGTTTTACTGCATGGAGATTACTGTTTACCGAATATTATTCTAGATAACTGGAAGTTTTCAGGATTCATTGATCTTGATTGTGCAGGTGTGGGTGATCATCATATCGATTTGTTTTGGGGGTGCTTGGACGCTTGGGTTTAATTTGAAGACTAGTAAATATCGCGATCGCTTTCTTGATGCATATGGACGTGATAAGGTAAATGAAGAGTTGCTCAAAGTTATCGCTGCTGCAGAAGTTTTTGGGTAATTGAAGTATGGGCTTAAAAAGTAATATAAATTCTAATTATGATTTTTTAGTATTAATATTTTATTATTAACCTTTCCAACTTCATCAACTTTTTGGTATGATAGATATGTTCTAAAAGTTGCCTCAATGGCGGAATTGGCAGACGCGCAGCGTTCAGGTCGCTGTTCACGTAAGTGAGTGCAGGTTCGACTCCTGTTTGAGGCACTTGAAAAAAGAGATATGCATTTTTGCATATCTCTTTTATTTTTATCTTAATTTAACAGTTTTACTTTCAAATTTAAACGGCCTCATAAAAGTAAGTTGGTAGGCAGTTAACTGTAATTTTTCTCCGTCGTGGTAATTAGAATTGTACAGCGGATCACCGATAATTGGAGCATTTAGAGCAGCTAAATGTACCCTAATTTGATGAGTGCGGCCAGTTTCGAGAGTAAGTTTTACCAATACCTTATTTTCATACTCTTTAACTATTTCGTAATGAGTAATAGCCTTTTGACCGGCGGGATGCACCATCCTTTTTCTTTGATCATTTGGGTCATGACCAATTGGAAAAGAAATAGTGCCACTCTGTTTTAACTTACTAGATTTATTTACCCAAGCCAAGTATTCACGGTGCAATGTTTTATTGGTTAACTGCCTATTTAAAATTGGGACAACTGCTGGATTTTTAGCTACTAATAAAAGACCGTTGGTAAGCATATCAAGTCGGTGTACAATATAAGGACTGTAGCCAAGATAAGTTGCACAATCATTTAAAGCAGTATTTGTTTCATTTAAGTTAGGATGCGTTTTTTGACCAGCTGGTTTATTGATCACTAAGACATCGGAATCTTCATAAATTATTTCTGGTAATTTACCACTTGCAGGATAGGTTTGCTGCTCACTTTCTACTTGATCAAGATAAATATCTATTTTGTCGCCAGCCTTTACTAAAAAATTTAAGGGTAAGTATTTTCCATTAACTAGTATTTTATTTTCAGTACGCAAAAAATGACGCCATTTTCTTGGAATTAATAATTTACGCATTAATTTATCTACACTTGTTTGTGAGTAATCTTTCGGATATATCAGAGAATAATGGTATGTGGTCATCTTTTTCACCTTATCTAATTTTTAACTTTTAAAATACTATTTTTCAAATAAAGATATGCTAAAATCGTCATATTAGGTTTATTGATGAAAAGGGAGTTTTAATTATATGCATTCCCAAAATCACGAGTTTTGGCATCGCGCTCATTTAGCGATTAAAAACTTCAACCATCGCTTTCAAATTTGGCGTTGGTTAATTTTAATTTTATTGTCGTGCTGTCTATTTGTTTGTACCTATTATACCGTTAAGGTAAAAACTTCAAATATTTCAAATATGAAGGCAGCACTTTCTACGACAACTACTATCTATGATAATAAAAATCAAAAAGCAGGGTCACTTTATTCGCAAAAAGGATCATTTGTGGAATTGAATCAAATCTCGCCTTATATTCAAGATGCCGTTATTGCAACAGAAGACCGGACTTTTTATAAAAATCCTGGTTTCAGTGTAAAAGGAATGGCACGTGCTGCAGTAAGTAGTCTAATTCACCACGGAATTGTTGGTGGTGGATCTACTCTAACGCAGCAGTTGGCAAAGAATGCGTTACTTACACAAAAGCAGACTTTTTCTAGAAAAATAGAAGAGTTATTTTTTGCGATCGAAATTAATCGTGTCTATTCTAAAAAAGATATTTTAACTATGTATCTAAATAATGCCTACTTCGGTAATGGTGTCTGGGGTGTTCAAGATGCAGCAAGACGATATTTTGGTAAAAACGCTAACGATGTTACTGTTGGGGAGGCAGCAACTATTGCAGGGATGCTTCGTAGTCCAAGTTACTACAATCCAATTGATCATATGGATAATGCCATTGCGCGTCGTAATGTTGTTTTAGGCTTAATGGCTGATACAGGTAAAATTTCTAAGACACAGGCAGATAATGCTAAAAGAACTACTTTAACTTTAGAAGATACTTTTTCTCAAGAAGATGGATATCGTTATCCTTACTTCTTTGATGCGGTGGTTGATGAAGCAATTGATCGCTATGGCTTAAAAGAAGAAGATGTGATGAATAAAGGTCTGAAGATCTATACTACGCTAGATACTGGTTATCAGAGTGCTTTGCAAGATAGTTTTGAAGAAAGCTGGAATTTTCCTCCAAATGCAAGCGATGGTACTAAAGTTCAAGGCGCCAGTGTAGCAATGGATCCCAAAACTGGTGCTGTGCGTGCGATGGTAGGAGGCCGGGGACAACATGTCTTTCGTGGCTATAACCGCGCTACGCAAATGAAGCGTCAACCTGGTTCAACCATGAAGCCACTTGCCGTATATTCTCCAGCCTTGCAAAGTGGTTATCATTATGATTCTGAGCTTTCTAATAAGCTACAAAAATTTGGTAAGAATGGATATGAACCAAAGAATGTTGATAATCAGTATTCTAACAAAATTCCAATGTATGAAGCTTTAGCAGAGAGTAAAAATGTTCCTGCTGTTTGGTTATTGGATAAGATAGGCGTCAGAAAAGGTGTTCAATCCGTTGAAAACTTTGGCATTCATGTAAATAAAAATGATCAAAATTTAGCCTTAGCATTAGGGGGATTGTCAACTGGTGTATCTCCAATGCAAATGGCACGTGCTTACAGTGCTTTTGCAAATGAAGGGAATCTGCCAAATCAATCCTACTGTATTACTAAGATTACTGATGCAAGCGGTAATGTTATTGCTCAAAACAAAAATCCTGGTAATCACCGTATTATTTCAACTAATACTGCTAAAGAAATGACATCGATGCTTTTAGGAGTATTTACTTCTGGTACTGGTAAATCAGCACAGCCAGCAAGCTTTAGAGTTGCTGGGAAAACTGGATCAACTGAAGTACCTGATAGTTATGGCTTTGGTACTAAAGACCAATGGATTGTTGGTTACACGCCAGATGTTGTCTTATCAACTTGGGTAGGATTTGATAAGACTGATCAAGAGCATTATATGGAAGGTATTTCTGAAACAGGAATTACCCACCTCTATAAATCTGAATTAGAACGTCTGCTTCCGTATACACCACAAACCCAATTTAAGGAGAAGAGTGCCCAACAAATTTCAAAAGATACGGGGGCAAATTCTGACTGGCTCGGTAATTTAGGTCAACAAGTACAAAAAGGAATCAATGATACTGGGTCTAAGTTTAACGAATGGTATAATAATCTTAAAGGACTTTTAGGTCAGTAAAAATAAAGGAGAATTAATTTAAAATGGTTAATATTTATGATAACGCCAATCAATTGGCAAAGGACTTACAAGAAACTGAACAATTTAAAGATTTAAAGAAGTCTCTTGAAAACTTAAAGAATAATCCAGAAAGCTTAGATTTATATCAAAGAATGGATAAGCTTCAACAACAAATCTTAGCTGCACAAAATTCTGGCCAACCACTTTCAGACGAAGTTAGAAAAGAATATCAAAAGATCAATGAAGAAGTTCAAAATAACGACGAATTAAAGGACATGATTACTAAAGAACAAGCTCTTTTCCAAATGATCAATGATGTTCAACAAGCTATGACCAAGCCAATTGGTGATTTATACGATGATTTAAAGGCAAAATAATAAATATGAAATTTATGCATTTAGCAGATGCGCACTTAGATAGTCCTTTCCAGGGACTATCTTTTTTGCCATCTAATGAATTTAACGATATTAAAGAGTCAACTCAAAAATCCTTTACTAAAGCGATTGATACTGCAATAGAGCAAAAAGTAGATTTAGTATTAATTGCTGGTGATACTTTTGATTCGGTTAATCCAAGCCCGCAGAGTCAATTATTTTTTAATCGTGAAATTAAAAGATTGACTGATCAAGAAATTCAGGTAGTGATGATTCTGGGAAACCATGATTACTTAAATCCTGAAGAAATGATTTTACCTCAAACACCATATTTTAAGCTCTTAGGTTCTGATGAAAAAGTAGAAGAGGCGCAATTTAAAACTAAAACTGGCTTTCCTTATACAGTGGTCGGGTTCTCTTATCAACATAATCACATTGAAACAGATAAAATCAGTGAGTTTCCTAAAAAGGGTGATAACTTTACTTTCGGTTTGATGCATGCGGGTGTTAAAACTACAAATGCTCATCAAAATGTTTATGCTCCTTTTACAGTCGCCAAAATTAAGAACTTGAATTATAACTATTTTGCTTTAGGACATATTCATTTGCGTCAAAGCTTATCTGAAGATCCATTAATTGTTTACAGTGGAAATTTACAAGGTAGACATATTAATGAACGTAAGGCTAAAGGTGTCTATCTTGGTATAGTAGATGAAACAACTAAAAAGATAAATTTAGATTTTGTTAAAACAGCACCTATCATTTGGCAGATAGCTGATTTAGAATTAGATCATGAAATTTCTCAAAGTGATTTAACTAGAAAAATCGTTGATATCTTAACTAGAAAAAATACACAAAAGACCTTATTTGGTTTAACTATTAGTGGAGCCCAGTATTTAAGTGAAAAAGAATTAGAACTAGTAAATGATAGTGATTATTGGCTACAACTTTCAAATTCTTTGAATTTTGATTCTCGTTTGGTAAAAGTTTATCTAGTAAATAATGAAAAATTACAACTTAAGTCAGCTGATAAAGAGGCTTTTAATCAAGCAGAAAGTGAAACTTTTGCTTTAGAAAAGATATATTCTCTGGCAAATGATTTAAGTAAAAAGAGCGATTATGTTGCTGATCTATTAAAAAAGCCAGAATTCATTGAGGAAGTAAAGGAATTATCGCAAGTTAAATTGGGACAGAAGTTAAAGGATATGGATGATGAAACTAACTCAAATTAAAATTATTCACTTTGGAAAGTTAAATGATGTAACTTTTAATTTGAACAAAGATTTGACGATCTTTTTGGGTGCAAATGAAGCTGGAAAGAGTACAACTGTTGCCTTTATTAAACAGATATTATTTGGTTTTCATTTAAGAACTAATAAGTCCCCCTTTTTTGAAAACTATCAACCTTTAGATCATGTCAGCCCAATGGGTGGAAGTCTAACTTTTGAAGATGAAGCAGGTACTTTTGTCTTAAATCGACTATATGCAAAAGGTGATCCCAAAAAGGGCGTATTGACAGTTAAATTGAATGGACAAGAAGTTCCAGAATCAGTTTTCTTTGATCGTATTCAAAATATCGATGGCAGTTTTTATACTGATAGCTTTATTTTTAATCAAGATATGATGCGTGAGATAAATAGTCTGTCACAAGCTGAATTAATGGAACAGATTTACTTTTTAGGTGCATCTCAGAGTCATAAGCTGCTTGATTTACGTGATGAATTTAATAATAATGCACAAAAGCTATTTAAAAAGAATGGGCGTAAGCCTGTAATTAATCAACTAATTAACCAAATTCAGGATCAAAAAGATGTTTTGGCGGAAACTGATAATGAATTTAGTAATTATCGTGAATTAGAAGAAAAGCTAAATAAAGAAAAAGCTGCTTTGGCAAAGTCACAAGTAGAATTAGCAAGTTTAAATGAACAGGGACAAAAAGTTAGTTTATTGATGCAAAAGCTAACTAATTTTAAGCAATATCAAGACTTAAAACGAGAATTAAAAACAGTTCAATTTTCTAAGGAATCTTATGAAAATGCGCAAGCAATTAAAAATAAAATTGCTGATTTGACTGAAAGTATTGATAGTTTGACTAATCAATTACAAGAAGTTGAGTCAAGTAATACTCTGTCTAATAAGGATAAAATTCGAGCTTTAGTTGATCATAAAGCAGAAATCCTTCATTGGGAGAGTGAAAGTAAAGACCTAGCGCGTCAAGTTGAGACTGCTAATCAAGATTTACAATCTTATGAGCAGCTGCAACCAGAAGCTGTTAAATTAAGTAAATTGCCTAGTGAAACGAGAACTCAAATTAAATCAGATTACCAGGAATTGAAGAAGCAAAAAGAAGATGCCAATAACTTACCTGGAATTTTGTCATTAATTTTATTGGTTGCAGGGATTTTTAGTGCAATTGCAATTAGTAATTTATTTGTACGCTTTATTGGAATAATGTTGGCACTTGGAAGTATGGGTTTATTTGTTTGGACACGACAAAAGAATAATCAAAGTAGTCGAAAAGAGCAGACTTTTATTGAAAAATATGGACTTAATCCTAATGAAATTGATCTAAATAATTTATGGAATGAAGTAGTCCAAATTGAATCTAAAAAGCAAACTTTAGAGCAATTAACTCAAGAACAAAAGACATTAAATGAAAAAGTGAAAAACTTTATTCAAGAGTTAAATCCATTTATTCAAGGAAAAGTCCAAACTTTTTCAGATATTATCAACTTATTAAATTCACTTCAAAAGTTATTAGACCAAAATTATTTGGCTCAGCAGCATTTAAATGATCTTGCTGTGCAATTACAAGAAAGAAAAAATCAATTAGCTAAAAATAAAATAGAATTATCTAATATTTTTGCTAAGAATAAAGTTACTAATTTTGATGAGTTTTCAGACTTAAAGAAGCAGGCTGAAGCACAAGAACAACTTAAATTGAAAGTTGATGCTTTACAAAATGATTTACAAGAAGATTTAGCACAATTAGAAAAGGTTGCTCAAGACCCAAGTGCTTTATCTAAAGAAAAGCAAGAAATAGAAGCACAAATTTCTCAAAAGCAAGGGCAAATTAATACCTTACATGCAGAAAGTGCAAAACTTGAAAACCAAATGAATATTTTAGCTAACTCGGACAAATATTTTGCTGAAAAGCAAAAGCTTTCTGATCTAGAATCTTTACTAGCTGAAAATGTTAAAAATTATCTTGCTAACTTGTTAACTAGTAACTGGATTGCGAGAGGATTAGACTTAGCTTCAAATGAGCGTTTTCCTAAAATGCTTGAGGATGCTAAAAAGTACTTTACCTTGTTAACAGGTGGAAGATATGTTGACATTACCTTAGATAAGCAACTTAAAGTTAAACGAATAGACGGTAAGAAATTTGACGTTGAGTATTTGTCTAGAGGTACAAGTGAACAACTATACTTTGCTTTAAAATTAGCTTTTGTCGAACAAGTCTCTGATAAGATTGAATTACCAATTTTAATTGATGATGCTTTTGTAAACTTTGATGCTCAAAGAACAAACTATATTGTTAAGTTATTAGAAGAATTAGCTAAGAAGACGCAAGTTTTAATTTTTACGGCGCGTAAAGATTTGGTTGAGAAATTAACTATTGATCCGATAAGAATAGAAAAGGAATAATCATGATAAAAAGATTGCTTGATTATAATGATGGTGAGGATATGAATCTGGTTTTATTAATCAAGGATTCAAGTCTTCGCACTAGTAAAAATGGAAAAAAATACTTAGTTTTACAATTTAGTGATTCAAGTGGTGCAATTAGAGGCAATCTTTGGAATGCTAGTCAGCAAGATGCGGATACTTTTAGCTCAGGAACGATTGTTGAATTAAGTGGAAGAAGAGAAGAATATCAAGAACGACCACAGATTAGAATTTATGATTTGAGAGTTGTGGGTCCAAATGAGGGTTATGACCTAAGTCAATTTGTTCATTCAGCTCCGATCAAACAGAAGGATCTTGAAGAAGAAATTAATAAACGTGTCTTCGAAATTTTGAATCCAACTTGGAATAGAATTGTGCGTTACTTACTCAAAAAATGGAATAAAGAATTTTTCTCATTTCCAGCTGGTAAGTCGAACCACCATGCTGTTAAAAACGGGCTAGCTTTTCACACTGTTTCAATGTTAAGAGATGCAGAAGGAATTGCTAACACATATCCGCAAATTAATCGTTCGCTCCTTTATGCGGGATGCATTTTGCATGATATGGGAAAGGTAATAGAATTGTCAGGTCCTGTAGCAACAAGCTATACAACTGAGGGAAATTTGATTGGACACTTAGTTTTAATTGATGAACAAATTATGCTTGCTGCACATGAATTAAAGATTGATGAACATAGTGAAGATTTGATGCTATTGAGACATTTGGTTTTATCTCATCATGGTCTACCAGAATACGGGGCAGCACATCGACCAGTTGTTCTTGAAGCAGAAGTTTTACACAAGATTGATGATTTAGATGCTACCGTTTATGCGATTACAAATGCTTTGCAACAAACTAAGCCAGGAGAATTTACTGAGAGTATTAAGTCACAAGATAATCGCAGATTTTACCGTCCCAAAAGCGATGAGGCCTTAGATAAGGCTCCAAAATTAGAATAATAAAAATACCGGGATCACTTTTCATGATCTCGGTATTTTTTTAGAAATATTATTTAGAAAGACTGTCAGTTGAAACGTATTGTGAAAGAACGTTCTTTAAGTCTTTGTCCTTGATAGAAACATCGGCACGTTTAAGAACTGTAGCAATTACACTTCTCATAACGTTTTGATCTTCTGACATTGATTGATAGATTTGATTATCAATTTGCTTCTTGTGATCCTTGAAACTACCCTTAGCTGGATGCTTAATCATTTTAATTACGTGATAACCGTATTGGGTCTTAACTGGAGTAGTAGTAATTTCACCAGTCTTAAGTTTAAATGCAGCAGTCTTGAAGCTAGAATCTAAAGTACTATCAGTAGAGTCGAATGCAGGTAATTTACCAGCATCATTCTTAGTAGCAGTATCGGTTGAATACTTCTTAGCTAACTTCTTGAAGTCGCCACCATTTTGTAATTGCTTAATAATGTCTTCAGCAGTACTCTTTTTTGAGACAAGAATATGTTGAACTGTAACTTCTGGTTGGTAGTTCTTCCATGCTTTCTTTTCTTGAGCAGGAGTAATCTTCTTAATGTGCTTCAAAGCAGCTTCAGTTAAAAGATTGGTCTTCAAATTGTCTTTAAAAGTAGAAGCAGTCATTCCATTTTGTTCAAGGACAGAATCAAATTGACTACCGTATTGTTTCTTGTACTTATCATATTCTTTATCAACTTGCTTTTGAGTGACATCCTTACCGTATTGGCTTTCTAAGGCATCAGAAACAATCATACTGGCGAGAGTAGATTGACCTGCTTGAGATTCTTTCATCTTGTCGTAATATTGTTTCTCAGTGATTTTACCACCTTTATAAGTAACTACAGCCTTGCCACCAGAACAAGCGGTAGCTCCTAAAGCAATACCAGCAAAAGCTACAATAGCAGCTGCTTTTTTCCACATTTTTTTCATAAGTTAATTTGCACATCCTTTGTTTAATTCACAGTTTCAAATATAACATAAAAACCCTTATTATCCCAATGGACAATAAGAGTTTTCTATATATTTATAAAAAAGACTAACAAATCTTAAAATTAAAGTTCATTTTTAACCTTATCAGCAGTAGATTTTACTTCTTGAGATAAATGAGAAATATTTTCCTTCATTTGGTCTACTTCAGGTTTAACTGAACTTTGAAAATTAGTTACGCTACTTTGTATATCTTTTACTGACTGTTCAGCCTTGGGTAATTCACTCATTAATTGACTGGCAGCAGCCTGTGCTTGATTTTTGCTAGCTGCTAAAGTTGTAGCATCATTTTTTGTATTATTTAAAAATTGACGCACATCTTCTTTAACTTTGTGACCAGTTTGCGGATTAGGGAGAAGAGAAATACCTAATCCTGCCAAACTACCAATGCCTAAGCCTATTGCAAAAAATTTCATTAATTTTCTTCCTTATGTTCTTCTTCACTCGCATCAGAATTGCTATCTAAAGATTCTTCATCTTGGGTAGTATCCTTGACATCCTCAGTAGCATCTTCGATTTCGTCTTTGGCTTCATTTAACTTGTTTTTTACTGCAGCAAATACACGATTGTGATCAACAGCTTTAAATGAGGCAGCAGAGAATGCATCAACTAGATCATGAGCCTTGTCTTTAAGAGATGGACCCTCAGATACTTCAACTTCTTCCTTTTCATTTGGAGCTTCAGTTGTATCAGCATTTTCATCTTGAGTTTCCTCAGGTTGTTTCATTCTTTTTTCTTCTAGTTCGTCATAAATAGTTTTAACGCGGTGAACTGAGTCAGTAAAGTTATCTGCCGAATCTTTAACATCACTTCTGATTGAATTACCACTTAATGGGTTTTTAGCGTATGATAATAAACCACCTGCAACTGTACCGGTAAGAATCCCTAATAAAAATCCAGACATAATATATACCTCTTATCTATTCAATAATTTTTAACTTAATAACCACTTTTATTATACCGCATTAAAGGGAAAATTACTGAGATTATAGATTATTTTTGATAGCGTTTGCAACAGCTTGATAATCATCTTCTGAATATTTATCAGCATTATTCACATGAGGAGTAGAAATAGGATCATTTTCTCCCCGACGTGGAATTAAGTGAATATGTGAGTGCATAACAACTTGACCAGCAATTTCGCCATTATTAACTTCAACGTTCATCCCTTTAATAGTAGGGTCTGATTTTTTTATTGCTTGAGCAACGAGAGGAATATATTGTAAAAAGCGTGCTGCATCTTCTTGACTATAATCAAAGAAATTTACTAAATGCTTTTTAGGGATAATTAAAGTATGACCTTTAGTTACTTGAGAAATATCTAAAAAAGCTTTAACGTCATTATTTTCAAAAACTGTGTAAGAAGGAACTTCTCCTCTAATAATCTTACAAAATAAACAATCTTTTTCTAATTCTGCCATGAGACCGGCTCCTTTCTTAATGAAAAGAAAATTTAGTTTAACTTATGTTCATGCTATCATAATAAGGAAGTATTTGCAGTAGAGAGGAAAAATCTATGGCACTTAAAATTGAGAATTTAACTGGTGGTTATTCCGGAATTAATGTCATTAAGAATGTGAATTTAACAATAGAACCTGGCCAAGCAGTTGGCTTAATTGGTTTAAATGGTGCAGGTAAGTCTACAACAATTAAACATCTACTTGGACTATTGAGAATGCAGAAGGGCACGATTACTCTAAATGGCGTTAGCTTAACTGAAAATCCCGCTGAATTTAAGAAAATGATTGCTTATATTCCTGAAACGCCAATTTTATATCCAGAATTAACGTTAAAAGAACATCTTGAGCTCGTAATGCTTACATATGGATTAGACAAGTACAAGGCCTGGGCACGAGCTAAAGAATTATGCAAAATGTTTCGTTTAGAGAATAAATTAGATTGGTTACCAATTAATTTTTCTAAAGGAATGAAACAGAAAGTCATGATTGTTACTAGCTTTTTAGCAAATGCGGATTTGTTAGTAATTGATGAACCATTTACTGGGTTAGATCCATTGGCGGTTGCTAACTTTATTGATTTAGTTAAAGAAGCCGTTGCTAATCAAAAAATGGTTTTAATGACTACTCACGTTTTAGCTGAGGCACAAGAAGCTGTTCAGACTTTTGCAGTACTCAATAATGGCACAATTGAAACTGAAGGCAGTTTAACTGAAATTAGACAGTTTTATGGCTTAAAGCCTAGCGATTCATTTGATCGTTTATATCAAATTTTAAATCAGGAAACGGTGAAGAAGCATGACTGATTTAATTAAGAATAGACTTAATAAGAATTTTAAAAAGCAGACGCATTATTTAACGTTGGTTTTTAATGATTTCTTTATCTTGGCATTAATTTTTCTATTCGGAGCCTTAATGTTTTGGTATGCACAAAATATTAAGAAATGGCCGAATAATCTTTGGTTTTATAAACCACTACTTGCCTTGATTTGGACAACGACATTAGGAATTGGACATTTTGCAACTTTATTTAATCGAGCAGATGAGCATTTTCTTTTTAATCAAGATAGTGAAATGAAGGATTATTTCAAGCCGCTATATCTGCACAATATGATTCTTCCAGTTGTTTTGATTATCTTGATTACAGGAATTTTATTACCATTTGCGACAATGAGAGCAGGATTTTCAATTGGCGACTTGGTCTTTATCGTAATTGGGTTAATTGCAAGTAAAGGTTTACAGTTTACGTTGATTATTAGAAGTTTTTATTTTAATAAGCATGATTACTACAATACTTGGCTTTTTTTAGGGATTAACTTTTTAATACTCTATTTATCTTTTTTAGGATATTATCCAAATCCAGCTCTTTATACGACTGTAGCAACTGCTGCCTGGATTGGGGTAGATTATTTGCCACGTGGTAAAATGTTTGACTGGTACAAGGCTTTAGACTATGAAGAAAGACGAGTCGATCTCTTAAATAACTTTTATAGTATGTTTACTGATGTAGCAGATAAGAAAGTTCATATTTCAAGAAGAAAATATCTGGACTTTTTGATTAAAAAAGATAATCAAACACCAAATACGTACATCTATCAGCGGGTACTTTTAAGAGATCCTGAGTATAGCAATTTATTAATTCGGATGATTATTTTTGCTTTATTGTTAATTGCCTGCTTACAAGATGCACGCTGGGCGATAGCAAGCGGAGCTTTGATTATTTTCTTAACACTTTATCAGTTGATTCCGTTGGGTACGGTTTATGAACATAATATGATGTACCATGTTATGCCGATTCCGTTTAAGTCAAGAGGGCAGGCTTTAAGAAAGGTTTTACAAAAGGGAATGCTGCTTGAATGGGGATTAGTTAGTCTTGCTTTGATAATCTTTTCTCCGCAAAAATTAGAAGCAGTTGGCGGCGTAATTGGTTTGCTTGCTTTAACATTCTTATTGCTATATTTCTATTTACCAAGTAAAATTGAACAGTTGTTTAAAAAAGTTAGATATTAGGTTGTGAAAAAATGAGATTAAGAAATAAACCTTGGGCTCAAAAATTAGTAGTCGAACATCCAGAAGCAATTTTGAATGAGCCAAATCCGGAAGAAAAAATTAATTGGGAAGAAAGATTTGACGATTTTTCTAAGCCTCTTGCTATTGAAATCGGTTCTGGTAAAGGTCAATTCATTACTACTTTAGCTAAAGAACATCCTGAAATGAATTTTATTGGAGTAGAACTCCAAACAACAGCTGCAGGGATGATTTTAAGAACTAAGCTTGAAGAAAAGATCGATAACTTACAATTGATGTGTGCGGATGCTGCTAATATTGCAATGTATTTACCAGAAAATAGCGTAGATACTGTATATTTAAATTTCTCTGATCCTTGGCCAAAAACACGCCATGAAAAGCGGCGGTTGACTTATAAGAGCTTTTTGGATAAATATAAACGTATCTTAAAACCAGATGGGCATTTGGAATTTAAGACTGATAATCAAGGATTATTTGAATATAGTTTAGTAAGTCTTAACAATTATGGGATGAAATTTGATTATGTAAGTCTAGATTTACATAATGCAAATGACGAAGTTTTTGAAAGAAATGTTGAGACTGAATATGAACATAAATTTGCAGCTAAGGGTAATCCGATTTACTGCTTACATGCACATTTTGTACAATAAATTGATAAAAACATTTTAAAAAGCAAAAAAGTGTCTAGGAAAGTTAAATTCTAGACACTTTTTAATATAATTATTTACTTTATAATTTTAATTCTAAAAGTAATTCATTTGTATAATTAGCCGCTCCAAAAAATCTTGTAACAGCTTTGATATGCTCACTACTATTTGCAAAATTATCAAAATTAAGAATCTCATCATTAAATGTATCCATCACTTTTAAGGTATCATCTGAAGCAGACTTTAAGTGTGCAGGGAGTCCATTTTTTCGAGTATTGGTGGTAATTGTAGCTGCAATTTTATGATAGGCAGAAATTAATGAGAAAATTTGGTCGATATTTTTTTCAATAGTCATAATCCAATTATCAGGATCTTTTCTAATATCTTGAACCATTTCGTCAAAAACTAAGTGTAATCGATAACCGGCATGGAGTAATTCCTTATTTATATCAACCATTATTTTAATACCTTATTTCTATATTTTTATTGTAGATTGTTTTTAATTTAAGCTAAAAGATCTGAGACTAGATTTTTGAAATAAAAGGATGTAAAATAATTATAACTTATAAAAAGTAAGAAAAGGTGAGATAAATGGAAGAAATTAAAGAATTAACTCCTGAGAAGTTAAAAGAAATTACCAAAAATGGAAAAGTAGTATTACTATTTTCAGCTACATGGTGCCCAGATTGCCGCTTCTTAGACCCATTTTTACCACAAATTGAAAAAGATAATTCTGATGCAAAATTCTATAAGATTGACCGTGATGGATCAATTGATGTAGCCAAAGAATTAAATATCTTTGGAATTCCTAGCTTTGTTGTCTACCAAGATGGCAAAGAAATTGGTAGACTAGTAAATAAGGACAGAAAGACTAAAGAAGAAGTAGAAAACTTCCTTAACTCTCTCAAATAGTCTAGGAAAGGAAATTTACTAGAAATGATTATTTCTACCAATAAAACAAGTTACCCTGATACTTTAATTGTGGTTTTGGACCAAGATAAGGGTCGTAGTAAATTCACAGAGAAAGATCAAGTTACAAGAGTTGAAAATGAAGATGGCGAAGTTATTGGATTTAACTTCTTCAACGTAAGTAGCTTTTTAGATTATGATAAGCTACCAAATGGTGAAGTTAAGCCAACACAAGAATTAGTTGATGCTTTAAACAAGAGAATTGCTGAAGCTGGCTTCGATACTAAGCTAGAAATTGGAAAGCCAACGCTTGTTTATGGTTACGTTAAGACTTGTGAAGCACATCCAGATTCAGATCACTTACATGTAACTACTGTTGATGTAGGAAATGGTGAGGAACACCAAATCGTTTGTGGTGCTCCAAATATTGCTCAAGGCCAAATGGTAGTTGTGGCACTTCCTGGTACTTTAATGCCAAATGGTCAACAAATTTGGCCAGGTGCACTTCGTGGTGTTGATTCATACGGTATGATTTGTTCAGCACGCGAATTAGACTTAGCACACGCTCCTCAAAAGCGTGGTATTATGGTTGTTCATGACGACTTTAAAGCTGGTGATGAATTTGAACCAACTAAGTGTGATGAATTACTAGCTAGTGGTCAAATTAGCCTTTAACATCTGTTCGAACTAGATATAACAAAACCCGAAATTCATATAAATCTCGGGTTTTGTTGGAGAGGTTGGATTATTTTCTGATAAGAAATCATTATTTAAAACTTAATATTATGTGCTGTTAAGTTTCTTTTGATAAGTTATATGACATTTTTTGTTGTATCTCCTTTACTATTAGTAAGAAGATGTTTAAATAATATGAATCTTTATTATGCTATTTAATTACAATAAGTGTTATAGTAAAAATGGTAAGAATAATGTTTTTTGTGTTATATATAGTGAACGGAAAGTGAGGGAACGAGATAACATATATGAAGTATAATACAGCTAAGCTAGCAGGCGAGCCTCTGAAAACTCTGGGGGGGGGGATAAGCCCCCTTATCGACCAAGTCCAAAAGATATGAGAAATTTTTTTGATGATTATCGTTTTGAGTTAGTAATTACATAAAGAAAGATTTGGCGCGGATTGATGATCTAAAACTACTTATATGTTAGGGCTTGAAAAAAAATTTTTGTAAATAAAAGAAAGTAGGGAGTGAGGATGAGCTAACTACTTTCTAATTAGAACATAACGTTGTGTTATGTTCTTTTTTTGTGCTAAAAATGGTAAAATTAAAACGAATATTTTGGCACAAACAATGGAGATAGTAATAATATGTTAGACAAAAATAAACAAATTTGGTTCATTGGCATTAAAGGAACTGGTATGGCATCCTTAGCTTTAGTTTTGCACGACTTAGGCTATAATGTTGCAGGTAGTGACATTGAAAAGTACACCTTTACTCAAGTTCCTCTTGAAAAAGCTGGTATTGAAGTAAAAAACTTTGATCCAAAAAATATTAAGAGCAATGCAGAACAAGTAATTGTTAAAGGAAATGCTTTTAAACAAGATAATCCTGAAGTAGCAGCTTGCTTGGACAAAAATGTTGAATGGCAATCTTATCCTGATACTGTTGAAGAAATTGTTCAGATGCATACTTCAATCGGAGTTTCTGGTACACATGGTAAGACTTCAACTACAAGTCTTTTATCACACGTTTTAGGTGAAGTTGCTCCTACTTCTTACTTAATTGGTGATGGTCGTGGTAAAGGAGTAGAGGGTTCACGTTTCTTTGTTTATGAAGCCGATGAATATCGTCGTCACTTCTTAGCATATCACCCAGACTACCAAATTATGACTAACATTGATTTTGATCACCCAGATTACTTTAAGGATCAAGCTGATTACACTAGTGCCTTCCAAACTGCTGCTGATCAAACTAAGAAGGCTCTCTTTGTTTGGGGAGACGACAAACGTCTTCAAAGTCTTAAGACTGATATTCCTAAATATACTTATGGCTTCAAAGATACTGATGACTTCCAAGCAGTTAATATTGAAAAGACTACTACTGGTTCTAAGTTCAATGTTTTAGCACATGGAAAAGATTTGGGTCGCTTTGAAATTCATTTATTTGGTGATCACAGTATTTTAAATACTACTGCTGTGATTGCAGTAGCTTATACTGAAAAAGTTCCAATGGAAGATATTAAGAAGGGACTTTTAACTTTCAAGGGTGCTAAGAGAAGATTTGCTGAAAAAGATTTTGGCGATGTTTCAGTAATTGATGATTATGCTCACCACCCAACAGAAATGCGTGCAACTATTCAAGCTGCTCGTCAAAAGTTCCCAGATAAAGAATTAGTGGTAGTTTTCCAACCACATACTTTCTCAAGAACTAGGAAATATCAAAAAGATTTTGAAGAAATTTTACGTGATGTAGACAAGGCTTACATTACTCCAATTTATGCTTCTGCACGTGAAGCAAGTGGCGATATTTCAAGTGAAGATTTAGTTAACAATATTCCTGGTTCAGAAGTAATTGATTTAGACAATATTGCTGATTTAACTAAGCATAAGAATGCTGTTGTAGTATTTATGGGTGCTGGTGACATTCCTAAGTATGAAGACGCATATGAAAAGTTACTGTAATTAAATTAAACGCTCAATTCATATAATTAGAATTGAGCGTTTTTTGTCGTAATTGTTGGTTTGTAGTTGAAAGACTAATACAATATAGACAGGGAGTATTGTTAAGCATTGAGGCGTGAAGGATGTCAATTTTAGCAATTATAGAGATAATTTGTATTGGTCTAGTAACAGGGACTATCACTAGTTTAATTGGAGCGAGTGGTGTTACCGTTGTTGTTCCTAGCTTAACCTTGCTTTTTGGAATTAATTCTCATTTAGCAATTGGAACGAGCTTATTAGTTGATGTGATTACAAGTATCGTTGTTTCAATTGATTATATCAAGCATAAGAATGTCAGGCTGCAGGCTAGTATTTGGATTACAGTAGGGTCAATTATTGGAGCTCAACTTGGAAGTCACTGGGCTGGGATAATCTCTGATACGAAACTAAGCGGTATTTTTGCGATAATGTTAATTATTTCAGGGATTTCGACGCTGCGAAAGAAGAACAATTCGGTTGATCCTAACAAAGGTGTTCATTTTAAGTCGAAATTTGCACAAACAATGGCATTACTAGGATTAGGCTTTGGTATTGGGATCATTAGTGGACTAGTTGGTGCTGGCGGCGGTGTGATGGTGTTATTGACTATTATTTTTATTTTGCATTATCCAATGCATCAAGCTGTTGGAACCTCAACCGTTATTATGGCAATTACAGCATTATCATCATTATTAGGTTACGCAAGACAAGGCAATGTCGATTGGAAATATGGTCTTTGGATAGCGTTAGGCGCAGTTGTAGCAGGTATTATTGGTTCACGCTTTGCTAATAAAATTGATGAGCAAAAGCTCAATAAGGTTGTTGCTTGGGTCTTTATAGGTTTAGGAATTATTATGATTGGGATGAAATTTATTCGTTGAAATCATCAAAGATCGTTAAAAAGAGGAACGTTTAAGTATGTTTCTCTTTTTTAGCGGTTAAGATCAATTATAAAAGAATTTAAGTCACCACGATAAGTAGCAATCGAATATTCGATCAACTGGTTCTTATTTGTCTAACCCAGATTTAGAAAATTATCGTAAAGAATTAAGCCTTGATGAAAATTCAAGAATCATTGTCTTAAGTACTGAAGGCGACACTGATCCTGATAATTATCGTGAAGTTGTTGATGAAAATAATCCATTTTAGGTATTTAAGTACTAAAGCAAAGTAGATAATTAAATGATGTATCAAAAACTGTTAAAATAGTTAAGAGACTATTTGACAGTTTTTTTATTTAAGGAGAAAAATATGGCACAAAAGAAATTGCTTTTAATTGACGGAAATTCAGTGGCCTTTCGTGCCTTTTATGCTTTGTACCGTCAGTTAGATAGATTTACTAGTCCAGACGGTTTGCATACAAATGCAATTTTTACTTTTAAGAATATGCTTGATGCAATTATGAAGCAGACAAAGCCGACTAATGTCTTAGTTGCTTTTGATGCTGGAAAAGTTACTTTTAGAACCAAGATGTATCAAGATTATAAGGGTGGTCGACAAAAAACTCCAAGTGAATTATCGGAGCAACTTCCTGTTATCCGTGAATTGCTTAAAGATTTAGGAATTAAGAGTTATGAACTAAAAAATTATGAAGCAGATGATATTATTGGGACCCTTTCAAAGATGGGTGAAGATGCAGGATATACAGTTGATGTTGTAACTGGAGATCGAGACTTGACACAACTTGCTTCTGATAAGACAACCGTTTTAATTACTAAAAACGGTGTTGGTGATACAGAAGCCTATACGCCAGAACATATGAAAGAAGTTAATGGTGTTACTCCGACAGAGTTTATTGATATGAAGGCTTTGATGGGTGATAATTCTGATAATTACCCTGGTGTAACAAAGGTCGGTCCTAAGACTGCTTCACGCTTAATTCAAAAATATGGTTCAGTTGAAAAACTTTATGAACATGTGGATGAAATGAAGAAGTCCAAGTTAAAAGAGAATTTAATTAACGATAAAGACAAGGCCTTTTTAGCTAAAAAATTAGCAACTATTGATCGTGATTCTCCTGTTGAAGTTACTTTAGCTGATACTAAACTTCAAGATCCAAACATTGAAGACTTGCGTAACTTGTATGAACGGTTAGGATTCAAGAAATTTTTAGCTGAGTTAGGTGCGTCTGCTACTAATAGTAATAAACAAGAAATTGAAAAATATGAATATCTTGAATTAACTAAAGAAAATATTGTCGAATTGGACAATATTAATGAAAAAGAAGTTACTTTTTATTTAGCAATGTTGGGTGATAATTATAATTTAGCACCGTTAGAAGGATTTTCATTAAAAGTTGGCAATAAGATTTATGTTTCAAAAGACGTTGTTTTATTGCAAGAAAATCCGCTTCGTCAAATGCTAGAAGAGAAGAATATTAAAAAGAATGTTTTTGATATTAAACGTACTTATGTGGGCTTGAATCGACTAGACATTAAAGCTGAAGGGCTAGATTATGATATGCTTTTAGCCTCTTATCTGGTTAATAATGAAAATAATTCCAATGATCTTGGTGAAGTGGCCCATCTATATGACGATTATTCAGTTAAGACCGATTTAGAGGTTTATGGTAAGGGTAAAAAGCAAGCTGTTCCAGAAGATGGAGAATTTTTTGAACATTTGTCTGCAAAAGTTGCTGTAATTGAAAAACTAAAAAAGCCTCTTCTTGAGAAATTAAAAGATCATGAACAAGATGATTTGTATGAAACAATTGAAATTCCGGTTGCTTTTGTTTTAGCTAAGATGGAAATTACTGGAATCAAGGTTGAAGCATCCGTTTTGAATCAATTAGGTAATGAATTTGCAGTTAAGTTACAAGAATTAGAGCATAAAATTTATCAGCAAGCTGGGGAAGAATTTAATTTGAATTCTCCTAAACAGTTAGGTCATATTCTGTTTGAAAAATTAGGTTTACCACCAATTAAAAAGACTAAGACGGGATATTCAACCTCAGTTGAAGTTTTAGAGCAATTGAAGATGAAGAGTCCAATCGTTTCAGAAATTTTAGACTATCGTCAAATTGCTAAGATTCAAAATACATATGTCAAAGGATTGCTTGAATGTATTCAGCCAGATGGTAGAATTCACACACGTTACTTACAAACATTAACAGCTACCGGTCGACTTTCTTCAGTTGATCCTAACTTGCAAAACATTCCAACTAGAACAGACGAAGGAAAACAAATTCGAAAGGCTTTTGTTCCATCAACTAAAGATGGATATATTTTCTCTTGTGATTATTCACAAGTTGAATTAAGAGTACTAGCTCATGTTTCTGGTGATGAACATATGCAGGAAGCCTTTAAGTCGGGGTATGATATTCACGCGCATACTGCAATGAAAATTTTTCATTTGGACTCACCTGATGAAGTAACGCCATTAATGCGTAGACATGCTAAGGCAGTTAACTTTGGAATTGTTTATGGAATTTCTGATTATGGCTTATCTAAAAACTTAGGTATTAGTCGTAAGCAAGCTAAGACGTTTATTGAAAATTACTTTGAACAATATCCACAAATTAAAAATTATATGGATGAAGCAATTAAAAAAGCGCGTGAAAATGGTTATGCAGAAACTATTATGCATAGAAGACGCTATTTGCCAGACATTCATTCTAAGAACTTTAATGTAAGAAGTTTTGCGGAAAGAACTGCGATTAATTCACCAATTCAGGGATCAGCAGCTGATATCATTAAGATTGCTATGATTAACATGCAGAAAAAACTTGATGAATTACATTTAAAGACTAAGATGGTTTTGCAAGTACACGATGAATTGATTTTTGATGTACCTAAGGATGAACTAGATACAATTAAGAGGATTGTGCCAGAGGTTATGCAATCAGCTGTAAAATTAGATGTACCTTTGATTGCTGATTCAAACTGGGGTCATAATTGGTATGATGCAAAATAAAAAGTAGGTGATTTGATGCCAGAAATGCCAGAAGTTGAAACGGTCAGGAGGACTTTAACGCCATTAGTTAAAGGAAAAACAATTGAAAAAATTGTTGTTTGGTATCCTAAAATTATAGTTAATGATCCAGATGAGTTTGTTAAAAAACTGACAAATAAGGAAATTTTGAAGATTGATCGTTATGGTAAATACTTACTGTTTAGATTTAATGATGACTTGACAATGGTGTCACATTTGCGCATGGAAGGTAAATATCATTTAGTTACTCCAGATGCTCCTAAGCAAAAGCATGAACATGTGGAATTTATCTTTACAGATGGAACAGCTTTACGATATGACGATGTGCGAAAGTTTGGAAGAATGCATTTAGTCGAGACTGGAACAGAACGCCAGACGACTGGAATTCGACACCTAGGACCTGAACCAAATACTGATGAGTTTAGTCTTGAATATTTTAGGGATGCATTAAGTAAAAAAAAGAAAAATATCAAGAATACAATTTTGGATCAGACAGTAGTTTGCGGATTAGGTAATATTTATGTTGATGAAGTGTTGTGGCAGAGTAAAATTCATCCCCTAAGTAGCGCTAAAAAAATACCATCCGATAAGGTGGCTGATTTATATCGAAATATTAATCATACGATTGCTGTAGCAACTAAAGAACGCGGTACAACTGTTCATACTTATTTAGATGCAAATGGAGAAACTGGTGGTTATCAAAATATGCTTCAAGTTTATGGTCATGCAGGTGAACAGTGTAGCAGCTGCGGTACTGTTTTAGAAAAGATTAAAGTAAACGGACGTGGCACTACTTTTTGTTCACATTGTCAGGTGTTGTACAAATGACATATTTTTTAGGTTTAACTGGTGGAATTGCCAGTGGTAAAAGTACGGCTGATGACTTTTTCAAAAAGAAAAATATTCCAATTATTGATTCCGACTTGATTGCCCATAAGATAATGGAAGTTGGACAAGCTGGGTATCAGGCTGTTGTTGACTATTTTGGATCAAAGATTCTTACTGATAATCAAACAATCAATCGTCGCAAGTTAGGTGAGATAGTTTTTAACGATCAAGCTAAGTTAAAGAAGCTTAACAGTTTAACCCACCCACTTGTTCATCAAGAAATTAAACGACAGATGGAGCAGTATCGTTTAAATCAAGAAAAATTGGTTGTAATTGATGTGCCATTGCTATTTGAATCTGGCTTTGAAAGTTTATGTGATGGGGTATTAGTTATTTCGATTTCTCCAGAGTTGCAGCTTAAGCGACTGATGAAGCGGAATAATTTCACTGAAAAAGAAGCTTTAAGTAGAATAAATAATCAAATGCCACTAAGTGAAAAAGAAAAAAGAGCTACCTATGTTGTAGCGAATACTGGTACAATAAATGATTTAGAGAAAAAATTATCCGATTTATTACAAAAGATAGGCAGGTAGAGAAGATGGAATGTCCAAACTGTCACAAGAATGCTTCAAGAGTAATTGATTCTCGTCCAAGCGATGAAAACAGAGCAATTAGACGACGTAGAGAATGTGAAAATTGTGGTTTTCGGTTTACTACTTTTGAAAGGGTAGAGCGATCACCTTTATTAGTAATCAAAAATGATGGGACTCGTGAGGCCTTTAACCGCGATAAAATTTTGCATGGTGTAGTGATGGCTGCGCAGAAAAGACCGATTTCAAGTGAGCAATTAGATACTTTAGTTGACCATGTAGAAAATGAAATTCGTAAGCAAGGTCTTAATGAGATTTCATCTAAAGATATTGGTAATTTAGTGATGAAAGAGTTAGCTAATTTAGATGATGTAGCTTACATTCGTTTTGCAAGTATTTACCGTCAATTTAAAGATGTTTCAGGATTTATGGAAGCCATGGAAGATATGATGGCTAAACATGATAAGGAGTAGGTAGCCTGTGTTTGAAAGTGCTGACCCTAAGCAGCCTTTTTATGTGGCTAATCAAATAGCTGTTAGTGAGGAAAATATTAAGGTTCTAACAACTCTTTTTGAACCCTTAGTAGGAATTCAAGGAGTGGGATTATACATAACTTTAACAAAGGAATTTGATGAAGTGCCTTTTGCTAAAGATTATAAAACCTTATATCAACTTCAAGATCAGACAAATCTAAAATTAGAGGATTTATTTTCTACATTGCATCATTTAGAAGCGACAGGTTTAGTTAAGACTTTTTTAGGTTCAAACCCTGTTCTAGGCGAAGTATTAATTTTTGAAGTTGAAAAAGTTCCTTCAGCAGGTGAATTTTTTCATACATTTTTACTTTCAAGTTTATTACTTGAACGTGTAGGGAATGTAGCATTTAATCGTTTAGTAAAGAAATTTACACCACGTACTTTTGTCGGTTTAAAAGATGCTAAAGAGATTACTAGTGGATTTTTTGATGTATTTCATTTAAGTGCTGAAAGTGCGATTGATGCTCCTGTCGAAGTTAAAGAAGCAGCTGGCGAAGTTCCTAAGGATAATAAGAGCGAAATAAAGCTGGGCAATGAACCAGTAAAAATTGATTGGAACTTTTTGGTAGACCTATTTGCGAGCTATCACATCGATAAGGGCGAAGTTTTAAAGCATCAAGTCGAAATTAAACAGATTATTGATTTTTATCATCTAACAGAGCAAGAATTTGTGGATACGGCTTTAATTACTATGTCAGCTGGTTCAGAAAAACTGAATATGTATGCAATTCAAAACGCTGTTAACGAGAACTTCGGACTTAATCGCAATAAAAAGATGGTTAAAAAGCAATTGCAACAAGTTCCTAAAGATGCGAATAGGACTATTAAGAAATTATCCCAATCAGATGCAGATTTACTGAAGGCTGTAGATAGTAAAGTGCCAACTGATTACTTGTATGAACTAAAAGAGAAAAAGGGTGGCTATGTAACTGCAAATGAAAAGAAAGTCATTTTTCGTTTACAAGATCAAATGGGACTAACTCCGTCTTTAATTAATATGATTGTTTATGCATGTTTTGAATATGATACTGTATTGACCGCTAATCTTGCAGATCGAATTGCTAATGATTGGCTTCAGCAAGGAATTACTACACCTGCTGAAGCAATTGCCTATCTAAAAGAAAGAAAAAATACACGCAAGCGTCAGTATTATCGTGCACCTAAAAAGACTGTGCGTAAGACAACTGATTGGTCGAAGTATGAAAAGCAGAATCAGACTAAGAGAAAAACAATGTCTGCTGAAGAAAGAAACCGAATTTTTCGCGAATTTGGTAAAAATGAATAGGAAGTGTTGTACTGGTGGAAGATATTTCTGAAGTAATTACACGAATTTTGAAAAAACGAAAATTAGATGAGGATGGTCAAAAAATTGCTAGAACAGCAATAAAGCATCCAAGTGTTCAGACATTTTTTAAACAAAATAAGGATAAATTAAATAGGAAAATTGTCCAGGCTTCGCTTCCTACAATTTTTAACTATGTTGAGCAGATTAAGGCGCCAAATCCTGTGATGAAGGGATACAAGCCTAGACTTTTTCTTAACGGTAATGTAATTGATATTACTTATGTGCCTACTCAAGACAAGTTGGATTCTGAAGCAAAAGCACGTGCAGAGCGCAGGATTGAATTAATTGATTTACCAGATAAATTGCGTCATGTCGAATTAGCAAATATCGATTCAACACCAGAACGTGACGCGGTTTTGGATGAAGTAGCCTTGTTTTTAGCTAATTTTAAGAAAAATAAGCATATCAAAGGATTATATCTAACTGGAGATTTTGGCGTTGGTAAAACTTATATTTTAGCTGGTCTTGCTAATACTATTGCTCGTCAAGGAAGCCGAGTAGTCTTTCTACATGTACCATCTTTTATAGCTAGTTTAGGAAGTCATTTTCAAGATAATAGCCTAAATGATGAAATTGATCGTATTGCTTCTGCTCCCGTTTTAATTTTTGACGATATTGGAGCAGAAACATTAAGTGAATGGTCGCGTGACGATGTTTTAGGTGTGATTTTACAAAAACGTATGGATAATGTCTTACCAACCTTTTTTAGCTCAAATATGACCATGGATGACTTAATGGAGCACTTTGCTGAAATACGAAATAACGTAGATGAAGTGAAAGCCAAACGATTAATGGAGCGAGTTCGTTTTTTGAGTAAAGAAGTTTTTGTTGGTGGTAAAAATCGTAGAAATTAATTTAAAATTTCTCTTGCATCTCTTCGATGAGCTAGTATAATGAAAGTCAATGAAAGACATGATTTTCTTCAACTCAGAGACAGGAGCCTAGTTCTGGAAGCTCCTGATTAGAAGAGAACCCCAATTTCATTCCTGAAATTTTTTATATTTGGCTAGGTACCATTAACGACCTTTAGAGGAATTAATTTTTACGATTAATTCGAATTTTGGGTGGAACCACGTATTTTAACGTCCCAGCACTATTTTTAGTGCTGGGATTTTTTATTTGGAGGTAAAATTTTATGAGTTTTTCTGTAACTTTGCCAGACGGCTCAAAGAAAGATTTTGACAAGGCAGTTTCTGTTAAGGAATTAGCATCTTCTATTGCTACTTCTCTAGGAAAAGCTGCTATTGGTGCAAAAGTTAATGGCGTAATGAAGCCTTTAGATTACGTTGTTGATGAAGATGTTGAAGCAGCTATTATTACTGATAAGGATGAAGAGGGTTTAGACATTTTACGTGCTACTGCCGCATTCTTACTTGAAGCTGTTGCAAAGCGTAAGTACCCAGAATTACGTTTAGGTATGCATGAAGCAGATGAAGGTGGCTTCTTTGTAGATACTGATAAGGAAGATCAAATTAAGATCACTGAATTACCAGAACTTGAAAAAGAAATGCAAAAAGCTATCAAGAATGGCGAAAAGATTGAATACACTTCAATGAAGAAGAGCGAATTGGAAGATATCTTTAAAGATGACCAATTCAAGTTAGATCTTTTGAAAGATGAAAAGGACGAAGTTGCAGTTTATAAATTAGGTGACTTTGTAGACTTTGGTTTTGATGCTTTATTGCCAAACACTGGTAAAATTAAGAACTTCAAGTTGTTATCTGTTGCTGGTGCATACTGGTTAGGCAAGTCTTCTAACCCAATGCTTCAAAGAATTTTTGGTACTGCATTCTTCAAGAAGGCTGCTTTAGATGAAGACTTGAAGCGCCGTGCTGAAATTAAAGAAAGAGACCACAGAACTATTGGTAGAGATTTAGACTTGTTCTTTGTTGATCCTAAAGTTGGTGCTGGTCTTCCTTACTGGATGCCAAAGGGTGCAACTATTCGTCGCGTTGTTGAAAGATACATTGTTGATAAAGAAGTTGCTGATGGTTATGAACATGTTTATACTCCAGTTTTAATGAACGTAGATGCTTACAAGACTTCTGGTCACTGGGCACACTACCGTGATGACATGTTCCCACCAATGGATATGGGTGACGGCGAAATGCTTGAACTTCGTCCAATGAACTGTCCTTCACATATTCAAATTTATAAGCACCACATCCGTTCATACCGTGAATTACCAATCCGTATTGCTGAATTAGGTATGATGCACAGATACGAGAAGTCTGGTGCTTTATCAGGTCTTCAACGTGTACGTGAAATGACTCTAAACGACGGTCACACTTTTGTAGCATTAGATCAAATTCGTGAAGAATTTGCTAAAGTTTTGAAGTTAATCATGGACGTATACAAGGACTTTGACATTACTGATTACTACTTCAGACTTTCATACCGTGATCCAAAGAATACTGACAAGTACTACGCAAATGACGAAATGTGGGAAAGATCTCAATCAATGCTTAAAGCAGCTATGGATGATCTTGGTCTTGACTATGTTGAAGCTGAAGGTGAAGCTGCTTTCTACGGTCCTAAGCTTGATATTCAAACTAAGACTGCTTTGGGTAACGATGAAACTATGTCAACTATCCAACTTGACTTCATGCTTCCAGAAAGATTTGGCTTAACTTATGTTGGTCAAGATGGTGAAGAACACCGTCCAGTTATGATTCACCGTGGTATTGTTGGTACTATGGAAAGATTTATTGCTTACTTAACTGAAATTTACAAGGGTGCATTCCCAACTTGGCTTGCTCCAGTTCAAGCTGAAATTATTCCAGTTAATGAAGAAGCTCATGGCAAATATGCTGATAAAGTTCGTGCAGAATTAGCTAAGCGCGGATTTAGAGCAGAAGTAGACCACAGAAATGAAAAACTTGGCTACAAGATTCGTGAATCACAAACTCAAAAAGTACCTTACACTTTGGTTTTAGGTGATGAAGAAATGAACGCAAATGGTGTTAACGTTCGTCGCTACGGTACTGAAGAACAAATTTCTAAGAGTTTAGATGACTTTATTGCTGAAATTGACGCAGATGTTAAGTCATACTCAAGAGAAAAGTAATTAAAATAGTATTTTAATATAAAAAGCGAGAAGACTAATAATAAGGTCTTCTCGCTTTTTTAATTACTTGATGATTTTAATAATATCATTAAGAATTTGGTCAGGTAATAGATGATTGCGTCGATAGATAGAGCCTATAATTTGATTTAATAAATATTCTGGATGTTTATTCATTTTAAATTCTTTCTCCCCTTAAGGTAAATCATGTCCGGCAGCAATGTATAAGTCATACCACTCCTGTCTGCTTAATTTCACGTCAGCTCCTTTGGCAGAATCAACGATGTGAGCAGGAGTCATTGCACCAATGATTACTTGTGCTTGGCCAGGCCAACGTAAAATCCAAGCAGCAGCAATTGCATTTTTGCCAACATTGTATTTATTTGCTAGTTTAGCTAATTCTTTGTTTAAAACTGGAAAGTCAGGGTTGTTGATGAAACTACCTTCAAAATTTCCATATTGAAATGGTGACCAAGCTTGCAAGGTAATATGTTTTCTACGTAAGAAATCTAATAAACCAAAGCCGTGATTTGCAGGAATTGTTCCTGAAACATTAGTATTAAAGTCTGAGTCAATCATTCCGGTATGCATAAGTCCAAATTGAAGTTGATTAAACATTAATGGTTGACTAACGACTTCTTGCAACGTTTCGAATTGTTGTGAGTTGAAGTTAGAAACACCGAAAAATCTAACTTTTCCTTCAGCTTATAAAATGTCAAAAGCTTCTTTTACTCCTTCAAGATCCATTAAGGCATCAGGACGATGAAGAACTAATGAGTCTAAGTAGTCAATATCCATTCTTGCTAGAATATTGTCAACTGCCTCGAGAATATGATCTTTAGTAAATTCATATCGACCACCAAAAACTCGTGAACCTTCACTTTTATCAGGATCAACAATTATTCCTACTTTAGATTGAATAAATAAATCTTCACGTTTTATTTTGCTTAATTTTAAGGCTTGACCGAAAATCTTTTCAGATTCGCCTTGACCATAAATATCAGCCGAATCAATAAAATTGATGCCGTTATCGAAGGCTACTTCTAAAGCTTTAGCAGCTTCTTGCGGAGTTTTAGCATTCATCCGCATAATACCTAATCCCATCGCTGAAATTTTTAAAGAAGTAATTCCTAAATTTGTTTGTTTCATAAAAAAATAGCCTTTCTCAATACTTGTATTTGATTTCATAAAAATCATACAAGCATTTAAAAAGGCAGTTAGGTTAGTCAACTTTTCTTCCTTTACTTGCTTTGTTTGCTCATCTATTGGGCAAGTTGGATGTTTAACATTATAGTTAGCTTGATTTACGTATCCCCATGCGCACATAACGTCTAGTATTGGTTACTATAATCGGTAATACTATATTCTATTTGAACTGGAACTGTAGGAATTACCGTACGTTTTATAATTTTATCAGCTTCTAATTCTCGTAATTGTGCTGTTAAAGTCTTCTTTGGTGCATCTTCTAAATAACGCAAAATTTCACTATAGTGTTTTGTACCGTTTTCTTGTAAGTAATGTAGAATTAAAGGCTTCCATTTGCCTCCAATAACGTCTAGAGTAACTTGAATTTCACTTAATACTTCTTTTTTTGGCATTTGAATCAGTCCTAAATATTTGGCTAAGTTGATCTTTCTTTAACATGGTTAATCTTATGAAAATAGACTACAAATTTCAAATTTGTTTGAGATATGACCATTCACCTTAAATTTCTAACCATTTACCGAAAATTACTAGTTTTAGAAATTGCAATGAGTATACTTATAAGCAATATAAGGAGTGAGGACATGGAAATAAAGTTTAATATCGATAAAGATTTACAGAAAGAAAAAGCTGAATTTTGGCTAAAGAAGATGACGGGCAAGATAAGAAAAATCACTCAAGAATTGCAATCTGATTCTCAAGTTTTATGGGGATATCGAAAAGAAACAGCATATGCAATTGAATTTTCAAAAATATATTTAATTCAAGTAGAAAATGAAAAGACAATAATTTATACGCAGGATAAAACATATCTTTTTAAAGGCAGACTTTATCAGGCAAGAATTAACTTATCGACTGATTTTATTGAGGCATCCCGAAGTGCAATTCTAAATTATCGTTTTATTGATCATTTAGAAATTATTAGTAATGGTAATATTGATGTCTTGATGAAAAATGGTTTACGTGTACAGATTGCCCGTCGGAAAATAAAAAAATTAAAGGAGAGACTAGGATTATGAAACATATTGTACGTTTAATTAATAGTGGATTAATAGGAATAGGGATTGGGATGACCTGGCTTGGATTTGATGTTTTACAAAGTCAGTTTTCTAAGAATAGATTAGAAACAACTATTTCAGTAAAATATTTTCTTTTTTGGCTAGTAGCTGCGTTTTTGATTGGAATTTTCTTCTATTTTGCTAGTTTGGTTTTTGACCATGATAATTGGTCTTTAAAAAAACAAATCTTTATTAACTTTTTTATTTGTCTTGGTGCATGGTTAAGCTTTTGTCTGTTTTTAAATAAGTTTAACTATTCTGGGTCAGCATTATTAGAAGCGATTATTGATTTTATTATTATGTATGCTCTAGCATATGGAATTTATTTTTATCATTTATGGCACGAGATTAGGCAAATTAATAAGAAACTGAAAGAAATTTAAGAGGACTTAAAATGTTACTTAAAGTAAGAAATTTAAGCAAAAGCTTTCAAAATGGAACAAAAGCAATTGAAGATTTATCCTTTAACATTCCAGCAGGGAAAATCACTACTTTTTTAGGATTTAATGGGGCAGGAAAAACGACAAGTTTGAAAATAATTCTGAATTTGTTGCTTCCTGATGAAGGGAAAATATATTTTGAAAATAAATTGTTAAAAAACGATTTTACACCTTTATTAAAACAAACCGGAGTAGTTTTAGAGAGTACGCGCAATATGTTTTATGCCTTGACGCCAATGGAAAATTTTATATATTGGGGAGCTCAACGTGGGTTGAATAAAAAAGTGGCACGAAAAAATGGTTTAGAACTATTAGAGAAATTTGGTCTGTTGTCTAAAAAGGATACGGTTATTTTTGAATTAAGTCGAGGGATGCAGCAAATTATTGCTATTTGCTGTGCGTTGATTTCTAGACCTGAATTTTTAATTTTAGATGAACCGACTCTTGGTTTAGATATTGAGGCAGTAGAAACTGTGGAACAAATATTAAAGACATTAGCTTCTGAAGGAGTTGCAATTTTATTAACTACGCATGAATTGGCATTTGCACAAAGAATTGCAGATCAGATCCTATTAATAAAAAAAGGACAGTTAATTTATAGTGGCAGTAAAGCAGATTGTTTAGATAAATTCAATCAAGAAAAATTTATCACGGTTCAATTCTCGCGAGTTTTGTCTAATGAGCAACAAGCACTTTTAGAAAGTATTGCTAAGATTATTTCGATTAATAATACTACTTATCAGTTGATTTTATCTAATCGAAAAGACTTATCACATTTATTGGGATTTTTAACTCAATTTAAATTAATTGACCTTAAAACTAAAAATAAAGGTTTAAAAGAAGTGGTTGATTTTTACATGAAAGGAAAAAATGAAGATGGTAGCATTAAAAGCAGAGTTTCAGCGTGAATTAATTATATATCGGCGATATTTGTTTAGCTCTATATCAGACTTAGCTTTAACTATTTTAATGTTTATGGGGATCTTTTGGGGTAGTAATTCAATTAGTAAAGGTATTATCGGACGATCACTTTCTGCTTTAATTATTGGCTTTACATTGTGGACAACAATTCAGAGCACAGTATCAATGTTAGGTAGTAACACTATGAATAATGCAAAAAGTGGAATTTTACAACAGTTATATTTGATGCCAATTTCAAGCGAAAGATTATTTTTTAATAGAAGTATGGTAAATATTACTATTTCATTTGGACAGTCTATCATTGTTTGTTTAGCGCTTATGCTTTTTACAGGACAATGGATAAACTTTACAATTATGGTTATTTGGCCAACTATTTTTTCTTTAGTTACTCTTTTCGGCTTGGGGTATCTGATAATTAGCTTAGTTTTAAGATTTAAACGAATAGGAAGTTTTTTAGCAATTTGTCAATATTTGTATTTAGGAATTTTACTAACACAATTTGAGAAAGCAGATCTTTTAGTAAAGAACATGGCAAATTTTTTGCCACTTGTACCAATGGTTAGCTGGATGAGATTAATTATTAGTGGATCAGCTTATAATTTTAAATATTATTTATCTTTTTCAGTCTTTAATTCTATAATTTGGTTGTTGATTGGACTATTTGTCTTTGAAAAAGTTAATAAAATCGTGAAGAAGCAAGGATCGCTTTCTTTCTACTAGTTAAAATAAACAGTTGCATTTAATTGGTTCTTGACGTAAATTAATTAGATGGTATAATTTAGAAGTTGAGAACAAGAAGAAGCTCCCGCTTCTCGCCTAAGTTAATATTACCTCTGGGCTGATCGATAATATCTGTTGATTAAAAGCGGGCGTTAACTTTGCCCGCTTTTTTCTTGTCCTCGAAATTAACGTGGAGGTGAATACTCATACCAAGAAATATGATCTTAAACGAAGATATTCGTGCTCGTGAAGTTCGTTTAATTGGCGTTGATGGCCAACAAGTTGGTGTTGTATCCAAGAATGAAGCTTTACGTAAAGCAGCTGACGCTGACCTTGATTTGGTTTTGCTTTCTCCTAATGCTAAGCCACCTGTTGCTAGAATTATGGACTACGGTAAATTCCGTTTTGAACAACAAAAGAAAGCCAAAGAAAACCGTAAGAATCAAAAGGTTATGGCTGTTAAAGAAATCCGTTTAAGTCCAACAATCGAAGGTAATGACTTTGACACTAAGTTAAAGCATGTTCGTAAATTCTTGACCAAAGGCGCTAAAGTTAGAGTTTCTATTCGCTTTAGAGGTCGAGCAATTACTCACAAGGAGTTAGGTAAACAGGTCTTAGAAAAGATGGCCGAAGAAGCTAGTGACTTATCTAATGTAGTTACTAAGCCTAAGATGGAAGGTCGTTCAATGTTCTTAATACTTGCTCCATTAAGTGAGAAAGACAAAAAGAAAAAGTAGTTAATTGGAGGAATAGATATGCCAAAGCAAAAAACACACCGCGCTTCAGCAAAGCGTTTCAAGAGAACTGCTAATGGTGGTTTAAAGCGTCACCATGCTTACACTGGACACCGTTTCCACGGTAAGACTAAGAAACAACGTCGTCATTTGAGAAAAGCTGCTATGGTTTCAGCAAGTGACTTAAAGCGCATCAAACAGATGCTTTCCCAAATGCGTTAATTATTAGAAGACTTTTTGAGGAGGAATTTTAGATGCCAAGAACTAAAGGTGGAACCGTAACACGCGCTCGTCGTAAGAAGATCATGAAGTTAGCCAAGGGTTACCGTGGCTCAAAACACTTACAATTTAAAGCAGCAAGTACTCAAGTATTTGTATCACGTAAATATGCATTCCGTGACCGTAAGAAGCGTAAGAGTGAATTCAGAAAATTATGGATCGCTCGTATCAACGCTGCTGCAAGACAAAACGGTCTTTCATACTCTAAGTTAATGCACGGCTTGAAAGTAGCTGGTATTGACATGAACCGTAAGATGTTAGCTGACATTGCTTACAACGACGAAAAGGCTTTTGCTGATTTAGCAGATGCTGCTAAGAAAGCTTTGAACTAAGAATATTAAAAATGCTCCGCTTTGGCGGAGCATTTTTTTCTCAATTTTAATTAAAGATATGGAATAGCCGCCTCTTTTCTTGATCTGAAGTGAAAGCAGCGTTAATAGAATTTAATAGCAATTGATGTTCTTCATTTTGTGTAAGATTGGCTTTAGATTCAAGTAATTTAAATTCTTTAGGCAGATTTGTGTTAGAAACGGTCATGTTATCGCAATTTAAGGTTGCTTTTATTTCCTTTGAAAGAAGTGTCTTTATTGGATAAGAATCAATATTTTTAAAAATTTTAGTATTAAGATTAGAAGTAGCACAACATTCTAAGGTGATTTTTTGTTTAACTAAGTCTTGGACGAGTTGATTATTTTCTAGACAACGAATTCCATGTCCAATTCTCTTTGTTCCTAGATCCATGGCTTCTCTCATAGATTCTGGACCGGCAGCTTCACCTGCGTGAATAGTAAAGGGAATATGTAATTCTTTTGCATTTTCAAAAAAAGGGCGAAATTTTTTATTTGGAATGGGTCCTTCTGGACCAGCGAGATCTATTCCTGCAACATGTCGATTAGCATATTTAGCAGCAAGCTGTACAGTTAAATTGTTTTCGTATTCACGCTTAGGCAGGCGCATAAGACAAAGAATTAAATTTGCATGTAGTGAATAATGATTATCATTTTGTTGTTCTTGCCATTTGTAAAATTTTTCTAGTCCTGAGATAACTGCTTTAACTGCATCTTCTTGTGTAAGACCTTTTTGAGTATGAAATTGTGGTGCAAAACGAATTTCTGTATAAACCAACCCTTGAGTGCGTAATTCTTTTAGAAGATCAAAAATTGCTAATTCTAAATCAAATTTTGTTTGTAAAAATAACAGGGGAAAGTCAAATTTTGTTAAATATTCTTGTAAATTAGCACAATTTTCAGAAACAGATAGCTTTTCTTTTAATTGAGAATCAGACAAATTTTGAAAATTATGTATATTCATTAATTTTCTGACAGTAGTATATGGTAAAGAACCATCTAGGTGTAGATGGAGATCAATAAAATTTTTCATTTTGTAACTCCTTATGTAATACGGTGGAAAATTTTAAATTGTTCTTATTCTACCATCTTTTGTATCAAAGAAAAGTAAAATTTAATTTTTCAATCATCAAATGTTTCTAAAGATTAAAGATTTCTGATACTATAGATATGAGAAAAAAGTGGAGATTTTTTAATGTTGTTTAGACCTCGTTATACAATAGATACTATCTATAATTTAGATCCAAAGCAGTTGAAAAAGATGGGAATTAAGGCCGTTTTTAGTGATTTAGACAATACGTTATTAGCTTGGAATAAGTCTGATACTGCAGTTGAAATGGATCAACTTAATCAGCGTTTAGCTAAATATGGGATTCAGTTAGTTGTTATCTCGAATAATAATTCTGAACGTATTGGAAAAGTTTTGAATCCATATCATATTTCTTTTATTGCAAAGGCTAGAAAGCCTCTTCCCATTGGTATCAATAAGGAATTGAAAGAATTAAATTTAAAAAAAGATCAGGTTTTAATGGTAGGAGACCAGTTGATTACAGATATCCAAGCTGGAAATTTGGCTGGAGTAGCTACGGTACTAGTTAAACCATTAGTTGAAACTGATAAATGGAATACAAGAATTAATCGTTTCTTTGAAAAATTTATTTTTTTCTTTTTGAATTTAAAAAAGCCAGTAGTTTTTAAGGAGAAATTAGAATGAGTGAAGAATTACGTTGTATTGGTTGTGGAAGTGTATTGCAAGATCAAGATCCTAAAAAGTCGGGTTATTTGCCATCTTCTGCCTTAAAGAAAGCCTTAGAAAGTGATGATAATGAAGTATATTGTCAACGTTGTTTTAGGTTAAGGCATTATAATGAAATTATGCCAGTAGAAGAGAATAATGATGACTTTCTAGCTTTGCTTAATTCAATTAGTCAAAAAAAGGCTTTGGTGGTTAATGTAGTTGACCTATTTGATTTTAGTAACTCATTAATTTCATCAATTAAACGTTTTATTGGTGGAAATGAATATATTTTGGTAGGAAATAAAGTAGATTTATTTCCTAAAAATTCAAAAGAATCAAAAATCAAAGACTGGATGCGCCAAGAAGCTAATCGAAACGGTTTGAAGCCAGAAAAGATCTTTTTAGTTTCAGCTGCTAAGAAGAAAAACTTGGAAGACTTAATGACTTTTTTGGCTAAGAAGGGTGAAAAGAAAGATATTTATTTTGTTGGGACGACCAATGTAGGTAAATCAACTTTAATTAATGCCATCATTAATATGAACAGTGATTTAAAAGATGTAATTACTACTTCTAAGTTTCCTGGGACAACTTTAGATGAAATTAAGATTCCACTTTCTAATGGTCACTATTTGATTGATACACCCGGAATTTTGAATGCTAACCAATTAGCTAGTCATTTAAGTGGAAAAGAGCTTGAAGTGGTTGAACCAAAAAAGCCATTAAAGCCCGCAACTTATCAGCTTTTACCAGGACAAACAATTTTCTTAGCTGGTTTAGGACGCTTTGATTATGTTGATGGACCTTCAGCTGGTTTTACTATTTATGTGGCTCGAGATCTTTATGTTCATAGAACGAAAACGGAGAATGCAGATACTTTTTATGAAAAACATAAAGATGATTTGCTTCTTCCGCCAAGAAAAGAAGATAATTTAGGACCTTTGAAGGGCCAAACTTTTTCACCAAAAGAAAAAAGCGATATTTTATTTGGGGGCGTAGGTTTTATTACAACGCCCGCTGACGTTGTCGTTAAGGCTTATACTCCAGAAGGAATTGGTTTAGGGATTAGAAGAGCGTTAATATAATGCAATGTGTTGTAAAAGAAAAATCGGAAGTAAAATTTGAACCAGCAACAAGTTCTGCTCAGCAAATTGGAATTATGGGTGGAACTTTTAATCCAATTCATATGGCTCATTTAGTTATGGCAGAACAGGTTAGAAAGCAGCTTCATTTAGATGAAATATGGTTTATCCCAAATAATACGCCACCTCATAAGCAATTAGCGGGGAATGTGAGTGCAAAAGATCGTTGTGCTATGCTCGAATTAGCTACGCATGATAATCCCTATTTCCATGTTAAATTATTTGAAATTATGCGAGGCGGTACGTCATATACAGTTGATACGTTACGCTATTTAAAAAAGAGGGCGCCACGTAATCAGTACTATTTGATTATGGGCAGCGATGAAGTAAATGATTTTGAAAATTGGCGTGAGCCTGAAACAATCGCTTTGTTGTCTACCTTAGTTGGGGTTAGAAGGCCAAACTATCCGCAAAATCCAAGGTTTCCAATGATTTGGGTTGATGCACCTAATTTAGATATTTCATCTTCTTTAATTCGTCAAAACATAACTACTGGCAATTCTATTCGCTACCTAGTACCCGAAAGTGTACGATTATATATTGAATCAAGAGGCTTATATCGTGAATGAAATTAATTTTGTTAATACTTATTCCTCGTTAACTTCTGATGAAATTGTTGCTAAAGAAAAAAGCAACATGGATGAAAAGAGATTTAAACATTGTATTGGCGTAAGTCAGACTAGTCGTAAGTTAGCTGAGCTTAATAATTATAATCCTGATAAAGCGGCCTTAGCTGGCTTCATCCATGATTATGCCAAGCAAGTTGCGCCAGAGCGGTTTATTAAAGTAATTAAAGAACAAAACTTTGATCCAGATCTACTTAACTATAATCGTGCTATTTGGCATGGAATTGTTGGAGCATATTTTATTGAAAAAGAATTAAAGATAACTGATCCAGAAATTTTGACGGCTATCAGACGTCATACAACTGCTGATGTTGAAATGACTACATTAGATAAAATAGTTTTTGTAGCGGATTTTATTGAACCGGGCCGTGATTTTCCTGGTGTAGAAAAGGCGCGTAAAGTAGCTTATGCCAATTTAGATGATGGAGTAGGTTTTGAATTAGCGCATACGCTTGACTTTTTAATAACTAATAGAAAAAAGATTTATCCTAAAACTTTTGCTGCATATAACAAATGGTCTGTAAAGGATTAGGATTTGAAAGGAAAAATAAATGGAAAGTAAGAAATTATTAGACTTAACTGTAGAAGCAATTGATGAAAGACATGGTGAAGATACTGAAGCATATGATATGCAAGGAATTAGTATTTTAGCTGATTATTATGTGGTAACAACTGCTGGTTCCAATCGTCAACTTCATGCAATTGTGAACAGCATTATTGATAAGATTCATGAACATGGAAAAGAAGATTATCGAATTGAAGGAACTCGTGACTCTAACTGGCTTTTAGTAGATATGGGCGACGTAGTTGTAAATGTATTTACTGAAGACGCAAGAGACTTTTACGGTTTAGAAAAATTATGGAGCAATGGTAAGAAATTAGAGTTAAATTTAGAGTAAAGGTAAAAGTATGAGTGTAATTGGCATTGTAGCCGAATATAATCCTTTTCATAGCGGACATGAATTTTTGCTGAATCAGGCTCGTTTAGTTGCTGAAAACGACCCGATTATTGTTATAATGTCAGGTAATTATGTTCAACGTGGACAGATGGCAATTATGGATAAGTGGCAAAGAGCTAAGGCTGCTTTGAATTCAGGTGCTGATTTAGTATTTGAACTTCCTTTTTCTTTTGCAGTTCAACCAGCTGATATTTTTGCTAATGGTAGTATTAAGATGTTAAGCGATTTAGGAGCATCAGAATTATTTTTTGGAGTAGAGGATGCTAATTTAAACTTTTCATATTTAGGACAAAAAATAAGTCAAATTCCTAGAAGTCGACTAGATTTTAGTGATTATACCCAAACTTATGCTACTCAGTATAACGAAATGATTGCTAGAGAAATTGGTCATGAAGTAAATCAACCTAATATGATGTTAGCTGTTGCTTATGCAGTAGCTAGTGAGCAATTAGAAAATCCACTTCATCTACACCCTGTGACTAGATTGGGTAGTGGACATGATGATCCGCTTCTGCAGGATAAAATTATTTCGTCAGCTACGGCGATTAGAAACTATTGTTTGCATCATCCTGATAACTTAACAGAATTAAAAAAATATCTACCTAAAGCTGAATTAATAGCTTTAGAAAAACAGAAAGTTTATCCAAATTGGAATCTGTTATTTAAATTTTTAAAATATCGAATTGAGAGTGCAAGTGTAGAAAACTTACGATTAATTTATCAAATGAGTGAAGGACTAGAATATAAAATGAAGGAAGAAATCCATACGGCAGAAGATTTCACTTCATTTCTGCGTCAAATAAAGTCTAAACGCTATACATATGCTCGATTAAGACGACTTTGCCTTTATACGCTTTTAAATATAACAGCAGATGAAATGCAGGCTTCGTATCAAGATATTTCCACTTTGCTGCTTGGATATAATAACCGGGGCAGAAATTATCTAAAAAAAATTCGAAAAGATGTTGAACTTCCTATTATATCTAAAGTGGATAAGAGAAATGCAACTACTGGAACGTTAGGGTTACAGGTTAAAGTAGATAGACTTTTTGAACAAATTATGGGTAAAGATCAAAACTTTGGTCGGAGACCAATCGAGGTAAAATAATGTTAAATTTTTCATATTCACAAATAAAAAATAGTCGTAATCCATTAACGCATGTTGATGAAGATGTTGAACTAAGTAAAGAATTTTTTGATAGAAGTAAAGAATTACTTATAGATGCAAAAAATGTTCACGTAAGTGGAGACTTCTTCTATGATGAACCATTTGTAACTGGAAACTTTACAGTAGAAGCGGATGTTGTAGCACCGTCTACTCGTAGTCTAAAGCCAGTAGAATTACATCAAAAATTTAATTTTACTGAAAACTACAGTGAAGTAGAACCTACTCAGGAGCAGCTTGATGAAGAAGATACAATTGTAACTGTTAAAGATGATGTGATTGATCTTCAAAAAGCTGTTGAAGATAACTTGCTGTTGAGCTTGCCATCAGTGATTCTTACTCCTGAAGAAGAATCTGAAGGTGATTTTCCTGAAGGAAAGGGCTGGAAAGTTGTTTCTCAAGAAGATTATCAAAAAGAACAATCTAATAAGGAAAATCCTGCTTTTGCTAAATTAAAAGATTTATTTAATGATGATAAAAAGAATGAATAATCTCTTGCATTAATGTATCTTTAAATTTAATATTAATTTATTAATAAAATTTTTAATCAAATTAGATAGTAGTGGAGAAAATAATGAGTAAAATTCTGATTATTGAAGATGAAAAAAATCTTGCCCGTTTTGTAGAACTAGAATTAAAACATGAAAAATATGAAACTCAAGTTGAAGGAAACGGCCGGAAAGGATTGGATTTAGCTTTAAACGAAGACTTTGACGCAATTCTACTTGATTTGATGTTGCCAGACTTGAACGGGTTAGAAATTGCTCGTCGTGTTCGTCAAGAAAAGACTACTCCAATCATTATGATGACTGCTAGAGATTCTGTAATTGATCGTGTTTCTGGCTTAGATCACGGTGCTGATGATTATATTGTTAAGCCTTTTGCAATTGAAGAATTATTGGCTCGTTTACGTGCCGTTTTAAGAAGAGTACAAATTGAAAAGAGAGCTATGGGTGACACTATGGGTGTCCAAAAAGTTGTTCACTTTAATGATTTAACTATTGAAACTGCTAATCGAATTGTTCATCGTGGTGACAGTACAGTTGATTTAACTAAACGTGAATATAACTTGTTAATGACATTAATTGAAAACAAAAATAATGTTGTTACGAGAGAACAACTTTTGAATAAGATTTGGGGTCCCGAATCTAAGATTGAGACTAACGTTGTCGAAGTTTATGTGCGTTATTTACGTAATAAAATCGATGTACCAGGTCGTCCATCATACATCAAGACTGTTCGTGGTACCGGTTATATGGTGAGAACGGATGAAAATGATGAAGCACGTGAAGAAACAAAATAAGTCAACCAAAGAGACCCTCAAGTCCTCGCTAACTTTTAAGTGGGTGAGTTTAGTAGCAGCGACAATTACGGTCTCTTTTGTTATATTTTCAATTGCAATTTATTCTTTAGTTAAGCAACAAATAGTATCACAGGAAAGAAATCTGACTGAAAGTGTTGCTACTACCTTTCAGAGAAGATTAGTTGAAATTCCAACAAGTTTGCAGATTTCAAATGTTGTTCCTCAACTTTCACCTAACACTAATCGAATTTTAGAAGGACAAACGCCAATTACTTCAAATGATGGTGGGAATGTCTTTAATGACGATATTTTAGCAACTTTATCTAATCGTGATACGAGTATTACGATTTATAATCCTGAGGGGGATGTTGTCTTTAGTAATGGTAATGTTCCTGATAATGGGATGCCTAACTTTAGTAAAACAGAAAATCATGTTTTAAAAATCGTTACAACTCGTGGAAAAATCCATATGAAAATTTATCAGAAAATTTATTCTGATAAAACACATCGTCTAACGGGTTATTTAGTAGTTGATAATTCAATGGACCAGCAGAATCATGTTTTAAAGTCGATTCGAACTTGGATGATAAGTCTATCAATTATTGCAATTGTGATCTTTATTGGCTTGTCTTACTTGATTGTTAATAGTGTCGTACGACCAATTAAGAAAATGTCACAAATTTCTCGCGATATCAATAAAGATCCAACAGATAAGCGAAGAGTACCTGATTTGCATCGAAATGATGAATTAGGAGAATTGGCGACTTCTTTTAATGAAATGCTTGATCGAATGCAAGCCTATATGCAACAGCAGAAACAGTTTGTTGGGGATGTTTCTCATGAATTACGTACGCCTGTAGCTGTAATTGAAGGACACTTAAATTTGCTTGAGCGCTGGGGAAAAGATGATCCTCAAGTACTTGAAGAGTCAATTCAAGCATCTCTTCAAGAAAGCAAGAGAATGAAACACTTAATCCAGGAAATGCTTGATTTAACTAGAGCTGAGCAGGTTGATTTACAATATCCTGATAAAACAACGGATGTCAATGAAGTTCTTAATCGAACAGTAAATGATATGAGAATGATTCATCAGGACTTTACTATTACATATGATGATGCTGATTTGAAACCTGATACAATTGTCAAAATTTACCGTAATCATTTGGAGCAAATTTTAATTATTTTAATTGACAACGCAATTAAGTATTCTAATGATCGTAAAGAAATTATAGTCGATGCAGCAACTGAAGAAGATAAAGTTAAAATTTCTGTTCAAGATTTTGGTGAAGGAATTGCACCTGAAGAACAAGATAAGATTTTTAATCGCTTTTATCGTGTGGATAAGGCTAGAACTCGTGAAAAGGGTGGCACTGGTTTAGGTTTAGCGATTGCTCAGAAATTGGTAGAGAGCTATCATGGAAAAATTAGTGTAAGTTCTACACTTGGCTCAGGTAGCAAATTTATGATTGAATTTCCACTGTTAAAGTCTGATTTAGTTAAATAATTAAAAGGGAATCCGTTTAGGATTCCCTTTTTGTCGTGTTATCTATAGTTATTAATCTTTATCAGAGTTATTAGGACGTTTTTGCTTGCCTGCATTACGTGCTCTTAAATCTTGGTGAAGGTTTTTTGTATCTTCAGTAGTAGTTGATGATGAAGAACTTGTATTAAGAATATTATCGATCGTTTCTTGTGTAACTACAACCTTTAATGGCCGATCATTTAATTCTTTAGCAACATCTTTTTTAACTTTTGGCATAATAATAAAAGTAGTAATTAACTGTTGCAAAATCGCAATAAAACCACCTACTAAGAAGTAAAGAGCTAGGGCACCGGGAGCGGAAATACTAATGAAGAAAGTCATTGCAGGACTTAAAATTAATGTCATCTGCATTGCCTTCTTTTGTTCTTCAGGTATTCCGACCATTGAAAGATATCCTTGAATTATATAAAGCAAGGTTGCAATAACAGTCAAAATAATCGATCGTTGTCCAAGTGAAATTCCAAAGAAGCTTGAGGCTGCCAATTCTTTAGAATAAGCTACCGCTTGATAAATTCCCATCATAATTGGAAGCTGGATAAGCAGTGGTAGGCATCCCATACCACCCATCATGGACATGTTATTTTCTTTGTATACTCGCATTTGAAGTTGACTGATTTGCATTTGTTGAGGTTGAGTTAGCCCCGGCTTTTTAAGTGCTTCTTGAATTAACTTCATTTGCGGTTGCAACTTTTGAGTTTTTTCTTGTTGCGTAGTCATCTTACGTTGAGATGCCAAACGAAGAGGCATAACGATTAATTGGACAACAAAAGTAATAATAATAATTGCCCAACCGGCTCCATTCGTACCACCAATTTGATGCTCAACAGCAAGCATGATGTTTTGAATTGGCTTACCAAATAGGCTGAAAACCCATGCATATGGTCCACTAGTAGGTGCTTGGTAGATGCTTTGTCCATTATTGGCACAACCACTTAGAATTAATGCAAGAGTTCCTAGCATGGCAAATAGACTAAAATATTTAGTTTTCGATTTCATTAACTATAACCTTTCCTACTTTATTGTTACTGCAATAAAGTTTACTAGTTATTTGTTAAAGTATCAATAAACCACACTAAAGCGAGTGAATTTTTCTGCGTCTAAAATTGTATCTATATCAACATGGTCGACATGACTAGCAACTGAAGGCGATGCTTTAATTTTTTTGATAAAATGTTCTAAAGGGAGTTCATCACCTTGGGCGACAACTGAGACTGATCCATCGGGATTGTTTTTAACGGTTCCAGTAATACCCAATTCTTGGGCAATCATTTGTGTAGTCCATCTAAAACCAACACCTTGTACAAGTCCTGTAACTCTCATTTTGACAGTTTTCATTATTATTCGCTCTTTTCTGTTTATTCTAATTTAAATTTTAACATGTTAATTTTGAGTCAAGTAATTTAAAATATTAGAATTAGAAGGAAGTATAAATTTATGATAGAAATTAATTCAGTAAACAATCCTACAATTAAAAGTATTAGAAAACTTGAACAAAAAAAATATCGCAAAAAGACCCAAACATATTTAATTGAGGGCTTTCACTTGGTTGAAGAAGCCTTAAAAAATCATGAAAATTATTTATATATTTTAGGTACTCAAGCAGCTTTAAACAAACTTACTCCTAATTATCAATTAAAGGATAATAAAGTAATTCAAATTACTGATGCTATTGCAGAGCACTTAAGTAGTACCAAAAATAGTCAAGATATTTTTATGGTGTTGCCAATCAATCAGCCTAAATCTTTTAGTTTTGAATATGGGAAATGGGTAGTTTTAGATAATTTAACTGATCCAGGAAATGTTGGTACTATTATTCGTACCGCTGATGCAGCTGGTTTTGATGGTGTTGTCTTATCTGAGGAAAGCGTTGACTTATATAATCCAAAAGTTCAACGTAGTATGCAAGGAAGCCAATTTCATATTCAAATTATTCAAAATCTAGTCTTAGAATCCATTAGTAGTTTTAAAGAAAATGGAATTCCTATTTACGTAAGTATTTTAGATAAGACCGCTAAGTCTTTGAATAATTGTGTTCCAGTTCCTCAATTAGCTTTAGTAATTGGAAATGAAGCACATGGAGCTAGCCCAGAAGTAATTAATACAGCAGACAAGAAGATTTATATTCCAATTAAAGGAAAGGCAGAATCCTTGAATGCAGCGGTAGCAGCAGGTATAATGATTTATCATTTTTCATAAGCGAATAGCTTGTTTTTAGTAAGTAATATTACTATAATTTTAGTATAGATGATTGAAAAATTTTAATTTTTTAGGAGGAATATGTATGTCCCAAGAAATTGAAAGCAAACCTAAAATGACTGACTGTCCAGATCCAGAAGATTATTCACTGTGTTCGCATTTTATTGATGCTTTTGCAATTATTGGTAAAAAATGGAATGGGTTAATTATTAGTTCGTTATGTGATACTAATGCAATGCGATTTAAAGATCTAGCTCGTTGCATTAGTAAGTGCTCTGATCGAGTTTTAATTGAACGATTAAAAGAACTGGAAAAAGAAGGCATCGTTAATCGTACTGTAGATCAAAAGAGTGGTATTATTAGCTATACTTTGACTCAAAAGGGTGCAGATTTACAGCCTGTTTTTGATCAGGTTCACAATTGGGCTGATAAGTGGGCCTAAGAATAATTGCAAAGTTTAATAAAAAGTTTTAAGATACTATTATACTAAATGCGATGATTAAGATTAGTAGTGTGGATATCTTTTTAGAGAGAGTTTTATTGGTGAAAGAAACTTAGGATAGAAGCATGAATTTCATCTTAGGAGCAGAATCTAATCAATTCCGGTATTTCACCGTTATTCGAAAAGAGTGTGAACACGCACTTTATTTGTGCTAGTTCAAACTAGGGTGGTACCGCGAAGCTTCGTCCCTTTTGGGACGGGGCTTTTTTGTTGGAAAGGAAAATGAGATGGACTTATTCGATAGAATAAATAAGTTAAAAGAAGAAGGTTTAGATCAAATTAAGCAAGCTGAAAACCAAAAAATGCTTGATAAGATCAGAGTTGAATTAATGGGGCGTAAGGGTGAATTAACTAAAATCCTACACTCAATGAAAGATATTACGCCAGAAAATAGACCCAAGGTTGGTCAAGAAGTAAATCAAGTTCGTGATATTCTTCAAAAGCAATTGGATGAAGCAAAAGATCATTTCTTACAAGCAGTAATTGCTAAGAAACTTGAAGAAGAAAAAATTGATGTGACTTTGCCTGGTCGTGAAGGACATTTAGGTTCAAAGCACCCAATCAATATTATTTTAGACGACTTAGAAAGCTACTTCATTGGAATGGGTTATGAAGTAGTACAAGGCCCAGAGATTGAAACTGATCATTACTGTTTTGAAATGATGAATTTACCTAAGGATCACCCAGCTCGTGATATGCAAGCAACTTTCTATATTGATGAAGAAGATCTGCTTAGAACTCAAACTTCAGGAGATCAAGCTAGGGTTTTAGAAAAGCATGATTTTTCTAAGGGGCCATTAAAGATGGTGGGTCCTGGTAAGGTATACCGTAGAGACGATGATGATGCAACTCACTCTCACCAATTCCAACAAATGGAAGGTTTAGTAGTTGATAAAAATGTTACTATGTCAGACCTTAAGGGAACTTTAGAGATGATTGCTAAGCACGTGTTTGGTCAAGATCGTAAGACTCGCCTTCGTCCATCTTACTTCCCATTTACTGAACCATCTGTTGAAATGGATGTTTCGTGTTTCAACTGTAATGGTAAGGGATGTCCAATTTGTAAGTATACTGGTTGGATTGAAGTATTGGGAGCAGGAATGGTTCACCCTAATGTTTTAGAAAATGCAGGTGTTGATTCAACAGTTTACGGTGGCTTTGCCTTTGGTTTAGGTTTAGACCGTTTTGCTATTTTGAAGTATGGCATTTCTGATATTCGTGATTTCTACACTAATGATGTTCGTTTCTTAGAACAATTCCGTAAGGAGGAAAATTAATGCTCGTTTCATATAACTGGTTAAAAGACTTTCTTAATTTAAATGAAGATCCTAAAGATTTAGGAGAAAAAATTACTAGAACTGGTGTAGAAATTGCATCAGTAGTTCATCCAGCAGAAGGTTTGAAAAAATTAGTAGTTGGACATGTTATTGAATGTGAAGATATTGAAGGAACTCACTTGCATAAATGCCAAGTTGATGTCGGTGAAGATGAACCAATTCAAATCGTTTGTGGAGCACCTAATGTTGCCGCTGGTGAAGATGTAATTGTTGCTTTGCATGGTGCGCGTATTGCAGGCAATGAAAAGATTAAGCGTGGAAAAATTCGCGGCATTAAATCAAATGGAATGATTTGTGGTCTTCAGGAAATTGGCTTTGCTGACAAAGTTGTCCCACCAAAATATGCTGATGGAATTTTTGTTTTTCCTAAAGATTCTGATGTAAAACCTGGTGAAGATGTTTATGAAGCACTTGGTATGAATGATTACATTTTAGATTTTGATATTACTCCCAACCGTGCTGATACATTATCAATGGAAGGTGCAGCTTACGAAGTTGGTGCAATTGTTGATGAAAAACCTAAAGTTGAACCAGTGGTTCTTAAAGCTGATGGTCCCGACTGGACTGATGAATTAGATGTTAAAGTTGATGAAAAATTAGCACCTAAATTTTATTTAAGAAAAGTATCTAATGTAAAAATTAGTGAAAGTCCATTATGGATGCAAAGACGTCTGTGGAATGCAGGAATTCGGCCAATTAATAATGTTGTTGATGTAACTAACTACGTTATGCTTTTAACTGGTCAGCCACTACATGCATATGATGCGCGTACATTTAAGGATGGTAAGTTAGAAGTTAGAAAAGCTAATAAAGGTGAAAAACTTACTTTATTAAATGATAAAGAAGTTGAATTAGATCCAAACGATATTATTATTACTGATGGTGAAAAACCGGTAATGATGGCTGGAGTAATGGGCGGAAAGAATTCAGAAGTAGAAGATAGTACTACAGATGTGATTTTAGAATCTGCTATTTTTGACGGAACTAGCGTTAGACAATCAGCATTACGCCATGCTAATAGAACTGAAGCATCTAGTCGTTTTGAGAAGGGTGTTAATTGGGATAATACTCAAAAAGCTTTAGATATGGCAGCCTTATTATTACGTAATGATGCAGCTGCTACAGTTAACGAAGGCGAAATTAAAGCAACTGATGTTCAAAGAAATCCTTCAGTGGTTAAAACCACAGTTTCTTACATTAATAAGGTGTTAGGAACAGAATTGACCAGAGTTGAAATGGAAAAGATTTTTGATCGTCTAGGCTTTACCGTTGGTGGATCTGAAGACGAATTAATTGTTACTGTCCCTAATAGAAGATGGGATATTTCTATTCCAGCTGACTTAGTGGAAGAAGTTGGTAGAATTTATGGTTATGATAACTTGAAGTCTACTCAGCCTCTTTTAGCCGAAACTCATGGTGGTTATTCAGAAAAAGAAACAGCAATGCGCAGAATCAAGGATATTGTGCAAGGACAAGGATTAATGGAAGCAATTTCTTATTCATTAACCTCTCCAGAAAAAGCAATTTCCTTTACTAAGGATCCAAAGCCAGTTGTAGAAGTGCAATGGCCATTAAATTCAAGTCGTTCAACTATGCGAGAAAACTTAATAACTGGTTTAGTTGACGCGGCAAGCTACAACATGGCACGTAAACAAAAGGAATTAGCCTTATTCGAGCAAGGCCGAGTTTATGATCATGAAAACAATAGTTTTAATGAACATGAACATTTAGCTGCTCTTTATTCGGGTCATACTTTATCAGCTAATTGGCAACATTTAGATCAAAAGATTGATTTCTACTTTGTAAAAGGTCAATTGACTAACTTATTCAGAGCTCTTGGCATAAAAGATGCAGATGTAGAGTATCGTGCAGAAGTTATTGGCGGTATGCACCCAACTAGAACTGCTGGTATTTACATTAAAGATCAATATGTCGGTTTGATCGGGATGTTGGCTCATACTGTAACTACTCTTGATAAAGCTTTACGCGGTAGCGAGATTTATGTTTATGAAATTGATTTAGATCTTATTACTTCAATGCTTGATAAGGGAATGAAAGCTAAAGCCGCACCTAAGTTCCCAGCAATTGAGCGTGATTTATCATTATTAGTGCCAAATGCAATAACTAATGCCAAAATTGAAGCTCAAATTAAATTAAATGGTGGAAAATATCTTCATGATATTCGAGTAATTGATGTTTACTCAGGTAGTCAAATTGAATCGGGACATAAGTCAATTTCCTATTCATTAACTTTCTTGAATGAGAAAGATACTTTGACTGATGAAGTAGTAGCTAAAGCAATGGAAAAAGTTGAGGCAGCTCTGAAAGAAAGTCTAAAGATTAAAGTTCGTTAATTCTTTTTAAGAAAGCTTTGCTATAATTGTCTTAGATTTTTGTGATTTTCGGAGGAAGAGCATTTGCTGAATCAAGACAAAAAGAAGAATCATGAGTTAGAAGAAGAAGCATCTAAAAAGATTACGCGTTGGATTCTTAGCGGAATTGGAGCTATTTTAGTTTTAGTTATTCTAATCGGGGGATGCTATGTAGGTTATGCACTTCAACCTGTTAATCGCCATGATGAAGATGTAGTTAGTGTCCATATTCCTGAAGGTGCAACTAATAGTCAAATTGCTCAGATTTTACAAGATAAAAAAATTATTAGAAATGCGGCAGTTTTTAATTTTTGGCTGAAAAGTCATAGTGCGACTAATTTTCAGGCAGGTAATTTTTATCTGTCGCCTTCAATGCATAATAAGGAAATTGTTAGTCAATTGCAGGGCGGTGGCGGACGACCAATTGTTGGTCATGTTTTGATCAAAGAAGGTCAAACTATTGATAGTATCGCCACTACAGTTGGTAAAAATACAAAGTATAGTCGTCAAGATTTCTTGAAGTTGATGAAAGATCAAGACTTCATGAAGAGCTTAGAGAAACAATATCCAAAACTTTTAACTAGTTCAATGAATAGTAAGGGTGTTCGTTATCACTTAGAAGGCTATCTCTTCCCAGCTAAGTATGATGTTTATCAAGGAGCGTCTTTAAAAGAATTAGTTAACCAAATGGTTGATAAAACTAATCAGGTTTTGCAACCATACTATGGTTCTATCAAAAAGAAACATTTGACGGTTCAGGAAGTGTTAACTTTAGCTTCCTTAGTAGAGCGTGAAGGTGTTAAATCTAAAGACAGAAGAATGATTGCTGGAGTATTCTTTAACCGACTTAAGGCAAATATGCCACTGCAATCTGATATTTCAGTTATGTATGCGCTGAATAAGCATAAGCACTCTTTGTCATTAAAGGATATTAAAGTTAAGTCTCCATATAACTTATATGTTCACAAGGGATATGGTCCTGGACCATTTAATAATCCAAGTTTAGATTCAATTAGTGCTGTCTTGAACCCAATTAAGTCTAACTATCTCTACTTTGTTGCAAATCTTAAGACTGGTAAAGTTTACTACAATGAAAATTACGATGAACATTTGAAGCGTAATAGTAGTTTAGGTCAGTAAAAATGGTTGACTTTTTTAGATAGAAAACATAAGCTGTTTGGTGCAAAGAAAAATAGGTATAGGTAAGGAGAATTTTTTAATATGGCAGAAAAAGTTTATCCAATGACTGCTGAAGGTAAGGAAAAGCTTCAGAAGGAATTAAAAAATTTAAAGTTAGTAAAGCGTCCAGAAGTTATTGAAAGAATTAAGGTTGCTAGATCTTTTGGTGACTTATCAGAAAACTCAGAATACGATGCTGCAAAAGATGAACAAAGTGCTGTAGAACAACGTATTGTTCAAATTGAACAAATGCTTAAGTATGCACAAGTTGTTGATGCAGATAGTGTTGATCCAAATGAAGTTTCTATTGGTAAAACTGTTACTTATACAGAAGTAGGTACTGATGATCCAGAAACTTATACCATTGTTGGTTCTGATGAATCCGATCCACTTAATGGTAAGATTTCTAATGATTCACCAATTGCCCAAGCTTTACTTGGCAAGAAGAAAGGTGAAAAAGTAACTATTAATACTCCTGGTGGAACATTTGATGTTACTATCAATGAAGTTAAAACATTGAATTAATATTTAATAATTTTATGAAAAAAGGATTAGCTGCCATAATGGCAGTTAATCCTTTTTTGGTCTAAAGACGAGTATGAAATTGAGTGACATAATTGAAATTAAAATTCCAATTATAAAAGTAATTGGAATATAAATTAAAGTAATATGGTGATACCCCTTTTTTAATTGAGCACTTAAAAATGTGTGAGCAAATTTTTGCTTTTTAAGTACTTTACCATTATCTAAGAGTAACCAGTTACTTGAATAGGGAATAGTAGAATTTAAAATTTGTTTATTTTTGGCCTTGTAATCAAGAGTTAGAGTGATTGGACTTGTTTGCTGAGTTACAGGCTGCCGTTTATTGAATTGGTGAATAATTTTATTAAAATTTGATTGTCTAAATTGAAGAACACGCACACCATTCAAATTGATATTTTTATTATTTAAATAAAAAATAATTTTAATTGATGTGTTGGCTGAGTAATAACCGATATTTAGCAGTTTAGTTGAAATTCCTAGATCTTGATTATTAAGTGAATGACCATTAACAACGACTGACGTTGTTTTTTCATCTAGATTTGAAGGAAGCTCGAGATAATAAGGCCCTTTTTGAAATGAAGATATATTAAAAATAATTGCGGACGTTTGTTTGCCTTTGATTTTTTTATATTCATTAAGATTCTTAGTAGGCTTAACATTTTGTATTTTGGTTGGATTGGTTAGATATAAGCTATTAAATAAATTTGTTTTTTTACCAGTAATATTATCAAATAGAAGATTTTGATTAGTAGCAGGCATACTTGGATAAAACTTAGTTTTTTTATGAGTAGGAGAGACAAAAAGAAGTGGTAATGCAGTTGAATTTTGTCTAATTTGTAATTGTTTAAAGCTTTTAACAACTTTATTTGTAATTAAATCGGGACGATAAAAGGCACTTGTGAAAACAACTTGTTCCTTTTCGGGAAGATTGCGACGATTTTTAATTGGTACAATATTATATTTGACGCCTAGAATACTATCAGATAAGGGAGTTGCATAGTTATTAGTAAAAGAATTATCATTATTTTCCAGTCCTAAATATTCAACTAAGTTAATAATTGATCGATCTGAAATAGAATTGAAGTTACTAATACCATAGTAGTTATTGCTTAGTGGATCATTATCAGATCGAGTAAATGTCTTTTCTGTTCGGTAAGTTCCTGAATCATATTTATGTAAATAATTTATGCTCTCTGAAACATTTTTAGTGAAATTAGAATAGTCATAATTTTTTTGATAAGAAATATTATCTAAACTAGCTAGTAAATTAATGCTTATTTCAAGACCAACTAAACCAAAAAATATTACCGGAATCCACTTGTAATTAAAGAATAGAATGATTAGTAAGCTACATAAAAGGAATAAAATTGTAAGGATGATATTGGTTTGATTTAGAAATTCTTTTTGATGAATATTTAGGAAAAGAAAGATACCAAGACAAATGACTAAAATTCCACATGCTAACTTACTGAGAAAGTCAAATTGTTTTGTACGGGCAAGAACTTGCACGCCAAGATAAATAGCATAGAATGAAAAAATAAAGCTAAAGCGAGCTGGATACCAAACAGGATATTGACCTAAATGCCAAAAGAGTACTAATGGATTAAAACTAAAAGAAAAGAATAAAAATATTAAGAGAATAGCTGATGTGATTTTTTCTTTAAGAGATATTTTTTGATTAATAAAGTAGAGTAAGCATAGTAGTGTAAATAAACTCGTTAAAAAGATATTTGGCAAGCCCTTTTCCATTTCAGTGAAATTAAAGGCGCCGATGGTAAGTTTATAAAACACTTGATATGGAGAAAATTGCATCCCCATAGATAAGGAAGTATCTGAATGGATTTTTCCATTTAATATTTCAAAAAATGTTGGTAGGAGCACACAGGCAGCTAAAGTTGTCCCTAGGAAACTTTTTATAAAATATTGGGAAATAATCTTCTTTTTTGAAAAAGAATAATTAATTAACTTACTGATAAAGTAAAGTAACCCAAAGAAAAGTGTCATAAAACCAGTATAAAAATTGGTGAACCAGAGTAAAAAAGTAATTCCAATTAGGTAAAAATAGTGCTTTTTTGGGATAAATAATTTGTCAATTGAATCTAATAAGAGAGGTAATAAAATTAAACTATCAAGCCACATTAAGTTTAAGTTGTAGCTGATGACAAAACCACTTAATGAAAAAGCTAGACTCGCAGCTAAAGCAAAAATTTTATTATCGCCTGTAAAGAATTTTTGAAAATAATAAAAGCTACTTAACCCGATACTACCAACCTTCAGACTAATAATTAAAAGGATTGCCTCTGGAAGGTGAGAATTTGAAAATAAAAATAGTAAAAGGTTAAAGGGACTGGTTAAATAATAAGCCCATGTCCCAATAAACGAATTTCCTAATCCGCTACTCAAGGTATAGACTAGGTTTAAAGGATTAGAAAATAGATTATTTTTATAAAATGAGAGAAAATCAATATATTGTTGACCTAAATCAACAGTTAAGATCTCTTGATTACGATATATGAAGTAGCTAGCGAAAATAAGAGCTGGCAGTAAAAATGAAAGCCAATATAAATATTTGGTTTTTAAATGTGATTTAAATTTTTCGATAATCATTGAAAAGCATCCTACTTATTAAGAATATATAATTATTGCGATTTTCATTGTTAGAAAAATAGAATTTATATACTTTTTTTGCTAAAATCAATTCTAGTTTAGTGAGGTTAGAATTTTGAATTATTTAAAACAGAGTAAAGGTTCGAATAGAAATTCCACTTCGACGCCCCTAAGAATGAAAATTATTTTGGGCGTCATTTTAGTTTTATTTTTATTATTAATTGGTCAATTGGCCTACTTACAGCTTTTTTACGGTGGACGTTTTCAAGCGGAGGTACAGCAAACCGACCAAAAGATTGTATCAAATAATGTACCACGTGGTGTGATGTATGATAGCAGCGGTAAAGTTTTGGTAGGTAATAAAGCTAATAACGCAATTACTTATACCAAAAATTCTAGCATTACGTCTAGTCAAATATATAAGGTTTCTAACGCTTTAAGTCAATATATTACACTTGATGATGAAAAACCTACCAAAAGACAGCTTTACGATTATTATTTGGCTAATAGCAAGGTTTCAGAAAAAGAGACAGCTAAATTGCCAAAATCTGAGCGTTATGACAGTAATGGGGATGCATTAAGTTCAAGTCAGATTTATGATAATGTCTTAAAGCGCGTTGAAAAGCAAAATATTCATTTTACGAAACGTCAAAAAACAGCTGCTCTGATCTTTAATAAGATTTCAGGGGCTTATACACTATCAACTATCTACATTAAGAACAAGGGATTAACTGACCGTGAAATAGCCTTAGTTGGGGAACACTTATCTGAATTACCTGGTGTAGGTATTGGAACAGACTGGTCTAGAAACTATCCAAATGGGAAATCAATTAAAAGTATTATTGGTTCTGTTTCTTCAGAAAAGGCTGGTTTACCAAGTGATAACTTACAATACTATTTAACTCAGGGATATTCACGTAATGACCGAGTAGGTACTAGTTATCTAGAAGAAAAATATGAACCACTTTTAAAGGGAACGAAATCTAAGTCTCAAGTGGTTACTAAATCTAAAGATAGTGTTGAACAGACTAAGACTGTTTATAAAGGTCAAAGTGGGGCTAGCCTGATTTTGACAATGAATGCTAAGTATCAACAAGAAGTTGAGAAGACTTTGAAGAAAGTATATGCTTCTGCTCAAGCTGCTGGCGCTACGCAGTATTCAAATGGGGCATATGCCGTAGCAATGAATCCTAAGACTGGTGCATTGTTGGCGATTGCTGGTATTAATCATAATGCTAAGACCGGAAAAGACACTGACGATGCGTTAGGTGTCATTAATAAGTCTTTTGTTATGGGGTCCGCAATCAAGGGTGCAACTGTTGCAGGAGGACTAATGAATGGAATTATCACACCAACTAATAGTGTGATGCCGGATACGCCAATTTATTTGCCGGGTTCTCCAATTAAGAAATCAGTTTACCCAGTTGGTACTTTTGGTAGCTTAGATGCTCCAACAGCACTTGAAGTTTCAAGTAACATCTACATGATGCAGCTAGCTTTAAGGTGGGTAAATGCTAAATATATACCTCATAGTTTTATCTCAATGCCATCCGATGCATTTACTAAATTAAGACGTAATTTTGCAATGTTTGGTTTGGGACAAAAGACTGGTGTTGATCTTCCTGGAGAAGTGTCAGGTATTCAAGGTAGATCATATAACTCTGCTGGTCAATTATTGACTGGATCGGTCCTTGACTTAGCTTATGGTAACTATGATGCTTATACTCCAATTCAATTAGTACAATATATTTCAACTATTGCTAATGGTGGGTACCGTATGCGTCCATATTTGGTTCAATCAGTTGGTGAAACTAATCCTCAAGGAAATAAAGTTTCTATCATGTATAATACTAAGCCTCAGGTTCAAATGCGTATTCCTTGGACTCGAGATCAACTTGATGTAATTCATCAAGGAATGTATCGCGTTGTTCATGGTACTAATGCGTGGGGAACGGCTCACCGCTTAAAGGACGTAAAACCATCAATTTCTGGTAAGACTGGTACTGCTCAGACTTTCTACTATGATGAAGATAATCCGGGTAATCCAAAGGCACCAGAAGTTATTAATGCAACTTTTGTTGGATATGCTCCTTCAAAAGATCCAAAATTAGCTGTTGCAGTTGTCTTCCCAGGACTTGATCCAGATAAAGAAGGAAGTTATACTCTTCAAGTTGCAAAAGAAATGGTTGAAGATTACTTCAAGCTTAATAAATAGAAAAGTACTGGTAAAAGTACGAAAAACATGGTATAGTTTAACAGTTAACTAAATAAGTAGGTGGTGGAAAAGATGGCAGAACATATTATCCTTGAATGCACCGAATGTGGCGATAGAAGTTACTTATCTGAAAAGAATAAGCGTAAGCATCCGGAACGTTTAGCTTTAAAGAAGTATTGCCCAGTTGAAAGAAAGGTAACACTTCACCGCGAAACTAAGTAATCAAAGCAACAGGCAATTCCTGTTGTTTTTTTGTATCCAGCAATATTTAATGAATTTGATTAATAAACAAGATTTACGAAATTTACAAATAAAAAAGCTAACATCATTTGCTAAAACTAAGCAAAAGATGTTAGAGGATAGAATTTTAAAAGATAAATTTTTAAATAGCTCTGTTCTTAATAAAGCAGATAGTATAGGTATTTTCATTTCAATGCCGTTAGAAGTTAATACAGCGCCAATTATTTCTGCTTTATGGAAAATAAATAAGAGAGTATATATTCCACGTTGTTTGCCAAAAAAAAGAATGGAATTTACTTTTTATGATAAAAATACAGATTTAGTTAAGACTAAGTTTGGCGTTTTAGAAAATCATGATCCAAACGTTGAAGTTAAAAATAATTTAGATTTGATCATTGTTCCTGGACTTGCTTACGGATTAGATAAAAATAGTCGCCTTGGTTTTGGTGGTGGATATTATGATCGTTTTTTAGAAAGAAATCCTACACAGACTCTTAGTTTAGCTAATTCAATCCAGACCTTTAGTCAAACTACTTGGTTAGTTGAAAATTACGATATTCCAATTAAAAATTTTATTTTAACTAATTAAAGGAGGAAGCGCATGAAAAAAATAAACTCCAATCGTTTTTCTAGCACTATTGTTACAAATACAATTTTAATAGTGCTTTTCGTTGTTTTTATTTTAGAAACGATAATGGGTGGGTCGACCAATATTCATACATTGATCCGCTTAGGAGCTATGAATAATCAACTTGTTACTGTTGAACATCAATGGTGGCGTTTATTTACTGCTCAATTTTTACATATTGGTTGGTTGCACATCGCATCTAACGCAGTGATGATTTATTATATTGGTCAGTTTATGGAACCTATTTTAGGTCATTGGCGATTTTTAGGTATTTATTTATTATCTGGTGTTGGTGGAAACTTGTTAAGTTATGCCTATGGCAGTGATTCTGTAGTAAGTGCTGGAGCTTCAACGGCTTTATTTGGGCTTTTTGGGGTAGTTATAGCTCTTTATTTAGCTAATAGATCAATTCCAGTTGTTGATTATTTGGGAAAGCAGGCCTTAGCTTTAGCTATTATTAATTTGGTACTTGATTTATTTGCAAGTCATATTGATATTTTAGGTCATCTTGGTGGCTTAATTTCAGGTTTTCTTTTAGGAATAATTTTTGGAAGCATCCATTTAAGGGAATATCATCATAAATTAAAGGTAATTGCAGTTGTGATATTAATTATTTATGTTGTCTTCTGTTTACATCAAGGAATAGTGATTAGTAATTAATAATGAAAAATTTACACGATGTTCAAAAGCTTCTAAAGAAATTTAACATCATAGTTTATGTTGGAAAACGCAAATGGGATATTGAGTTGATGGGAATTGAGCTAGATAATTTATATCATGCCGGTGTAGTTTCTAAAAAGGAATATATGACAGCTAAAATGATTCTAACTCATGAACATGAGATTGAAGAAGAAAAGGAAACTAGCGCAAAAGATAGTAATGGATTATCATAGTACTATAGAAATTCTTATATAGGGGTAAGTAATTAATGAATATTTTTGGGATTATCAACATTATCTTAATCATCATTATTTTGGCCTTTGCTTTGAGTTGGCTTTGGACATGGATCCAATCAAAGAGAGTCGGTGGTGCATTAACTAACGAAGAATTTGAAAAGGGAAAGAGAAAGGCACAGATTATCGATGTGCGAGAAAAAGCTCCTTTTAAAAAAGAACATATTTTAGGAGCTCGTAATATTCCATATACAATGTTCAAGTATCAATATCAGGAAATTCGTCCAGATTTACCAGTTTACCTTTATTCTGATTCAAGTGCCTTAACTGTCAGAGCGGCACGCTTTTTACAGAAAAAGGGCTATAAAAAGGTATATTGGCTAAAAGACGGCTTTGAAAAATGGAATGGCCAAACAAAGGCTTCTAAATATTAAAAGAGAGATCAATACCCAATAAGGGATTAATCTCTCTTTTTTTGTAGAATTTTAACCTTGGTGAGCTGAATAGCTCTTTCTGTTAGCTTTAATTCTATTTTGTTCAATTCGATCAGCTTCTTTTTGTTCAGGTTCTACCACCTTTTTCTTGTAAGTAGCAAGTCCTGCAGCAAGAGCACCAACAGTTGCCAAAACGCCGGTTACAACACCAGCACCAAATTTCTTAGCCATTATAATGCCTCCCTAATATTTATTTTATCAATTCAAATTTTAGCAATAATTCTTATTTCAATAAAGTCTTTTGCTGTTAAGTCTGAAGAAATATCAGATTTTTGTTAGAATGAATATCAAGAAATAAGAGGAATTTATATGCAAAAAATTATTGTGATTATTGGACCAACTGGAATTGGAAAAACAGAACTAGCTTTGGATTTAGCTCCTAAAATTAATGCAGAAATCCTTTCTGGTGATTCAATGCAGATCTATCAAGAAGTAAGTATTGGCACAGCTAAGCCGACTTTCGAAGAATTAAAAAAAGTAAAGCATTATTTAGTTAATCAACGTTCGATTTTTGACGAATATTCAGTTAAGGACTTTGTTGCTGAAGGTATTAAAGCAGTTGATGAAATTGTTGCTAAGGATGATGTTCCCCTAGTAGTTGGTGGAACTGGTTTTTATATTAATGCTTTAGTAAATAAGCTTCAATTAGGTGAACCTGGAGAATATCAGACAAGCGTTGATTCTAAATGGGAAGAGTATTTGAAAAAAAATGGGGAAGAAGAGTTATGGCGTGTGCTTCATGAAAAAGATCCAGCAGCAGCTGATAAAATAGCACCTCAAAATAGCCGCCGTACTCTTCGAGCTCTAACTGTAATTGATCGGACTGGGAAGTTATTTAGTAAGCAGCAAAAAAAGATTACACCGCGATATGATGCATTAATTATTGGTTTAAATAGTAATCGAGAAGAAGTCTATCATAGGATAAACAAGCGAGTAGACAAAATGATGGATCTAGGATTGCTCAAAGAGGCTAAGTTCGTTTATGAGAATCGTGATCGTGAACACCAGGCTATTCAAGCGATTGGATACAAAGAGTTTTTTCCATACTTTTCTGGTGAAAAAACGCTTGATGACTGTGTCAGCAAATTAAAGCAGGCTTCTAGAAAGTATGCTAAACGACAATTAACATATTTTAAGCATCAATTGCAGGTTACTTGGCTTGATCCATTACAAGATAAAAAAGTTTCTGATCATGCTCTTGAGGAAATAAATAATTTTTTAAATAAATAAAAAATAATGGATATGATAGGATATTACTGGGATCTTTATAATAATTAATTTAAATTATATCTAAAAAAATTATCAATATTTATTGACGAGACCAATTTAGTCTGCTATTGTGTTCACTGTGCATAAGCACAGGTAGTGAATAGATTTTTAAGGACTATACCAATACATGAAATGCTGGGTAGTTCTTTAGAATAGGTGTGTACAATGAGTAAAACTATTACTGCAGAAGATATTAAGAAGAGTGTTAAGGATAACGATGTTCGTTTCCTAAGATTAGCTTTTACTGATATTAATGGAACTTCTAAGGCTGTGGAAGTCCCAACTAGTCAATTGGATAAAGTTTTAACAAATGATATTCGTTTCGATGGTTCTTCAATTGATGGCTTTGTTCGTCTAGAAGAAAGTGATATGGTTTTATACCCAGATTTTTCAACTTGGGCAGTTTTGCCTTGGGGAGATGAAAAGGGCGGTAAAATTGGTCGTTTGGTATGTTCAGTTCACAAGACCAACGGTGAACCATTTGAAGGTGATCCAAGAAATAATCTAAAGCGTGTTCTTAAAGAAATGAATGAAATGGGCTTTACTGATTTTGATATTGGCTTTGAAGCTGAATTTCATCTATTTAAGTTAGGCGAAGATGGTAATTGGACTACTGAAGTTCCTGACCATGCTTCATATTTTGATATGACTTCTGATGATGAAGGTGCGAGATGTCGGCGTGATATTGTTGAAACTTTAGAAAGCATTGGCTTTGAAGTTGAAGCTGCCCACCATGAAGTTGGAGATGGGCAACAAGAAATTGACTTCAGATTTGATGATGCTTTAACTACTGCTGATCGTGTTCAAACCTTTAAGATGGTAGTACGTGAAGTAGCAAGAAAGCATGGCCTATATGCAACCTTTATGGCTAAGCCTGTAGAAGGACAAGCCGGAAATGGAATGCACACCAATATGTCATTATTTAAGGATGGTAAGAACGTATTTTATGATAAAGATGGCGAATTCCACTTATCAGATACTGCTCTTTACTTCTTAAATGGTATTTTGGAACACGCTCGTGCAATTACAGCAGTCGGTAATCCGACTGTAAACTCATACAAGCGTTTAATTCCAGGATTTGAAGCGCCTGTTTATATTTCATGGGCTTCTAAGAATCGTTCGCCACTTGTTCGTATTCCTGATGCTGAGGAAATTAATACTCGTCTGGAAATGCGTTCAGCTGATCCAACAGCCAACCCATATCTTTTACTTGCAGCATGCTTAAGTGCTGGTTTAAATGGTATTAAGGAAGCAAAGAAACCGATGGCACCTATTACTTCTAACGTCTTTGAAATGTCTGAAGAAGAAAGAGCTGAACGTGGTATTAAGCCACTTCCATCTACTTTGCATAACGCTGTTAAAGCATTTAAGGCTGATCCTTTAATTCAAGCAGCTTTAGGTGAACACTTAACTCAAAGCTTTATTGATTCTAAGAATCTTGAATGGTCTAAATATAATCAATCAGTTTCTGATTGGGAAAGAGACCGTTACATGGGTTATTAATTAAGTAAAGAATAGTAATTAAGCCAGTTGAGCAATTTCAACTGGCTTTTTTGCTTGACGTAAATGTATGATATAAAAGTAATAATGCTAGAGAGGGGTTAAATGATTGAAAAAAAGACAATCAATTTATACTAAAGACGTTATTCTAGTCATGGCAGCGTCTTTCTTTTTTATGTTTTCAGTTATGTTTGTAACACCATTAATTAATGGATATGCAATTAGTTTAGGTGCTAGTGCGGTATTTGCTGGTATTATAACTGGAATTATGAGTGTAGTATCAATGTTTTTACGACCGGTAGCAGGAAATTTAACTGATCGTTTTTCTAAATATAGTCTATCGTTTATAGGTGGAGTATTAATTTTAATCGGGGTAGCAGGATATTGTTTTTCACCATCAGGAAATTGGCTATTATTATTTAGATTAATTAATGGTACGGGTTTTGTTTTGGCGACTGTTTGTATGACAACATGGTTAGCATTTTTGGTTCCACGTAGTCATGTTGGGGAAGCAATGGGATTTTATGGTTTGATGAATGCGTTAGCTATGGCTCTTGCTCCAGCTTTAGCAATTAATTTATATAAAGTAATCGGTTATAAGTCGGCGTTGTGGTTAGCAGTACTTGCTACAATTTTGATGATCGTTTCAATTCAATTTGTGGGTAATCATGCTAAACCCAAAATTATCCAAAATAAAAAGAGAAAAATAAAAATTATTCAAAAAGATGCTATTCCAGTAGCCATGTTAACTACTTTTTTTGCAATTCCATATTTTATTACGCAAGCAGATATTGTTGTTTATGTTGAAAGACAGCGCTTTTCTATTGCCGTTGGTTACTTTTTTGTGATTTATGCAATAGCATTGCTTTTAATTAGAATTGTTTTAAAAAAGTATTTTGATCTAATTCGTTTTGGTATTTGGTTTTGGCTAAGTTTGATTTCTATGATTTTATTTCTAATTATTGCCACCTTTATGGTTAATAATTGGTTAATGGGGTTAGCAGCGATTATGCTTTCAATTGGTTATGGAGTAATTTATTCTGTTAATCAATCAACTGCCTTAATGTTAGCTCCAATAGAAGAGCAAGGGCTAGCAAGTTCCACCTTTTATTTAGGCCTTGATATTGGAATGGCAGCTGGGCCAATGATTGGAGGAGTTACTGCTCAAAATTTAGCACCTAACTACTTCTATCCCGTTTTATTAGTTATTGTGCCAATTATTTTGATAATTTATTTTGTATATAGTAAAAAATTAAATGGTGCATTAGACCATCATTAATAAGGGGAGAATAAGATGACAATTCCTTTTAAAGCTGTTGCTGTTGATATGGATGGGACGTTTTTAAATGATAAAAGAAGCTATGATCATGATTTGTTTAATCAAGTCTTAAGTAAGCTTGAGAAAAATCATATTCAATTTATTGTGGCTAGTGGAAGACCGTTTGCACGTTTGAAAAACGACTTTCCAGAATTTGTTGATAGAATGGATTTTGTAACGGCTAACGGATCAAGATTAATTGTTGAAGGTAAAGAAGTTGCTATTGAAGGCTTAACTAAGAAACAAACAATTGATTTAATTAATTTTGTTCACAATAAATATGGCAGTATGGCTACAATGGTTTATGGAAGAAAACAAGCTTATATTGGTACTGAAGCACCTGAAAAAGATAAGGCATTTTTGCAATATTTTGCCAAAGAAAGTACAGAATTAAGTGATTGGCAAGATTTGCCTGATGAGGTTTTTATTGAATTGACTTTTCATTATGATAGCAAGATTGCTAACGATATTGAAAAGAAATTTAATGAAAGGTATGGGAATATCGTTACTACGTTTGCATCTAGTCCAGTAGCAATTGATGTAGTAAAGCATGGTATTAATAAGTCTACTGGTCTGAAGAAGTTACTTGCTCATTTTGGCTTAACTGGGGATGATTTAATCGCCTTTGGAGATAGTGGAAATGATATTCCTATGCTTGATTTTGCAAAATATAGTTATGTGATGGAAAATGGAATGTCTATTGCAAAAAAGCATGCTAAATATCTTGCACCTAATAATAATGATAATGGAGTTTTACAGGTATTAAATAAGTATTTAAATAAGAATTAAAAAATGAGGTTCATTTTGAACCTCATTTTTTGTGTAATTATCTAATATAAACATGACCTTTTTTTAAATTAATCCGATTGCTAAAAATTATATCTTTTTTATCTAATTCTTCAATATAAACGTAAATTGGAAGATGATTATATTTTAACTTTCCTAATAAGTTCCTTATTTGTGCAATTGTTTTAGGCTTTTTTCCTATTAAAAAAACGCATTGCTTACTTTCAATCTTAATTTTACTAACTGGATAGAGAGAATCGGACTTTCTTGGTTGATAAAAAAGCTGAAAATTTGGATGAAGATGGGCAATTAAAATTAGGAAGTCGTCTAAGTACATATATTTCACCTACTCTTGAATTCTATGTTTTCTAGAGATAATATAGATTATATTTTTGAAAAAGAGGTCTTCTAATGAAGATAAAAAGTAAAAAGCTAGAAATAACTATTATCTCTATTTTAGCAGTTTGTGGAGTTTTTATAGTGGCCGGCTTATATTTCTATCAAGTAGCGGTTGTTCCAGGTCACAAATCATTTATTAACAATGATACTAGGCTTGTCAAAACCGATCCGCTTTATAAAGAAAAAAAGTGGTATCAAGACGTACATAAACAAAAGTGGACGATGAAGTCAGCAGATGATAATTTGAAATTAGATGCAAATTATATTCCAGCATCTAATTCTAAAAAGACAGTAATTATTCTTCATGGATTTATGAATAATAAAGATACTATGGGGGCTTATGCGGCGATGTTTCATAGGCTTGGTTATAATGCTCTTATGCCTGATGCCAGAGGACATGGACAAAGCGAGGGGAATTATATAGGCTATGGCTGGCGTGAAAAAGTAGATGTAAGAAAATGGGCTAGAAAAGTAATAAAAAAAGATGGTCCGCAAAGTAAAATAGTTATTTTTGGCGTAAGTATGGGTGGAGCTACGACTATGATGACTAGTGGGTTAAAAATGCCCAAACAAGTAAAGGCATACGTAGAAGATTGTGGTTATACAAACGTAAAAGATGAGATTGAACATGAAGCACAAGCTTTATATCATTTTCCAGCTTTCCCACGTTTTCCTCTAGTTGAGGTCTTGAGCGGAATAACAAGAATTAGAGCTGGATATTTTCTTAAAGATGGTAGTAGTATAAATCAGGTAGCTAAGAATAAGCGACCAATGCTTTTTATTCATGGTGCTAAGGATACTTTTGTCCCAACCAAGATGGTTTACCAAAATTACAAAGCAGCAGCTGGTCCTAAAGAACTTTGGGTAGTTCCAGGTGCTAAGCACGCTAGGTCATTTGCTACCCACCCTGTAGAGTATCAAAAAAAGGTAAATGACTTTTTAAGTAAATATGTATAGAAAGATTGCTAGGGTTGCCTGGCAATCTTTTTTAGAATTGATTAAAAATCGGTATAGCTTGTATGACTACTCAAGTTTGTGAGCTATGATACTTATTAGAATAGTTTTTATTAAGAGGTGGAAGCGTGTTACAGGATGTATATATTGTAGGAATGAATCGAATTCCTTTTGGTAAATATCGCGGATTTTATAAGGATGAAAATGCAGTTGATTTAGGTGTACTAGCATTAAAAGGGTTATTAGAAGAAAATATTGTTCCGCAAGATAAAATAGATAATGTAATAATTGGTAATGTTTTAAGTGCTGGATTAGGTCAAAATGTTGCTCGCCAAATTGCTTTGAAAGCAGGCTTACCCGAATCAGTAGTTGCTACAAACGTTGATGATGTTTGTGGTTCGAGTCTAAAAGCGTTACGGTTTGCTCAAGGGCAAATGGTATTGGGAGATTCAGAAATTGCTGTTGTTGGAGGCGCTGAAAGTATGACAAATGCGCCGTTGTTACTTGATAAGAGTAAAAAGCATGATGAAAATCCGGTTTATCAAGATAGTTTAATGATTGATGGGATTGGGGATGCCTATTCTCAAAAGCCAATGGGGCTTACAGCTGAAAATGTAGCTGATAAATATCATGTTACTCGTCAAGAAATGGATGAATTTGCGCGTGATTCTCATGCTAAGGCGTATGCAGCTCAAGAAAATAATTGGTTTGAAGAAGAATATCAACCAGTCCAGCTTGAAGGTGAGATACTTGATCACGATGAAACAATTCGACCAGATACTAGTGTTGAGTCTTTGAGTAAATTGAAACCTGTTTTTAAAGAAAATGGCCGTGTTACTGCTGGAAATTCATCTCCATTAACTGATGGAGCAAGTATGTTGTTACTTGCAGATCAACAAAAATTAGATGAATTAAATTTAACTCCTTTAGCACACTTAGGAGCTTTTGCGGAAATTGGTTGTGATCCTGCATATATGGGATATGCTCCATACTTTGCAATTAAAAAATTATTGAAAGAAACAGGCAGTACTATTGATGATTACGATGTAATTGAAATTAATGAAGCATTTGCTGCGCAGGCCTATGCAGTTGCGCGTGATCTCAATATTCCAAAAGAAAAATTAAATATTGCTGGTGGTGCGATGAGCTTGGGTCACCCTTTAGGTGCAACAGGTACTCGTTTAGTGATGAGCGCAATAAATAGTTTACGTAAGATTAATGGTCGAAGAGCTATCGTGTCTTTATGTATTGGTGGCGGTCAAGGTATTGCATATGAAGTCAGAAGAATTATTTAAGAAGAAGTTTTATCAATGGCTCCCAGAAGATAGAAGAAATTTTTTTGAGCAAGAGGGTATTGAACTAAGTGAAATTGATTCTAAAACTTTAGAAAGACTAAACAGACTTAGTGAAAATGTAATTGGACAAGTTCGTCTTCCTCTTGGAGTTATTCCAAACTTAGTTGTTAATAAGAGAAAATATATTGTGCCAATGGCAGTTGAAGAACCGTCGGTAGTTGCAGCTGCAAATCATGCAAGTAAAATTTTTAATCAAAATGGTGGCGTAGAAGCAGTTAGTATCCGAAATGGAATTTATGGTCAAATTGTTTTAGAAGTAACTAACGATTTTGATATAAATTCTTTTACTCGGCAATTTCCAGAATTAATTAATCAAGCTAATCAAAAGTTTGCTAGTTTAGTTAAACATGGTGGAGGAGTATGTAAAATTGAAGCGTCTCAAAAAGATAATTTAGTATTTTTACGTATTTTAGTTGATCCTGCAGAAGCAATGGGTGCTAACAAGACAAATGCAATTTTAGAATTTTTAGGAAATAAATTAGAAAAACAAGCAAATATTGAACAAAATTTATACGCCATTCTTTCTAATTATCCTACTCAGTTAACTACAGCAAAAGTAAATTTAAATGTAGATAGTGTTGGCGGATTTAAAGTGGCTGAAAAACTAGTTTTACTTAGTAAGATAGGTCAAAATGACATTTACCGTGCAGTAACAAATAATAAGGGAATTATGAACGGTGTTGACAGCGTTTTGATCGCAACAGGAAATGACTATCGAGGAGTAGAAGCAGCAACAGCGGTGTGGGCTAATAAAAGTGGCAATTATACATCTTTAAGTAAGTGGAAAATTGAAGAAGATAAGTTAATTGGCGAACTTACTGTTCCTTTAGCAATTGGGGTAGTAGGTGGCTCAATTAGTGCACGCGAAGATATTAAGCAGGGTTTTAATTTACTTGGTCAAGTGTCTGCTAAGCAATTAGCTGAAATTATAGCTGCTACTGGTTTAGCCAATAATTTTTCAGCGCTTTTGGCAATTTCTACCAAAGGAATTCAAGCAGGTCATATGAAATTGCAGGCTCGAAATTTAGTTGCTACTCTGAATGCAAATGAAGAGGAAAAGGAAGAAGTTTTAAAGAAACTGCAACAAAGCAAAAAATATACGCAGGAAGCAGCTCTTGAATTTTTAAGTGAAATAAGAAAGGATAAAAAGTAAAGATGAAGGTTGGAATTGATCAAATTGGATATTTTACTCCAAATAAGTATGTTGATATGGTGGATTTGGCGCATGCAAGAAATCAAGATCCAAATAAATTTCTAATCGGGATTGGACAAAGCAAAATGAGCGTGGCTGATGCAACGCAGGATACAGTTTCAATGGGAATTAATGCAACATTGCGTTATTTGAATAAAATTAATAAATCTAAAGTTGGACTTTTAATTTTTGGTACTGAAAGTAGTGTTGATCAATCTAAATCGGGATCTTTATTTGTAAAGTCAGCCTTAAAGTTAGATCCTAGTGTTAGAGCATTTGAAGTTAAAGAAGCTTGCTTTGGATTAACAGCAGGCTTAATGATTGCACAAGATTTTGTACGTCTGCATCCTGATCAAACTGCTATTGTAATTGGAAGCGACATTGCACGCTACGGTCTAAAGACTGCTGGAGAAGTTACTCAAGGAGCAGGAAGCGTTAGTTTGTTGATTTCTAGCAATCCAAGAATTTTAGAATTAAACGAGGGTCACAGCGCTTATAGTGAAGATATTAATGATTTCTGGCGTCCGAATAATTCTAAATTGGCAAAAGTCGATGGAAAATATTCTACCCAAGTTTATTTAGACTTTTTTAAACATACTTTTAATGATTATAAGGAACAAAAGAACCTTGAAACAAGGGATTTTGCAGCTATTGTGTATCATTTGCCTTTTACTAAAATGGGGTTAAAAGCTAATCGTATTGCTATCGAAGGCGAAGATGAGGAAACTAATGCACGCTTAATGGACAGTTTTACTGCAGCTAAAGAATTGAATGCTAATGTAGGTAATATTTACACTGGTTCATTATATTTAAGTTTACTTAGTTTGCTTGAAAATGGAGATTTAAAGGCTGGAGACTTGACTGGTCTATTTTCTTATGGATCAGGTGCAATGGCTGAGTTTTATTCCGCAAATGTGGTTGAAGGATACGAAAAACAAATAGATAAAGCTGGAGACGAAGCCTTATTAGCTAAGCGAAAGAAGTTAAGTGTCGATGAATACGAACGGATTTTTTCTGAAGCTTTAGAGGATCCCAAAAATGGTGTTGAACTTGTTAGTGATGAAGACAGTGGAAAATATTATTTTGCAGGAATTAAAGACGATATTCGTCAATATCAAGCTAAATAGTTTGTATTCGCTTACATAGTTGCTATAATAAGATGTGTGGAGAGGTAGAATAATATTGTATAAAAGTTTTTATCTCCAGATTGTAGTGTTTTAAAGACAAGATTCTCTTAGTAAGATCAAATAGTCGTTATTCAATACAGATGCAAACAAGTGATGTTGATCAAGTCATAATATTAAACCCAGATACTGATATTATGGCGCTAGATAGTATATTTACCTCATCCACTTGAAAAAAGGTTGTAGAGCAGACAGTCTACAACCTTTTTTATATAGATAAAAAGCAGTCGTAATGACTGCTAATGAAATAAATTATTTATTTTTTCTTAAAACTAATTTAGTGACACCTTCCCAGCGTGGAGTTTGTGGCATCATATCAATTGGTTGAATTACACGAACATCATATTTTTCACTTAAAAGGACTAGGTCTTTTGTAAGTGTGGCTGGGTTACAAGAAACGTAAACAAAAGTTTCGGGCTGAACTTCAAGCAATGTCTTGATTAATTTTTTGCTTAGTCCAGTTCGTGGGGGATCAACGATTAAGGCATTAATTGGAACACCCTGATTTTTTAATTCAGGAAGTAGTTTTTCTACATTTCCTTGAATATACTCAGCATTTCTAACGTGATTTAAGTGGCAATTTTCTTGAGCATCAACTACCGCTTCAGGAATAGATTCAATTCCGATGACCTGCCTTACTTGATCACTAGCCAAAATACCTAACGTACCAACACCAGCATAAGCATCAATTAAAGTTTGATCTGGAGTTAAATCTAGATATTTAAGTGCTTCTGAATAAAGTCTTGTGGTTTGTTCAGGATTGAGCTGGAAAAAGGCACGTGGTGAAAGCTTAAACTTCTTTCCGAGAATTTCTTCAGTTATATGTGATTTTCCAAAGAGCTTGATAGTTTTATTACCCCAAACTTGTGGATTTTGCCATTGAGTTTCATTTTGAAATACGGAAACTACATTAGGAAGCTTCATAATCTGACTAGCAAGTAATTTTAGATCTTTAATCTTTTTACCAATAGTAATCAATGTTACTTGAATTTCATCGGTAGCATGACTTTGACGAACTACGACAGTTTTAATACCATCATTATGGCGTCTAAAGTCAGCAATGCGAATATGAAGTTTATCAATTAACTTTTTAATTTCACGCTCTGTTTTTTGAGTTTCTTTGGTTTGCGTGGGCATTTCCGGTAAGTCAATTAAGCGGTGTGAATTAGGAGCATACAGTCCAAGCTTACTTTTTCCTTTATTAAATTCAATTTGATATTGAGCTTTATTGCGATAATTCCAGATATTTGGTGCTGGAATAGTCTTTTTAACTTTATATTTCATATAATCTCTCGGATGATATTTTCTAAGAGATTCTAAAATTAAATGTTGCTTGAATTCGAGTTGTTTTGGATAAGTAAGATGAGCAAGTTCTAAGCCACCAACAGTTGGATCAACTCCCTTAGGAAAGTTAATTCGATCTGGGGATTTTTCTTTAATTCTAACTAGTTCTCCTTCTAAATAGTGAGGATGTCTGTTAATAATTTTGGCCACAACTACTTCGTTTGGCAAAGCTCCAGGAATAAAAATAATCTTCTTTTTATAATATCCAATACCTTCACCATTAATTCCTAAGCGTTTAATGGTGATAATAATATCTTTTTCTTGTTTATTTTTAGTAAATTTTGTCAAAATAAGGCCCTCATTTCGATTAATTCATGAAAAAAGTGTCACAATAAGCATAAGCGTTATTTTCAAGTGATACAAGTATTTAATTTAATATAAAATAGAAGAAAATAAAATTTTACGAGAGGTGTTACGATGCCACTTATTACTAAAATTAGCACTCAAAAACGCAAAGGCCGCTATAATATTTTTATTGATAATGAATATGCCTTTAGTGTCAATGAAAGAACTTTGGTTGAAAGACGCTTGTTAAAAGGGACTGAATTAAGTCTTGAAGATATTGAAGAAATTAAAAAAGCAGAAGCTGATAGTCAAGCTTTGCAATTAGCGATGACTTTCTTGAGTTATCAGCCACGTAGTGTGTATGAAGTTTTAGAATATTTAAATAAACATGAAATTAGTCAGGAAGCAAGTCAGGCCGCAGTTGAAGACTTGATGGATTTGAATTATATAAATGATGAGGATTTTGCTCGTTTATTTATCAAGAATAATCTTAGAGTAGGAAAAGATGGTCCAAGAGGAATTACTAGAAAATTAAAACAAAAGGGCGTTGCAGCTAATACTATTCAAGATGCTCTATATGAAATAGAGGAGGAAGAATGGATAGATGCCGGAATTCGTCTTATACATTCACTGATTCATCAGGTAGGTAAACTTTCGTATAAAGAAATTAAGAAAAAAGCGCTGACGAAATTACAAAATCATGGTTTTGATCAAGATTTAGGGGAGTTAATAATTGATCATTTGGATATTGAGACTAATGAAGATGAGCAATTAGAAGCGCTAGAAAAGCAAGGAACTAAAGCTTGGAAAAAATATCGGAAAGATGATGGTTTTAAGAGAAAGCAAAAAGTTAGACATTTTTTATTTCAGCATGGCTTCTCTAGTGGTGAAATTGATAGTTTCTTAAATGGCGAAGTAGTGGATCTAGAAGAAATAGATGAATATTAATTTGCTGGTATAATGTTTAGTGAGGAGGCGCACATTATGGAAATGCCTCGTGAAGGCGATTATATCGCAATACAAAGTTATAAACATAATGGCACGCTACATCGAAATTGGCGTGACACTATGGTAGTTAAGACAGAGCAAAATATTATTATCGGCGTTAATGACCGCACTTTAATTACCGAAGAAGATGGTAGGAAATGGATTAGTCGGGAACCAGCGATTGTTTATTTTCATCGAAAACTTTGGTTTAATGTGATTGCAATGCTTAGACCGAATGGAGTTGCTTACTATGCAAATTTAGCGAGTCCATTTGTCTTAGATCGTGAAGCCTTAAAGTATATTGATTATGACCTAGATATTAAGGTCTTCTCAGATGGAGAAAAAAGGCTATTAGATGCAGATGAGTATGCAATGAACAAAAAGCGTTGGCATTATGGCGAAGAGATTGATAGTATTTTGCGTAGTGCTAGTTTTGAATTATTAGATTGGATAGATCAAAAGAAGGGACCATTTGCCCAAAAATTTGCGCAAATTTGGTATGAACGTTATAACCAATTACGTCCTGATTTAGATCGTAGTTTTTTTAAGGGGAGAGAAAATGAAAAGAGAAGAATACTCGGCTCATAATTTTATTGGTAAGGTTTTTATGCCAAACCAAATTGATGAAAATAAGACTTATACAGCAGCTATTCAAGAAATGGAAAACGATCCTATTTTTAAAAAGTTTGTTGAAGATAATGGTTATGAAAATGAGCGTGCAAGTTTAGTAGTATTTGGGCCTGAAAACTTTATGTTTTGGTATGGCGTTTTAGCTGATGATAAACAAATGCCTGTTTCTGGATTAAACAAATTTGAATTACCTAATTCAAAAATTGCGGAAATTGATACACCAAATAGTAATATGGCTTTCTTCAGTCAGCCTTTGAACTTTGTAATTCCAACTTTTTTAGATAAATTATCCAAAGAAGGAGTTACTGTATATGAAAATTTAGGTGATAGTGAAAAACCCTATGTTTTAACTAAATTGAATTTAGAAACAAAAAAACTGGCTCAGATTTTATATCTGGATGCCAGTTCTGATGGTGATTCTAAATAGTTACTTCTGTCTTGGGTCAATAGATAGATTATCATATTCGATGTAGGCACCAATACATGTTGAAATTAGCATAATAAGTAATACAATGCCAACTGAATTTCCAATAATAAAGGATAATGAGAAAAATTTCCTTACTAAATCCATTGCAAACCAGCAAAGAGCAAAATCGACTAAAAAATTATAGATAAGTAGAAGTTTACGTCTACGAATACTATAAAAACGTAGAATTTGTTTAAATAGATTATTTGGTACTTCGTCAGATACTAAATTAAGTGGGCGTTGAATCGTAGCCTTAATTGCAAACATTATGATTGCACCAACTAAGGCACCAACTAAGCTTCTAAAGATATTGCTTGAGTGTCTAACTAAGGCATTGTAGCAAATACCTATTAAAGTTAGGCTGCATAGATACGGAATTAATAATAAGAATGTAAACACTAAGTAGATGCTTTGTTTTTTCATCTATAAGACCCCATTTCTTGTTCCTTATTTTATCATAGATTAGCATGTGATATAATTACCGATAATTGTGATTAAAATAGAGATTAGGACAACAATAGAAAGAGAGAATTGAAGATGAGTAGTGATCCCGGTGCGGGGGATATATTTAGCAAGTTAAGAGCTAAATTTCGTGGTGAAGAAGAAGTTGATGGTCAACGGAAGCTAAATAAAATTTTAAATAAATTGCATGAGCAAAAAGAAATTAGTGACCGTGAATTTTCAATGATGGAAGGCATTTTAGATTTTGAAGAAAAGATGGCACGAGAAGTAATGGTGCCTCGAACTGATGCCTTTATGGTCGATATTAATGATAGTTTTCAAGAAAACTTAGATAAGATCTTAAAAGAACCTTATTCAAGAGTACCTGTTTATGATGGAGATAAAGATAAGATTGTAGGCGTCATTCATATTAGAACTGTTTTGCGAAAAGCTCATAAGGTTGGTTTTAATAAGCTAGACTATGATCAGGTAATGTTTAAGCCCTTATTTGCACCTGAAACAATTGAATTGGGTGAATTATTAGTTGAAATGCAAGAAACACAAAGACAACTTGCAATTTTGACTGATGAATATGGTGGTGTTGTAGGGTTAGCTACAATTGAAGATTTAATTGAAGAGATTGTTGGAGATATCGATGATGAGGTTGATAAGGCCGAAGTCCTATTTTCAAAAATTAGTCCAAGAGAATATGTGATTTACGGAAAAATGCCATTAACTGATTTTAATGAAGAATTCGGTACTAATTTAGCAATGGAAGACATAGATACAGTTGCTGGGTATGTAATTACAAAGTTAGGCTTAATACCAGCTAAGGGCGAAAAGCTAAGCGTTAAACTTGATAATGGAATGACTTTAACAACTAGACGAATGAAAGGCTCACGCTTATTAACTCTCTTACTTACAATTCCAAAAAAAGAAGAAAAGGAAGAAGCTAAAGATTAATGACAAAGTTAACTGATGAAGTGAAAAAAAGACGGACATTTGCGATTATTTCTCACCCAGATGCTGGTAAAACAACAATTACTGAACAGATGCTTCTTTTTGGTGGAGTAATTAGAAGTGCAGGTACTGTTAAGGCACGTAAAAGTGGACATTATGCAACTAGTGACTGGATGGCAATTGAAAAGAAACGTGGTATTTCAGTTACTAGTTCAGTAATGCAATTTGAATACCAAGGAAAAAGAATTAATATCCTTGATACACCAGGACACCAGGACTTCTCTGAAGATACTTATCGTACTTTAATGGCTGTGGATGCTGCCGTAATGGTTATTGATTCAGCTAAAGGTATTGAGCCACAAACTAAAAAACTATTTAAGGTTGTAAAGAAACGCGGTATCCCTATTTTTACTTTTATGAACAAATTAGATCGGGACGGACGTGAACCTTTAGATTTAATTGCTGAATTAGAAGACTTATTAGGCATTGAAGGCGTAGCCATGAATTGGCCTATTGGTATGGGGAAGCAATTAAAGGGATTGTACGATATTGACAATAATCGTGTTGAGCTTTATCGAAAAGATGATGATGATCGTTATTTACCGTTAGATAAAGATGGAAAATTAGCAGAAGATGAGCCTTTAGCAAAAGATAGCTTATATCAATCGACGTTAGATGACATTGATTTATTAAAAGAAGCTGGAAATACTTTTGATAAAGAGAAGATTTTAAAGGGCGATCAAACTCCAGTCTTCTTCGGATCTGCTTTAACTAATTTCGGTGTTGAAACTTTCTTAGATAGTTTTGTAAACTTAGCGCCAGCGCCTCAAGAACATACTGTTAATGAAGATGAAAAATTGGCAGCTGATGATCCAGAATTTTCTGGTTTTGTCTTTAAGATTCAAGCTAACATGAATCCTAATCACCGTGATCGAATCGCATTTGTGAGAATTGGAAGCGGTGAATTTAAGAAGGGAATTGACGTAACTTTAGCTAGAACTGGCAAGCCAGTCAGATTAAATAATGCAACTGAGTTTATGTCTAGTGAACGTGTGCAGGTTTCTGACGCTGTAGCAGGTGACATTGTTGGATTGTATGATACGGGTAATTTCCAAATTGGAGATTCAATTTATGCCGGTAAGAAAAAAATTGTTTACCCAGCTTTGCCACAATTTACACCTGAAATTTTTATGCGTGTAACTCCTAAGAATGTTATGAAACAAAAGTCATTCCATAAAGGGATGAATCAATTAGTTCAAGAAGGTGCGATTCAACTTTACCGCGGTTATTCAACTGATGATTATATTCTTGGTGCAGTTGGGCAATTGCAGTTTGAAGTATTTTCTTTCAGAATGAAAAATGAATACAATTCAGAAGTTGAACTCCATACATTAGGAAACCGTGTAGCTCGTTGGATTAACCCAGATCAATTGGATTCTAAAATGTCATCATCCCGTAACTTATTGGTTAAGGATAGGGATGGGGAGCCATTATTCTTATTTGAAAATGCATTTGCTGAAAGATGGTTTAAAGACAAGTATCCTGATGTTGAATTAACTTCAAGATTATAAGATAGAAAAAGCCGTGGAACAACTCCACGGCTTTTTTGCGATTTTAACGATCACAAGTGATAGAAATGATTTTTCTACTTTTATCAACTGTTATATCATAAATTCGATCTTCATGAATTAGACGCTTAATAACAAATTCTACTTCATCTTGTCTAATAGGACGTTTATGATTTTCCATAACGATTTCAATTTTATCAGCTGTTTCGCTGTATACTACTGTGGTATTACCTAAAGAGTAAACTTTTACGAATTGACTATTAGTAGCTGCTAATTGTCTTTGGACTAAATCACGGTAGCTATTTGTAACATCAATTAAATGCATCATATTTATAACCTCGATATATAATGTGTCTTTAAAATCCCAATTTAAGTATAACCTTTTTGCAGAATTTATAAAAATAAAAATAAGAGTCACGGAACCTGTGACTCTTATTTGCTCCTAAATAATTAATTTTCACTAATTACTATTTTACCGTCAACTACATTAGCCTTTAGGTCTTTAGCAGCTGGATTATCAAGTTTATAATCGGCTACCTTATCTTCAATTTCTTCTTGGATCGTACGACGAAGTGGACGAGCACCCATAGAAGGATCATAACCTTTTTCGACAAGAAGTTCTTTTGCTTCAGGTGTAACATCAATATGTAGGCCCTGATCTTTTACCATATCATTGGTGTTTGCAAGCATTAAATCAACAATCTTGATTAAGTCTTTCTTATCAAGTGCATTAAATTCAACTATATCATCAAGTCTATTTAAGAATTCAGGTTTAAAGTATTGACCTAAGCTATTCTTAAATTGTTCTTGATGACTGTTTTCAGCTGCAAAACCTACGCTAGCTTCTTTGATTCCTTGACCAGCATTAGAAGTCATAATGATGATGGTATCTTTAAAGGAAACTGTGCGACCTTGCGAATCAGTTAAGCGGCCATCATCGAGAATTTGCAAGAATAGGTGGAGTACATCAGGATGAGCTTTTTCAATTTCATCAAATAAAATTAAGCTATATGGATTATGACGTACTCTTTCTGTTAATTGACCAGCTTCCTCATAGCCCACGTAACCTGGTGCAGAACCAATTAGTTTCGATACGGAATATTGTTCCATATATTCACTCATATCGAATCGAATCATCGCATCTTCTGTACCAAAGATTTGTTTGGCTAATTGTTTAGCTAATTCTGTTTTACCTACACCAGTCGGTCCTACAAATAAGAATGAACCGATTGGACGACCAGATTTGTTAAAACCAACCCGATTTCGTCTTATTGCACGAGCAACAGTTTCAACAGCTTTGTTTTGACCAATTACATTATCTTTAAGGTCAGTAGCTAAGTTCTTTAATTGTGTTTCTTCTTGTTTCTGTAAGTCGCCGACAGGAATATTAGTTTTTTCCTCCACGATCTTATTCATGATCTTTTCAGTAATTTTAGGTGTTTGATCAGGATCTACTTTCTGATCTTTTAATTTTTCATACTTTTCAATTTGATCACGATAGTAGGCAGCCTTTTCATAATCTTCGTTTTTTAAAGCATCTTGCTTTAAACTTTCAGCAGTATCCAGTCTTTCCTTGATCTTTTCACTATCAACATAAGGAATGGTGAGATTCATTCTTGAGCCGGCCTCGTCTAAAAGATCAATGGCTTTATCAGGTAAGAAACGATCTTGAATGTAGCGGGAGGAAAGATCTACTGCAGCTTGTATAGATTCATCTGTATAGTGAACATGGTGGTAGTCTTCGTAACGCTTACGAATGCCTTGTAAAATCTTAATTGTTTCTTCAGTTGTAGGTTCTTTAACCTCCACTGGTTGGAATCTACGAGCAAGGGCAGAATCCTTTTCGATGTTTCGATATTCCTTAATAGTAGTAGCACCAATTAATTGGAAATCTCCGCGAGCTAAGGCTGGTTTAATAATGTTACCAGCATCCATACCGCCTTCAGCGTTACCAGCACCAACTAATTCATGAATTTCGTCGATAAATAGGATAATATTATCATTTTGCTCTAATTCTTTAATCAGTTGTTGCATTCTTTGTTCAAATTGACCGCGAATTCCAGTACCTTGAACCATTGAGACCATATTTAAAGAAATGATTCTCTTGTCTTGAAGTTTAGCAGGGACTGAACCATCGACAATTTGTTGTGCTAATCCCTCGACAACAGCAGTTTTACCAACACCAGCTTCTCCAATAAGAACTGGATTATTTTTAGTCCGTCTGTTTAAAATTTCAATAACGCGAGCAATTTCTTTATCACGACCAATAACTGGATCAATCTTACCTTTTTTTGCTAAGTCGGTTAAATCTGTACCATACTGGTCGAGTAGGGATTTTTGACCACCATTGTTTCCACCTCTGCGGCCACCACCCATTTGCATGCGTGGATTATGTCCTTGAGGATTATTTTGTTCATTGTTGTTATTATTTAAGGCGTTGAATAAATCATCAAAATCGCCAAAAAATGCATTGTTATTATTCATACTATTATTTTGTCCTTGTTGATTTTTCAATTCTTGATAACATTGTTGACATAATGAAATTTCACGATCTTGCCCATTTACATTTGTATAAAGATGAATGGAGGCACGACGTTTATGACAGTTATCACATAGCATTAATATTTCCGCCTTTCTTATAATATTCAGGCCATATTCCTATTTTAGCACTCTTGATATATGAGTGCTAACTTGCTAATATCATAGTACGGATACTTACTAATTGCAAGTGCTAAGCTCAGATTTTTATAGGAAATTGATATAATTAGGATAAAGAAGAAATTTTTTTATAAAGATATAGAAACTTTAAGGAGAGAAGTATAAGGAATGAATTATGAAGAAATATTAGATAAAATCATAAGTGGTGAATTGAAAGAATATAGAGTTAGTCCCAAAGATGCTTTTCAATTCCAATTGGCTCTTAGAAGCTATGGTAAAAGACAGAGGATAACTGGGATTGCCCAAAGAGGTGGGGATATAATTTATACCTTATCTGACAATGAAAATTAAGTACTTTATAATGTAAACATTTACATTTGTGTTGTTTTCATTTAAAAAACATGATAACCTAATAAACGAGTGGGTATAAAACTCCCGATTATTTTTGATTTTAAAGGAGATAATTTAAAATGGAAAAACGCGAATTTCATATTATTGCTGAAACTGGTATTCATGCTCGTCCAGCTACTTTGTTGGTACAAGCTGCTTCTAAGTTTAACTCAGATATTAACTTGGAATACAATGGTAAATCAGTAAACTTGAAGTCAATCATGGGTGTTATGTCTTTAGGTGTTGGCCAAGGTGCGGATGTAACTATTACTGCTGATGGTGACGATGCTAAGGAAGCAATTGAAGCTATTGCTGACACTATGAAAAAGGAAGGTTTAGCTGAATAATGTCGAAAACTTTAAAGGGAATTGCAGCCAGTGATGGTATTGCAGTTGCACCAGCCTACCTTTTGGTAGAACCTGACCTTTCGTTTTCTAAAACCTCAGTTAGCGATGTTGATGCTGAAGTAGCTCGCTTTAAAAAAGTTGTTGAAGAATCAACTAAAGAACTTGAAAAAGTTCGTGATAAAGCTAAGGAAAGTTTAGGACCAGAAGAAGCACAAGTTTTTGATGCTCACCTTCTATTCTTAAGCGACCCAGAATTTACTGGGGCTATTGAAACAGAAATCAAAGATCAAAAAATTAATGCTGAAGCTGCATTAGATGAAACTGCTCAAAAATTCATTACTATTTTTGAAGGTATGACTGACAATGCATATATGCAAGAACGTGCAGCTGACGTACGCGATGTTTCAAAGCGTCTTATGGCACATCTTCTTGGTAAGAAATTGCCAGATCCTGCAGCTATTGACCATGAAGTTGTAGTAGTAGCCTACGATTTAACACCAAGTGATACAGCTCAACTTAACAAGAAGTACGTTAAGGGATTTGTAACTGATGTTGGTGGTAGAACTGCTCACTCAGCAATCATGGCTCGTTCATTGGAAATTCCAGCTGTTGTTGGTACTGAAACCATTACTAAAGATGTTAAAGATGGCGATATGCTTATTGCCGATGGTTTAGACGGCGATGCTATCATTAATCCAACTGATGCTCAAATCGAAGAATACACTAAGAAAGGTGAAGCCTTCGCTAAGCAAAAGGAAGAATGGAAGAAGCTGAAGAATGAACCATCTGTAACTGCAAATGGTAAGAAATTTATTATCGCTGCTAACATCGGTACTCCTAATGATATGAAGGGTGTAAAAGAAAACGGTGCTGAAGCAATTGGTTTGTACAGAACTGAATTCTTATACATGGATTCAAAAGACTTCCCATCCGAAGAAGCTCAATTTGATGCTTACAAGAAAGTTATCGAAGACATGGATGGTAAGCAAACTATCATTAGAACTTGTGATATTGGTGGAGACAAGCACTTAGATTACTGGGATCTTCCAGAAGAAATGAACCCATTCTTAGGTGTTCGTGCTATCCGTCTTTCAATGCAATACAAGGATATCTTTAGAACTCAATTAAGAGCCTTACTTCGTGCATCTGCATATGGTCCATTAGGAATTATGTTCCCAATGATTGGTACTTTAGCAGAATTACGTGAAGCAAAACAAATCTTAGCTGAAGAAAAAGATAAACTCGCTAAAGAAGGCGTTAAGATCGGTGACGACTTACAAGTTGGTATGATGATCGAAGTTCCAGCTGCTGCTGTCTTAGCTGATCAATTTGCTAAAGAAGTTGATTTCTTCTCAATTGGAACTAACGACTTAATCCAATATACTATGGCTGCTGATCGTGGTAATGATAACGTTTCTTATCTTTACCAACCATACAACCCATCTGTTTTACGTTTGATTAAGCACACTATTGATGGTGCTCATGAAAATGGTATTTGGTGTGGTATGTGTGGTGAAGCTGCTGGTGATGATATCATGTTCCCAATTCTTTTATCAATGGGTCTTGATGAATATTCAATGAGTGCCACTTCAATCTTACGTATCAGAAGTTTGATGAAGAAGATCAATACTGATGATATTAAAGAATTAGCTAATAAAGCATGCTTCGTTTCAGAAACTGCTGATGAAAACAAGAAGTTAGTTGAAGAAACTATGAAGAAGCTTGGCATTATTGATTAGAAGAAAAAAGAGTACTGTAAAGGTACTCTTTTTTTGTTAAAACTTCACACAAACTTCATTATTTGCTGATAGAGTATAACTTGTAAGCTAATAAAAGAAATTTGATTACAACTTACAAGCTCAAAGTATTTGTGATATAATATTTTATGTAAGTGGAACAGTAGTTATTTTTCTACACGCAAAGGAGTGTGGAGTTAAGTGTTAAATTTATATACATCACCAAGTTGTACTTCATGTCGTAAAGCAAAAGCATGGTTAAAGGAACATGATATTTCCTTTAAAGAGAGAAACATTTTTGCTAATCCTTTGAATAAGGAAGAAATCATGCAAGTTCTACGTATGACTGAAAATGGTACAGAGGAAATTATTTCTACTCGTTCTCGTACTTTCCAAAACTTAAAGATCAATTTAGATGATCTATCAATTGATCAATTAATTGATCTTGTTGAAAAGAATCCTAGTTTATTAAGACGTCCAATCATTATGGATGACAGACGTTTGCAAGTTGGTTATAACGAAGACGAAATTAGAAGATTTCTTCCTCGGAAGGTACGTCGTTTAGAACTTGAAGAAATTCAAGCAATGACTGCTGATTTTTAATTAATTATTTAAAAACGTTAGCTTTTTTAAGCTAGCGTTTTTATTTGAACAACAAAATAGGTTACAATGTATTACAGACAAAGACTTCGAGGTGATAATAAGTGGAAGTACACAGAATAAGTGAAAATACCATTCGTGTAACGATGGATGCGGATGAACTTAAAGAGCGTGGGATAACGATGCTCGATTTGTTGGGAAACAAAAGTCAAATTCAAAAATTCTTCTATCAGATTTTAAGTGAAGTCGACACTGATCATACTTTTGCCAAAGGAGATCCGGTTACTTTTCAAGTTATGCCAAGCAGTTCTGGATTAGAGTTACTTATTTCTAAAGTTCCAGATAGTGACACGGACACTCGCGATGATTCAAGTGATCAATTACGAGATCTTTTAAAGGGGTTAGGTACTGAATCAGATACTGATCAACGTAGAACGGAAATTAACGATCAAGATAAACTAGTAAGTGACAATCGTCGTGTTTTTAAACTGGAAAGTATTGATTTAGTTGCTGCATTAGCAGATGCACTAAAGGTTGATGGATTAGCATCTAGTTTATATACTTACCGACATGAATATTACTTAGATTTATCTTACTTAGATGACAACTATGTAGAATTAAAACCTGAAGATACCTGGGTAATTGCAAATGAATATGGCAATGGGATGACTGAAAAGCAATTCCAAAAGATAAAGAAAAATGCTAAGTGTTTAATTAGACAAGATGCATTAGGAAATTTAAGACAATATTTTGATTAAAAAATAAAAGGAGATGAAAAAAATTGGCTGTTTGTCAAATCCTGTTGATGACCAGTTTTAGATTAAGGAATTAGGCAACTAAAGAATAGTTGCTTGATTCCTTTTCTTTTACAATATTTTCTTCTAGTTTAATTCTAATTAATAAGTAGCTAAAACTACTATAGCCATAGGCTGTTCGTTCATTTGTTTAATCTTACGATTAACTCCTTCAAGACAGCCATTAGAATAGCTAGAAGAAATGCCATTTAGAATGCCAGTATAATTGTGTTTAAAAGTTAATAAGGTTTGATGAATTTGCTTACCGACAGCTTGTTTTGAGTGAAGTAAGTGAATAATTTGCTTTTCATTTTTGTTTTCAATAGCAGTCATAAAGTCCTGCATAACCCAATATGTGTTTTCGAGTTCTTTACTGCAGTCTAAGCCGTCTTCTTATTGAGCTTGTCATACTTCATGAGATAAAGCTTCCAGGTGGATTTTAAGAGATTATATTCACGACTTTGTTTCTTAAACTGTTTCATCGTTTGTACACGTAGACTATTGAAAGCCCCGGTAAGCATCTGAACCATATGTTTGAGATTAGTGGAACGGCAGTAAGGACAATGGGGCTGAATAAGCTTAGCTACATAGATATTATGATATTTGCCATTAATACATTTTTTAAAATAATCGGAAAAAACAATAATGAATTGGTCGTAGAAGGATTTTAAGTTAGGAGAGGCTATGGCCTCTTTCTTTATGCAATAAAAAATCCTGTCGATAGGATATCATAGATATCCATCAACAGAAAAAAGTATAGAGCCCAAAAAAATTTATCTCCTTTTTGCGTATATAATATTGGGCGATAAAATGTATGCTGCGATTTTAAATCAAAAATTAGTCTTGGCAGTCAATGAAGCAGAGCAAGTTAATCGAGGAATAAAGAAATTAAATCAGGATTATTATCTATGTCCATCTTGTAGGCATCGAATGATTTTGATCTTATCTGAAGATAAGATACCATTTTTTAAGCACTTTTATCAGGTAAAAGGAACAGGAGAAAAAGAAGAACATTCGCAGGCAAAAATCCTTTTATGTACTGCTCTAAAGGCCAATGGAATTCAGGCGGAAGTAGAAGTTTCACTTTTAGATCAACAATTAAGAGCGGATGTACTGGTAGAAAATAAATTATCTTTTGAAGTTCAATGTGCTCCTTTAAGTGAAGAAGAGTTTAATCATCGACATCAATTATACAAACAAATAAATATTAAAGATATTTGGATTGTTGGAAAAAGACATTATTTGAAGAAGAAAATTAATCAATCACAGGAAATTTTTCTTAGATATAGTCCTAAATGGCAGTGGTATTATCTAGAAATTGATCCATTTAAATGTTTGATAAGGCTTAAATATAATATCTTAAAAGCAGCAATTAGTTCAGAAATTCAATATGATGTTAAAACTTTTCCGTTAGATGAAGAAGGTGTAGCAGAATTATTTTTATTTACTCCAGTTAAAAAGATTTTTAAGGTGTCCGATATTAAAGATCAAAAGAAATATTTGCAAAAACAACTGGTTCAAAAAAGTAAGATTGGATTGAAAATTGGAAGCCTATTATATCAATTGCATTATTCAATAGATGATATACCTAAAGAATTATTTTTGCAGCTGCGAAAGCCGAAAGATGCAAGTCCAATATTAACTTTTCTACAAAAAAAGCTAGATGACTAAAAAGTCAACTAGCCGAAAATTACAATAAGCGTAAACTATTATCACTACTAGTCTGTTTATCCCCAGCGATAGCAGCTTCAATTTCTTCGCGATTTGCGCAACCTTCAATCATCATCCCTGAATCACCACGGTCATCATCATAGTTGAAGATGATCGTAGTTGGTGTAGTGACAACATTTAAGTCGTCAGCAAGTTTCAAATCCTTATCCATTGAGAGCTTAATGTAGTTTGACTCTCTATTTTTATTGAAGTTTTTAATTGAAACATCTAGAGAAGTTAAAATCTCATTAACAAGCTCTCGAGAATAAGTCTTACCCATATCATTAATTGCATGTTGTAATTTAATAATATATTGTCTGGCTTTTTTATTACCAACGATTAATTTTAGAGTGTGATAATCTTTAGTTGCATTATAAGCACTTTGACTAAAAGTGTTGAAAACTCGGACATTACTTGAAGCAAGATGCCGAGCCTTGATATCGTTTCGAATCGTATTCATGTTAGTTATGGGTATAAAGTGGTAAGAAATGTTTTGTTTATAACCACTGACTGCAGCACTTATTTCCCGTTCATTTTGATAACAGTTAATCCCAATTGGATTAACAAAGAAAAATATTTCAAACAATTTGTTTTCCTCCGTCCAGGTTCATAAATACTTTATCAGAAAATGGACAAAATGAGAAAAATTTTGTTTTATTTTTTGTGTTCCCAAGCACGTTGCACCTTGCTTTGGTTAGTATTTTCTTTGTTAACTTTGAAATTAAATTGTTTTTCTAATTCAGCAAGTACTTTTTTGATAGTAGCTGGATCATCATTTTCAATTTCTAATTCGAAGTCATAGTATCCATCTGGAAATTCTGTTAAGTCTAAAGTTAATTCACAGTTTTCTGGACCAGTTGCTAATATTCTGCGAGTTTGGCTCCATGAAATTAACTTTAAAGAGTGAATTGCTTCGTTAGAATAGTGTTTTTGTAAATAATCACCAACATCACCGCCGAACAAGAAGAAAGTACCTTCATATGCACTTTGAGTCATTTGTTCGGCTTGAGCAACGGAAAGTAGATCGTTTATTTCAATGCGTTCGCTATACTTATTTTCTTTAGGATTGGTTTCTTTAACCTTAATTGTTTGTTCAGCGTGGTCAACAAGAATTCTAATTCTTAAACTTGCGTCACTATTTTTTAGATCAAAGTCAGGTGTATCAAAATAATAATTCTTTTGGATAAAGTCTGACTTAGCAGTAAAAGCATCACGCATTTTTTTATAAGTTTCTTCATCTAGTAGTGTTTTTGATTCAATTTCTAAATTTTTACTCATAATTTTATCCTTTCAGTAGTTAATGTTATCCCTCTCTATGGTAGAATAATTTTGTTTGAAACGGAAAGGATTTATACATGAAAGATTGGGATTTATTTTTATGGCCTTATCAACAGGCTGTTTCTGAATTAAAAGTTAAATTTCGATCACTTAGACAAAGTTTTTTAAACAAGGGTGAGCATTCGCCGATTGAATTCGTGGTCGGACGCGTTAAAACAGTCGATTCAATTAAAGAGAAGATGACAAGGCGAGTTATTGCCCCTGATGTCATTGAAAATGATATGCAAGATATTGCTGGAATTCGGATTATGTGTCAATTTGTAGATGATATCTATCGAGTGGTTGACCTAATTCATCAGCGGCAAGATATGCAAGTAATTGAAGAAAGAGACTATATTCAAAACGCAAAACCGTCTGGATATCGTTCTTACCATATGGTAATTTCATATTCTGTTTTCTTACCAGATGGACCAAAGAAGATAATTGCTGAAATTCAAATTCGTACTTTAGCAATGAATTTCTGGGCAACGGTAGAACATACGTTAAATTATAAATATCAGGGGAAATACCCGGAGGATATTTCTAAGCGACTTAAAACTACAGCTGAAGCTGCTTATAAGTTAGATGAAGAAATGTCATCAATTAAAGATGAAGTGCAGGAAGCACAAAGAATTTTTACTAAATCTAAAGGAAAAGAACAATAATGAAAGTCGCACTCGTTTATAATGAAAAAGTTGAAACCTTGGCAGTAGTTAAGGCATTAGAAAAATTACTTGATTCTAGAAAGATAGAAATTGATCCTGAAAATCCTGATGTCGTAATCACAATTGGAGGAGATGGAACTTTAATTTCTGGTTTTCATAAGTATCAAAATTTAGTTGATCAAATAAGATTTATTGGTGTACATACGGGACACCTAGGCTTCTATACTGATTGGCGTAATTTTGAAATTAACAAAATGGTGGATAATCTGACTAAGAAACAGCCATCTTCTGCTTCTTATCCTTTATTAGAATTAATCATTACTACCGGTTCGGGTGAGAAGAAAAAATTGCTTGCCTTAAATGAAGCAACTATTAAACGAGTTTCGAAGACTTTAAAAGCAGATGTTTATATTAGAGATCAATTCTTTGAAAGCTTTAAGGGGGATGGCTTATGCGTTTCAACTCCTACCGGTTCTACTGCCTATAGTAAATCTCTAGGGGGTGCAGTTATTCATCCACGTTTAAAGGCTTTGCAAATGACTGAAATAGCATCTATTAATAATCGCGTATTTAGAACTTTATCGTCTCCAATTGTGATTGCCCCTGATGAATGGATAACTGTTAAGCCAGAAAGCGATGATCACTACGTAGTAACTTACGATGGATATGAATTTAATCATAAGCATATTAAGAAGATTGAATATCGTATTTCTCAACATGTGATTCGCTTTGATAAATATCAACATACCCATTTTTGGAATAGAGTAGAGGATGCCTTTATTGGCCAACCTAAAAATAAATAATGCAGTACTTTAAATTAAAATTTGAAAATAAAACACCTCAGAAATTGGGGCGTTTTTTATTAAGAAATGGTTTCTCTAAAAGAGCTTTAACTAATAGTCAACATCATGGTGGAATGATTTTAGTAAATCATCATCGTCGCTTCACTAGCTATCTTTTACATCCTGAGGATGAAGTGATTTTTATTTTAGGTGAGGAGAAGAAAAATCAATGGCTAAAACCATCTATTAATCAACTTAATATTGTTTTTGAACAACATGATTATTTGGTCGTTAATAAAGAAGCTGGCGTTTTGTCGATTCCATCACGTTATGAAGATAATGATGCCGTAGTCAACAGATTACTATATTATTTTCAGAAAAATGGGCAGAAAGAACTTAAACCACATGTTATTACAAGACTTGATCGTGATACGTCAGGATTAGTTTTAGTTGGGAAAAATTCAGTTGCTCATGCTCGATTTAGCAAAATGGGGAAGGATTGCTTTATTAAGAAATATCATGCGATTGTGCATGGCAATTTTAGTAAAGAACAAGAAACAGGTATTATCAATGCGCCAATTGGTAAATTAGATGTCGGTGTTAAACGCGGAGTAGTAGCTAATGGTCAACGCTCAATTACAAAATATCGTGTTTTAGATCAAGTTAATGGTGCAAGCTTAGTTGAATTACAATTACTAACTGGTCGAACCCATCAAATCAGAGTTCACATGCAATATCTTGGACATCCCTTGTATGGTGATCTTCTGTATGGGATTAAAGATAATTTTGAGCGACAAGCTTTGAATTGCTTTTATCTTAAGTTTGATGATCCGTTTTCGAAATGTAAGCAGGAGATTACTATTTCAGAACCAGCTGATATGAAATGTTTGTGGCAAAGCCTAATAAGTAATAAATTATAAATATAATAGTCAAATACATTGACTATTGTAACCGCTTTACATAGAATTGAATATAAGAAGTGTTAATACTATCCGAATATAGAAAAGAGGATCACTTGTATGTATTATTCAAAGGGAAATTATGAAGCTTTTGCAGACACAAAAAAACCAGCAGATGTGGATAAAAAATCTGCTTACATTATTGGTAGTGGATTAGCTGGTCTTTCGACAGCATTCTTCTTAGTTAGAGATGCCAAAATGGCTGGTGACAAGATTCATATTTTGGAAGAATTAGATGTCGCTGGAGGTTCTTTAGACGGAACTAAGCGTCCTAATGCTGGCTTTGTAGTTCGTGGTGGTCGTGAAATGGAGGACCACTTTGAATGTATGTGGGACATGTATCGTTCTGTTCCTTCATTGAGAATTCCTGGTGCATCTTATTTAGATGAATATTATTGGCTTGATAAGGAAGATCCTAACTCGTCAAATTGTCGTTTAATTCATAAACGTGGTAATGAACTACCAACTGATGGTTTATATCAACTAGGCTCACATGCTAGTGAAATAGTTAAACTAGTTTTGACACCAGAATCTGAGATTCAAGGAAAGACTATTGAAGAATGGTTCTCTCCAGAATTCTTTAAGTCTAATTTCTGGACTTATTGGTCAACAATGTTTGCCTTTGAAAAATGGCATTCACTTGCGGAAATGAGAAGATACTGCATGCGGTTTATTCATCATATTGATGGATTACCAGATTTTACGGCCTTGAAATTTAATAAATATGATCAATATGATTCTATGGTTAAGCCATTACTTAAATACTTGAAGGATCATGGAGTTAAATTTGAATATGGAGTTCAAGTTGAAAATGTTTTAGTTGATCATGAAGGAAACGAAAAAGTTGCTAAAAAGATTGTCATGAAAAAGAATGGCAAGCAAGAAGATATCGACTTAACTGAAAATGATCTTGTTTTTGTAACTAACGGGTCAATTACTGAAAGTTCAACTTATGGTAACCAAACTACGCCAGCACCAATCACTCATGCTAAAGGCGGTTCATGGAGATTATGGGAGAACTTGGCTAAGCAAGATCCTGCTTTTGGACATCCAGATGTCTTTAGTGAAAACTTACCAGAAAAATCATGGTTTGTTTCTGCAACTACAACCTTGAAGAATAAGAAAGTAGCTCCTTATTTTGAAAGATTAACTAAACGTAGTTTATATGATGGAAAAGTAAATACTGGTGGTATTATTACAGTTACTGATTCTAACTGGGGCTTAAGTTTTACTATCCATCGTCAACCGCACTTCCCAACGCAAAAGCCAAATGAAATCGTAGTTTGGATTTATGCTTTATATTCAGATACTGAAGGAAATTATATTAAGAAGAAGGTAGTTGACTGTACGGGACAAGAAATTGCTGAAGAAATGCTTTATCACTTAGGTGTACCAGAAAGTGAAATCAAAGAACTTTCTTCAGAAGAAAACATGAATACTGTTCCTGTATATATGCCTTATATAACTAGTTACTTCATGCCTCGTCATGATGGTGACCGTCCAGCCGTTGTACCAGAAGGTTCAAAGAATTTAGCCTTTATTGGTAACTTTGCTGAAAGTCCTACTAGAGATACTGTCTTTACTACTGAATATTCAGTTAGAACTGCGATGGAGTCCGTTTATACCTTGCTTAATGTTGATCGAGGCGTGCCAGAAGTATGGGATTCTGTCTATGATATTCGTGAATTGCTTCGGGCTATGTACTACATGGCTGACAAGAAGAAGTTAGCAGATCAAGAAATACCTCTTCCTGAAAAGCTTGCTGTAAAGGTAGGAATGAAGAAGATCAAGGGAACATGGATTGAAGAATTGCTTGAAGAAGCAAATTTGATTTAAGATTGTAACAATTTATTTAAATGAGAATTCGAAAAAAGGTTACGGCGTTTTGAAGTCGTAACCTTTTTCTTATGTTGTAAATAATTATTGGGTATCTAATTTTTTGAACATTTCAATATCGGTAATTTTATCTAAATTAACTTAAATTTTATTTTGACTAGGGATCTGACTAATTGATTATCATGATAGAAATTATTATAGTGGGCAGGTTTTGAAAGAAGTAAATGTGCTTCATCAATAATAACAATATCTGCTTTTTCTTGTTTTTTATCTAATTGATTGATGAAACTAGTTGGTCTTTGAAAATTCTTTTTTAGTAATTCTGGCAGCGGACCAGCAATTTGTTTATAAACCTTAAGAATTTTAGGATGATTTACTAGAAAATAATTATTAGTTTAATAAAAATTACTATTTTTATAATGTCGTAATTTTTGTATTTGATCAAAGAGGAAAGAAAGTACAACACCTTTTTCCAGTTCCTGCATCGCAATAAATGATAAAAATCGCGGGGAAGTTATTTTGAAGATGTTGATTAGTAAAATCAATAATTTGAGTAATTAAATTTTGTTGTTCAGTAGTTAATTCTTTTAATGGAGAAAGTTTATCAGTAGCATTATTTTGCATGTGGATACTTGCTTTTTAAGAAAGATAAAATAAAAGCCATGAAAAACATGGCTAAATATTATTTTGAAAATTTATGATAGCTGTAGAAAATTAATCTTCTTCAAATAATACACGTGTAGCTTCTGGTACAGGAATATCTTTTTGAAGAGGGGTTAAGTTACCTGTTTCGGAATTGCGACGGTATAGGGTAGCATTATTAGTATTTTGATTAGCTACTACAAGATATTTTTCGCTCTTATCCCAATTGAAGTCGCGTGGGAAGGAACCAAAGACAGAAATTCTTTGAGCTAGTTCAAGTTTTCCATCATTTAAAACTTTGAAGACAGCAATTGAATCATGTCCACGATTAGAAACGTAGATAAATTTCCCATCTTTAGAAATTCTAATTGCTGCAGCACCATTATGATCGGTAAAGTCTTCAGGAATAGTTTTATATGTTGCAATGTCCTCAAAGTCCCAAGTTTGTTCGTTTAAATGAGCGACATTAACTTGACTAGATAATTCTCCAACAATGTACATAGTTTTACCATCGGGTGAAAATGTAATATGACGAGTACCAAAGCCCTTTTCCATTTGGTAGTGAGCTAGGTGTTTTAATTTATCTCCCTCTAGTCTATAAAAATCAACGGCATCAATTCCAAGATCGCATGAAACTAAATTACCGGCTGGAGTTTCATCAAAGAAATGAGGATGAGCTGCATCCTGCTCTGGTCTTGGTCCATGTCCTTCATGTTTTTCATTTGTGACGAAGGTTAATTTTCCATTTTTATCATAAGAAAAAACGTTGATGGTTGCTAAATGATAGTTTGCAGTGAAGACTAAGTGCTTTTGTGGATCAACGCTAATATAACAAGGAGCTGCGCCCTCATGAAGGTAAGTATCTAATTGTTCTGCTTTTTCGTCTTTAATTCGATAAGTAGCAATTCCACTTTGGTTACCATTTTGAATGATAGTAAATAGTAAATCGCCAACTAGTTGAAAATAAGTTGGACGATCAAGTTCAACAATATTTTTAACATTGTCTAATTTAATATCATTTCCATTATTTTCTGCATCTGCAGTATAAATGCCTTTTGAATCATGGCTAGTATAGCCACCAAACCAAACTTTCATATTATCCTCCTAATTAAAAATATGTCATTTTCATTTTCTACCTTTTAACTGAAATAGGCAATTGTAATTAAGTATTATCGCCTAAACGTAGCTGTATGGTAAAATTTAAAGGAGAGGTTGATAAAAATGAAATGGAATTCTACAATTACTGCTATTGGATCAGAGGCATTAGATCCAAAAGATAATATCGTAATTTTATTTGATAATAAAGTAACAGATAAACTAAGAGATGTTGCTGTATTGCAAAAATTTGATCAAGCAACACCTGTTGAAAAGTTTGTTTTTAAAAAAGACGATTCAATTACGATTGATGGGACAACATATTTATCTTTGTATGTTGGTCCAATGGTACAGATGAATATGCAGGCTATTGGACATGCAACACTAGTCTTTACTGATGAAGTACCAAAGAAGCCAATGACAAATGCGATCTATCTAGAAAAAGATCCTAAGGAAAAAATGCCTGAATTTAAAGTGGGAGACTGGATCACCTACGAACATAGATAAATAGATAAGAGGAAAGCTATGGAGGTAAAGAAACATCATCATACAAGTAATATCTTTGTGAAATGGTTTTTAAATAATCGTTTTAGCATAGCATTACTTAATATCTTGTTGTTCTTTTTAATTATTCTGGTATTTAACCAAATTTCATTTGTGTTAAATCCTTTCTGGACATTTTTTAATGCAATTTTGCCCCCAGTATTAGTGGCATCCATTCAGTATTATTTAATGAATCCAGTAGTTGATTGGATGGAAAAGAAATTAAAAGTGCCCCGTATTATTACAATTATTTTGTTATTTGTAATTGTTTTAGGTGGACTAATTTGGATTATTAATACGCTAATTCCAATTATTCAACATCAGACTGATTCTTTAATTAAAAATTGGCCAACTTATTGGCAGGATGCTCAAAAAGGTTTTGAAAAGATGATCCGCGATCCGCGCTTAAATGGAGTACGGGGAGGAATTAATCATGCTATTTCTGATGCACAAACCAAAATGTTTAAAACTGGTCAAGATAGCTTTAATTTAGCTTTGAGCAATTTATCCTCTGCTGTTAATGTAATTACAATGATTTTTATGACTCTGTTAACAGCACCGTTTGTTTTATTCTTTATGTTAAAAGATGGCCATCGCTTGAATCCGTATGTGACTAAGTTCGCTCCTCAAAGACTACAACCGAGTTTTTCAAGCTTACTTAGTGATATTAATGGAGCAGTTGCTGCTTACATTAGGGGGCAAATTACTGTTGCCTTTTGGGTTGTAGTGATGTTTGCGATAGGTTATTCGATTATTGGGTTAAATTATGGAATTACTTTAGCTGTTTTAGCAGGTATATTAAATATGATTCCATATTTTGGGACCTTTATTGCATTTGTTCCAGCAATTATTCTGGGGTTAATTAATTCGCCAATGATGCTGGTTAAAATTTTAATAGTTTTTGCAATTGAGCAAACCCTTGAAGGTCGTGTTATTTCTCCATTAGTAATGGGGAATAAGATGAACATGAATCCTGTTACAACAATTTTATTATTGATTGGAGCGAGTGCCGTTGCAGGATTATGGGGCGTAATTTTTGCGATTCCTGTTTATGCAGTAGTTAAAATTATTGTAACTAGACTATTTAATTACTATCGTAAAATTTCTAACCTTTATGAAGAAATATCAGTATCAGATAATGATAATGACTTGAAAGCTAAAGAATCAAATTAAAAATAAGCGTGGTACTTGCCTTTTTACAGGTGCTACGTTTTTTTACAAAAGGAGTTTTTTGATGACTAATCATGTTGTACTGTATGAACCACTAATGCCAGCAAATACTGGAAACATTGCTCGTACTTGTGCTGGTACCAATACAGTTTTGGATTTAATTGAACCATTAGGTTTTCAAATTGATAACAAGAAAATGAAACGTGCCGGTCTAGATTATTGGGACAAAGTCGATATTAAAATGCATGATGATTTAGAAACGTTTTTGAAAACTCTAGGTCCAAATGACGAGATGTACTTAATTTCAAAGTTTTCTTCTAAGAATTATGCTCAAGTAGACTATACTGATCCTGATAAAGATTATTATTTTGTTTTTGGAAAAGAAACAACTGGTTTACCAGAAACTTTCATGAGAGAGTATTATGATCGTAATCTACGAATTCCGATGTCTGATAATATTCGTTGCTATAATTTATCAAATTCAGTTGCCATGGTTTTATTAGAAGCTTTAAGACAGCAAGGTTTTCCAAATATGGAAAAGAGCCATCATTATGAAAATGATAAGTTGAAAGATAATTATAACCGTCCAGAACGTTATGAAAGAAATTTAGGAGATAAGTAAAAATGGATTTTAAAAATATGACCCCAATTGTTGTAAGAGCATTTCATTACGATTTAAATGACGAGCAGCAAGTAAAGAATGAAGTTAATGTTTCTTTGAGACAAGTTTACCAAGATTTGGATGATGGAACTCAAGATGAAGGAAAGAATGGTAAGTATTTTGAAATTGCTGTTCCATTCGAAGTTGCGCCAGCTCCTGGAGACTTTACAGTTAGTGGCGTTATTACGAGAGTTGTTCAATTTATTGATTACTTTGGTGATGGATCCGATTTAGAGCCATCAGATTATCAATTACTTTCTAGACCACTAGTAGAACAAATTGAAACTCTAACTTATGAAATTACCCAATTAACTTTAGATCATCCTGTAAATCTTAGCTTCAAATCAAACTTTAATGAACTAAACAAAGATGATAAAAAAGATAAAGATGATAATTAAACAGATTGAGAAGGTGTCTTGATGGCTAAAAAGCGAAAACGCAGGGCAAAAAGAAAGAAGACAACTACCAAAAAGAAAAAACAAAGTATGGAATGGGTTCTTACGGGAATAGTACTTGTTTTGGTAGCTGTTTTAAGTTGCGTTCATTTCGGTTTGTTTAGTCAACAGTTGATTAACTTAATTCGATTCTTTGTTGGCGATAGTCACTATTTAGCTAGCATTATCCTTGGTCTTTTTGGCTTAATCATGGTTATTTATAATCAACCACCTCACTTTAGTCTAAAGCGGGGTAGTGGATTAGGGATCTTCTATTTAGGTTTATTATTATGGGAAAGTGCTCGCGTTTTTAATCAAATGATGATTCATCAAGGCTTTTTAAATGCCTTTTTAACCTCAATTGGTGAAGAATTTGCTCGAGCTCAAATTACTACTAAAGTTGGTGGTGGATTAATTGGTAGTATTCTATATCAATTTATCTTTCCAATTTTAGGAACTATTGGAGCAGAAGCTTTATCTTTTTTGATGATGCTAGTAGGTATTTTGATGATTTGCAATGTCAAATTTGCAACTTTATTATCAGGCTTTCAAAAGGGTTCACAGTTAGTAATTGAAAAAAATAAAGATGCTGGAGTTGCTATAAAAAGTAAATATGATGATCTAGTTGAAAAGCATGAGCAGAATAAGCAAGAGAAGTTAAATAATCGAGAAAAACTGATGGATCCATTAGATGATCGCGACGAAACCTTTCCAAGTACGGCTGATTTCACTTCCGATCCTTTTTCAACTAAAACTAAGAAGAATGACAAAGAAGACAATGTTCCTCACTTTGAACCTCAAATTGAAGTTTCTCAGGATAATGCATCTACACTAGAACCAGAAGTCCATGATTCTTTGACTGAGAATTTACCAATATCACATTCTTATGCCGAAGAAGATCAAAAGATGAAACAAGAACTTCAAAATGTTGATCACGGCGACTTAGAAACTAAACAAGGTACGCAAACTAAAAATGCCAATTATAAAAAACCGCCAATTAATTTGCTAGCATCTATAAAAAATGTTGACCAAAGTCAAGACAAAGCATTGATTCAAAAAAACACAGAAGTTTTGGAGTCTACTTTTAAGAGCTTTGGTGTTCATGTAATTGTGAAAAAGGCAGTTTTAGGGCCGACTGTTACTCGTTATGAAGTACAGCCAGCTGTTGGTGTAAAAGTAAGTAAAATTGTAAATTTGGCAGATGATCTGGCCTTAGCTTTGGCTGCTAAAGATATTCGTATTGAAGCACCAATTCCAGGTAAGCCTTTAATTGGAATTGAAGTACCTAATCGAACTACTTCTGCAGTATCATTTAAAGACGTAATGATCCATCAAGATCCTAAAGCAAAAGATCTTTCATTGGATGTACCGCTTGGTAAAGATGTTGAAGGAAAAGTAATATCAGCTGATTTACGTAAAATGCCTCACTTATTAATTGCTGGATCTACTGGATCAGGAAAATCTGTAGCAATAAATACGATTATTACGAGTATTTTGATGAAGTCTTATCCAGAAGATGTCAAATTAGTTTTAATTGATCCGAAGATGGTGGAATTATCTGTCTATAATGGAATTCCTCATTTATTAATTCCAGTTGTTACTGATGCTAAACTAGCTACAAATGCCTTAAGAAAAACTGTTAAGGAAATGGAACGGCGCTACCAACTATTTGCTACTGGTGGTGTGCGTAATATTACTGAATATAATCAAAAGGTGGCCGAGAATAATGCTGATAAAAATAATTCAGTAATGGAAAAACTGCCGTATATTGTGGTAATTGTTGATGAGCTAAGTGACTTAATGATGGTTGCTGGTCATGATGTAGAAGATGCAATTGTTCGTTTAGCTCAAATGGCTCGAGCAGCTGGAATTCATATGATTTTAGCAACTCAACGTCCCAGTGTAGATGTTATTACTGGTTTAATTAAGGCAAATGTACCGTCAAGAATTTCTTTTGCTGTTTCTAGCGGGGTTGACTCACGTACTATTTTGGATCAGGTTGGCGCTGAAAAGCTCTTAGGACGTGGAGATATGCTTTTCTTGCCAATCGGTGGGGCTAAGCCTGAACGTGTTCAGGGAGCCTTTATTTCAGTAACAGAGGTAGAAAAAATAGTATCTTGGGTAAAGGAACAACAAGAAGCAGTATACAACGAAGATATGATTCCATCGAAGAATGATTCTGACTCTCAGACTAATGATAACGATGAACCAGAAGATGAGTTTTACGATCAAGCAGTAGCCTTAGTAAGAAAACAGCAGTCAGCAAGTGTATCAATGCTACAACGTCGATTTAGAATTGGTTATAATCGTGCGGCAAGAATTGTTGATGCAATGGAAGCTAAAGGCATTGTAGGACCTTCTGAAGGATCCAAACCTAGACAAGTACTTATTCCACCAGAAAAGGATGATGAAAAGTAATTATGACAAATATTTCAATTGACCATAATTTAAAATTTAAAACAGCCACTTTGGGCTGTTTTTTGCGTTTACCTTTAGATAAAAAAACTTTAGCTTTAGCAAACATTTTGGCATGTATGCAAGGCAATGCAAGTAAAGCATTTCCTGGAATTAAGGTTCAAGCAAGAACATTTTCTAATCTATATAATGCAAGTTTACAGGTTTTTCCAGAAGTATTTGGAAACCAAATTATTATTTTCTATACAGTAAATTTTGTTGAGCCACGTGAAATCTTAGATCCAGATTATAATTATCAAGTAGTCATGGATGCTTTTTTCAAAGTAGTAAAAGAACCATTGTTTGATGAACAATTACTTGAGTTAGCGAAAAGACAGCTTGGACAAGAAGAAAAACAATATTATGAATTGCCAGCTAATTATGCTCTAAATGGATTTTTTAATACTTGGTATCGAGATACTCCAAATTATCAAAATAGTGTTTTTGGTGATGAAAAAACACTCAGAAATATTAGCTTAGAAGAGGTTAAATCATTTTTCGATACTTTGAAAAATGCTCCCGCTTTTTGTTTAGGACAAGCTCAAGATCCTGATAGCTTGACTGATTTAGTTCAAGAACAACTTGATTGGGCAGGATATTTTGATGATTTTGTGGTACCTACTCTTGCTATTCCAACCAAAGAAGATCCAATTGAAAAGAAAATCCAATTTAGAAGCGAACAAGCACAATTATTGATAGGTTATGGTTATGATCAGTCTTTACCAGTATCGTTTAAGCAATTTGGTGGGCTCTTTTTAGGCGAATATCTTGCTGGAGATGAATCTTCTAAATTGTTTACTGAAGTTAGAAAAAAATTGGGTGCAGCTTATGCAATTGATGCCACTAATTATGTTAATAATTCTCTTTTCTTGATTAGTACAGGTATTGCAAAAGATAAGGTAGCAGCAGCAACTAAGGCAATAAAAGGTGGTGTAGTGGCAGTTCAAAACGGAAAAGTAGATAAGGATGTCTTTGAAAAAGCCAAGGTTGCTTTGAAGCGTAATTATCAAATAAGCGCTGATCGTCAAGATTTGATATTAATTCAAATGTTGGCAAATGTTCTTAGAGGCTATGACCATTCTTTCGCAGAAAGAATTAAGGAAGTTGAACGCTTCAAAATTGATAAATTAATCGAATTTAGTCAAAAATTGTACTTTAATGAAAGCTATTGTTTAAAATGAAAAAATTAGATGTAACAACCAGAGACTATAGTTCTGGTTTTCGAGCAAAAGTAATTCGCAGACCACTTTTTGCTCAAAAATTTATGGGAATTATTGTGGATTTTGGTGGTAGCAATCCACAGAAATTATGTGGGGGAGCTCATTTTTTGGAGCATAAATTATTTGCTAAAAAGAATGGCGATATTTCACAACAATTTGAAGAAATTGGTGCGTCTACGAATGCCTTTACTACATACAATGAAACAATGTTTTATGCTAGTTTTACTGATCATTGGCGCCAGGTTTTACCATTGATTTTTGAATTAGTAGGAACAACACATTTTACTAAAAGCAATGTTTCTAAAGAAGCAAAGATTATTGCTCAAGAGTTAGCTATGTATCAAGATGATCCTAACTGGCAAGTTAACTATGAATTGATGCAGATGATGTTTCCGAAGACTAATTTAGCAGAAGACTTAACTGGTACCAAAAACAGCCTGAAAAAAATGACACCAGAAATTTTGCAAGAGATTTATGATAATAATTATGTTAGTGGCAAAATGGAATTTGTTGCTTGTGGCGGATTTAGCGATAATCAAACTAAAGAAATCTTGCGTGAAGTAGGAAAGCTTGAAAGAAAGTATTTGATTTCTAAAAAAGTTAAGCAAAAAAAAGCCGCGCTTGTAAATCCTAAGAAGCAACATCAAACAGTCTTAGACTCTTCTTTAACTACTTCTCGTGTTGGAATAGGAATAAGATTGCCAAATTTTGAAAAATTGGGTTTGCGAAATAGTACAGCGCAAAGTATCTTGGAAATGATGCTACAAGCCAAATTAGGGGTAACTAGTACTTGGTTTGAAGAAATGCAAAAACAGGGAGTCTTAAATTCGCCAATGGAATTGCAAGTATCTTATACTACAGAGGGTAATTTTGCGACGATTATTGGTGTTTCAAACAAACCTGATTTGTTTTTAGAAAATACTAAAAAACAATTGCTAGAAGTGCCAATAAGCGAAGAAGCATTTGTCTTTCAAAAGAAAGAAGCCTTGGCTCAGACGATTAGAGAATTTGATGATCTTAGTACAATTGCGATTGAAGAAGCTGAGTACGGTCTTGAAAATGATACGTTTAATGAAGCTGCGTGGGCAATTCAATCTTTAAGTTTTAGTGAATTTTATACAGCAATTGATAATATTTTAGCTAAAAGTGATATATTTACTACAATTTTAAAAGGTAAAGAGGAAGCTGATTAATGAAGCGTGCAATAATTTTTGGTGCTACTGGTGGAATTGGGAGAGCAATTGCTAGTCGACTTGCTGAAACTGGTTGGTCCTTATACATTCATTACAATCATAGCAGCCAAGAAGCTAAAAAAATGGTAGATGAATTTGTTGAAAAATATCCACAACAAGAATTTTTTCCATTAGAACTTGATTTTCTGGCTAAAGATGAGAGTATTAAAAAAATTATTTCAAGTTTACTTCCCTTAAGTGCTGCTATTTTTACACAGGGAATTACAAATTATCAATTTCTTAGCAGTCAGAATCTAGAGCAAATAGAAAACGTTATTCGAATTAATCTTTTAACGCCTATAAAAATCACATCGCTTCTAGAATCACAACTTTTAAATCGTGAACATGGACGATTAATATTTATTGGATCTGTTTATGGCGGGCAAGCTAGTGCATTAGAGAGCGTATATAGTGCAAGTAAAGGTGGCCTATCTAGGTTTGTACAAGGTTATGCTCGTGAAGTTGCGTCAGCTCATTTAACGGTAAATGTTATTGCTCCTGGAGCAGTTGACACACCAATGAACGCAATTTTTGATGCAGAAACTTTAAATGAAGTAAAAAATGAAATTCCCGCTGGAAGATTAGCTGAACCGAAGGATGTAGTATTTTGGGTGGAAAATTTACTTGATGAACGATCGGACTATTTGACAGGTCAAACAATATATGTTGATGGTGGTTGGCTTGTTTAAGTGATGATTAGTTTGGTATACTCATATTTGAATTATTGCAAAAAGTTGAGAGGATATTATGGCAGATATTGGAGATAAATTACGCAGTGCTCGTAAAGCAAAGGGTATGTCAATTGAAGATGTTGAAAAAATAACTAAAATTCAGCGTAGATATCTTACTGCAATTGAAAATAATGATTTTGATCAATTGCCAGGAGATTTCTATGTCAGAGCTTTTATTAGACAATTTGCTGATGTAGTTGGTTTGAATGGTAAAGAATTGCTAGCAGATTATAAGTCTGAAGTACCCGAAGCAAAGCCTGAAGAATATGTCGAAAATTCAATCGACAATAAGAGTGAGAGGATTAAGGAAACCACCAATAACCGTAAAGGTATGTGGCGTAGTTACTTGCCACAGATTGCAACAGTAGTTGGAGTTGTATTAGTAATTTTGGTAGTTTATATTGTTTATACTCGCTTCTTTACTGGTACTAACCAACAATCAGCAAATCAAGCCGAAAATGTAACTGTTTCTTCTTCTCGTATTAAGTCTTCAAAATCCAAAACTTCATCAAAGAAGAAATCAATTCCAAAGAATGCAAGTTCAGAAGTTAAAATTTCTAGTTTAGGTAATAATAGTTACCGTGTTAGTGGGATGAAGAATGATCGGACTTTAACTTTAGGAACAACTACTAATGAAGTTTGGGCACAAATTTTAGTTAATGGTTCTTCTGTTTGGCAAGGAACTTTGAAGGCTAATGGTAAACATTCAGTTCAACTACCAGAAAATGTGAATAATGTTTCTGTACAAATGGGAAATAGTGTTTCAACTACCTTAACTTTAGCTGGTAAAAAGGTAGATGCACGTAGTAAAACTAACCCAGCATCACCATTAACTTTAAAATTTACTTTTAATAGCAAAGATAGCAAAAACAGTAATAATCAACAAAATAATGCTGCGACTCAAAACTCTCGTTCTACTAATACTGTAAATACACAAACTCAGCAAAATCAAAATACTCAAAACAGCCAAAGCGTACAAAATAATCAAAATGTGCAACAAAATGCAAAAAATACACAAGGACAAACAAATGCTAATCAAAATAATGGAGGTCAAAGTAACCGTTAATGAACTTACCAAATAAATTAACTATGTTCAGAATCTTTATGATTCCAGTCTTTATGCTGGTTCTAATTTTTAATTGGCCAGCTGGTGGGACAACTTTCTTAGGAGCACATATTTACTGGTCTCATGTATTAGCTGCTGTAATTTTTGCTGTAGCTTCAATAACTGACTTTTTAGATGGACATATTGCCCGTTCAAGAAATTTGGTTACTAATTTTGGAAAATTTGCTGATCCATTAGCAGATAAGATGTTAACGATGACAGCATTTGTATTTTTGATCTCATTAGATTTAGCACCAGCATGGGTTGTAGCAATCATTGTTTGCCGTGAGTTAGCTGTTACGGGTTTACGTTTGATTTTAGCTGAAAATAAAGGTCAAGTTTTAGCAGCAAAGATGCCAGGTAAAATTAAGACAACTACACAGATGTTATCAATTATTTTCTTATTATTTGGTGATGTATACTACATTGGTACTATTTTGTTGTATATTTGCTTAATCTTTACTATTTACTCAGGTTATGATTACTTTAGACAAAGTGGCGATGTATTTAAAGGTGAAATATAGATTTGAAAGAAGCAGGAATGCTTCTTTTTTTTGAAAAAAATTATTGGAATTTTGCGTAATAAATTATAGAGAATATAATATTGAACGTTAGTTCGTATTTCTCTTGCTTTTAGGTAATAAAACCAAGTATAATTATTGTAAATGCATAAGGAGGAAGAAATTTGGCTAAAGATGATAAAAAGAAGGCCCTAGATATTGCCTTAAAGAAGATTGAAAAAGACTTTGGAAAAGGCGCAGTTATGCGTATGGGTGAAAAAGTAGACACCCAAATTTCCACTATTCCTTCTGGTTCACTAGCTTTAGATGCGGCTCTTGGAGTTGGTGGATATCCACGTGGACGAATTATTGAAGTATACGGCCCAGAAAGTTCTGGTAAAACTACTGTGGCTCTGCATGCTGTTGCAGAAGTACAAAAGCGTGGTGGAACTGCAGCGTATATTGATGCTGAAAATGCCATGGATCCAGCTTACGCGGAAGCTTTAGGCGTAGATATTGATTCATTGATTTTATCTCAACCAAACACTGGAGAAGAAGGTTTACAAATTGCTGATACATTAATTGCAAGTGGTGCAATTGATATTTTAGTTGTCGACTCAGTAGCTGCCTTAGTGCCGAGAGCTGAAATTGATGGTGATATGGGAGACTCTCATGTTGGGTTGCAAGCAAGATTAATGAGTCAAGCTCTTCGTAAACTTTCTGGAAATATTTCTAAAACTAAAACAATTGCTGTTTTCATTAATCAAATTCGTGAAAAAGTTGGGGTTATGTTTGGAAATCCTGAGACAACTCCGGGTGGTCGTGCTTTGAAGTTTTACTCTACCATCCGACTAGAAGTACGTCGTGCTGAACAAATTAAACAAGGTTCAGATGTTATTGGTAACCGTGTAAAATTAAAGGTTGTTAAGAACAAAGTAGCTCCACCATTTAAAGTTGCTGAAGTAGATATCATGTATGGTAAAGGTATTTCTCAAACTGGTGAATTAATTGATATGGCTGCTGATAAAGATATCATTAAAAAGGCTGGTTCTTGGTACTCATATGGCGATGACCGTATTGGACAGGGTCGTGAAAATGCTAAGCAATATCTTGAAGAACATCCAGATGTTTACGATGAGGTAAAAGCAAAAGTACGTGAAGCATATGGAATTGATGCTAAAGCAATTGAGGAACGAGAAAATCCTGAAAAAGTAAAGCAAGAGCAGGAAAAAGAAAAGGAAGCATCAGCTAAAAATAAAGATGTTTCTAACGAAAAAAGTACAAAAAAAGAGTAAACAGATCCAATTAAACCTTGGCATTTAAATGCTAAGGTTTTTTGTATGATTGACATCACTTGCGGATACTTTTATTATTAATAATGTGTGAAATAATTCTATAAAAAGGCGATAGTAAAAGATATGATAAATACAATTTTAGTTCCTGTTGCTGTCGCTATTATTTCTGTCTTAGTTGGAGGTTGTGCTGGTTATAGTATCCGTAAGAATAAATGGGAAACTCAAGCACAAAATGCAGCTCATGATGCAAAACACATCTTGGCAGATGCGGAAAGTAAGGCTAAAGCTGTTGAAGCTAATCTTGCTTCACAAAAAGAAGCAATGAAAAAGGCTGCGGCTGATGCAAAGAAAGAAAAAATCTTGGAGGCACAAGAAGAAATTCATCATTATCGTGAAAGAGTAGATAATGAACTTAATGAGCGTCGACAAGAAGTTTCTAGACAAGAGAATCGCTTACTGCAACGTGAAGATGCAATTGATCATAAAGATAGTCTGCTGGATCAAAAAGATTCCCAGCTCACACAAAAAGAAAACCAAATTAAAAAATTGCAGGCTCACGTCTTGGAAAAAGAAAAGAGAGCCAATCAGTTAATTATTGAACGTGAGCAGAAGCTCTATGAAGTTGCAGAGTTAAATCAAGAAGATGCTAAAAAGATTGTTTTAGATAAACTTTCAGATCAATTAGTGAAAGAAAGAGCTGAAATGATTGAAGAAAGTAATCAACTTGCTCAAGCAAAAGCCGATCATTTTGCTCGTAAAGTAATTATTGATGCAATTCAAAGTAGTGCAGCAGATACAGTTTCTGAAAAGACTGTCTCAGTTGTTAATTTGCCAAGCGATGATATGAAAGGACGTATCATTGGTCGTGAGGGTAGAAATATTCGTTCTTTTGAAGCATTAACTGGTGTAGATGTAATCATTGATGATACTCCAGATGTAGTTGTCTTAAGTGGTTTTGACCCAATTAGACGAGAAATTGCCAAAAGAGCATTGGAGCGTCTAATTAAAGATGGCCGAATTCATCCCGCACGAATTGAAGAGATGGTTGATCGAGCTCGTAAAGAAGTAAATGATGATATTTACGAAGCCGGTGAAAGTGCCTTGATGGAACTTGGTATTCATAAGATGCATCCAGAATTAGTAAAGATTTTGGGCCGATTGAAATATCGTACTTCTTATGGACAAAATGTTTTGTCACACTCTATTGAAGTAGGTAAATTAACAGGTGTAATGGCTGCTGAACTTGGTTTAGACGAAAAAATAGCGGTACGCGCAGGATTATTACACGATATTGGGAAGTCTATTGATCATGAGATCGAAGGCTCCCACGTAGAAATTGGTGTTGAACTTGCACGCAAGTATCATGAACCAGATTTGGTTGTGAATGCAATTGCTGCTCACCACGACGATGTTCCAAAATTATCATTTATTGCGGAATTAGTGGTAGCTGCTGATACAATTTCCTCAGCTCGTCCAGGTGCTAGAAGCGAATCTTTAGAGAATTATATTCGTAGATTAGAGCAACTAGAGACCATAGCGAAAGGCCATATTGGTGTTAAGCAAGCATATGCAATTCAAGCAGGCCGTGAGATAAGAGTAATGGTTGAGCCAGATAAAATTTCTGACGCTCGAACTACTATTTTGGCTCATGACATTAGAAATCAAATCGAACAAGATATGGAATATCCTGGTAACATTAAAGTTACAGTTATTCGAGAAAAACGTGCTGTTGCAATAGCTAAATAAAAAAGACGAATCTTAAAGATTCGTCTTTTTTATTTATAGTTTATTGTGTTTATATTTAGTGGTAGGTATAATGAAAAAAGAAGTTTAGAAAGTAGATTGTTATGTTTCAAACAATTGTAAAAATATTTTTATTAGTAATCATTACTGCTGCTATAACTCCTTTTATTAGAAAATTAGCTTTTGTATTAGGTGCGGTTGATAATCCAAATGCTCGTCGTATTAATAAAAAGCCAATGCCTACTATTGGTGGACTAGCAATCTTTGTTGCTTTTAATATTGGACAATTTGTCTTATTGAGACAGGATTTTCCAACTCATGAACTTTTTTCCGTATTATTAGCATCTAGTGTTATCATTCTAACTGGATTAATTGATGATATTTTAGAATTAAAACCAAGACAGAAGATGTTTGGAATCTTTATTGCTGCTCTAGTAGTATATTTTTTAGCGGGAATTAAGGTAAAAGAATTAAGCTTGCCACTCTTAGGACATATTCAGTTAGGCTGGTGGAGCTTTCCACTAACTATTTTCTGGATTTTAGCTTTAACCAATGCTGTTAATTTAATTGATGGCTTGGATGGCCTTGCTACCGGAGTTACTATGATTTCACTCGTAACTATGGGAATTGTAGGATTTTTCTTTCTGAAAAGTTGGCAACATTATGTTCCGATTACCTGTATTATGCTTGCGGCCTGCTTGCTAGGATTTTTACCCTATAATTTTCATCCAGCAAAGATTTTTCTAGGAGACACGGGAGCGCTTTATATCGGATTCATGATTTCCGTATTGTCTCTAAAAGGATTAAAAAATGTAACTTTTGTATCTTTATTAGTTCCAATACTTATTTTGGGTGTCCCAATTACTGATACTGTTTATGCAATGATTAGACGAAAATTAAATAAGAGGAATATTTCACAGGCTGACAAGCATCACTTGCATCATCAATTGTTGAGAATGGGTCTAAGCCATCGTCAAACAGTTTTAGCAATTTATGGAATATCACTTATTTTTTCATTTGTGTCATTGCTGTCACTTGTTTCTCCAAGATGGGGAATTTGGCTATTAATTTTAGGCTTATTATTTGCGGTAGAATTATTCGTCGAAACTATTGGCTTATTGGGTGAAAAATATAAGCCCTTACTTCATTTCTTGCAGAGAACAATTAATAAGATGGAGCGTGCAGATCCAGAGGTAAAAGTAAGACGTTTAAATAAAAAAAATACAGACAAAAAAGATTTACATTAGTGTGTAGCACTAACGTAAATCTTTTTTATTGCTCATGAAAATTGAAATCGGTAATGGGAATTTCATTAAAGCGTTGATCAAGCTTTTTAAATTCTACTTTTCCTGATAATAAATTAGTTAGATCTTCTTCAACTTGAGGTATTTGCTCAAGATCTAGAAAAATTTGAATAGTTACATCAGTAGTATAGGCTTGGTTAGCAATTAAAATTTTACTTTCTTCTAAATAATGATTAACTTCATCAAGACGATTATAAGGAATAGAAAATTCAATTCTTTGTTGCATAATGCATTTTACAACACCAATGTTTTGAGCGGCTTCGGTAATTGAATTAGAATAAGCCCGAATTAATCCGCCAGCTCCTAATTTAGTACCGCCGAAATATCTAGTAACAACTGCGGTTACGTTTTTTAATTTCATTAGTTGAAGAGCTTTTAGTTCTGGAATACCAGCCGTCCCAGATGGTTCACCATTGTCACTTGCCTTAACTTGGTCATCGTTTAAGCCGATTGTGTAAGCATATGTATTGTGATTTGCATCATGATATTTTTTAGAAATCTTCGCAATAAAAGCTTGAGCTTCTTCAACAGTTTTAGTTCGAGTAAAGGAACAGATAAATCTACTTTTCTTAATAACTATTTCATGTTGTCCTGATTTACTAATGGTTAAATAATTTTTTCGCTTTAACGACAAAAAATCGCCTCCAATTGCGTAATTAATATTAGGGTGATCGAAATGAATAAATTAAAAGGACGGCAATGGATCTATGATCAAAATAACCATAACATAAACATTAAAACGACAAAAGTGCCAGCAATGATAAATGGAGTTTGCCAAAGATGTAATACTGAATCGTCTTTTAGCCTGCCAGATGGACGCAAGTATTGCAGAGAATGTATTGGGCTAGGGAGGATAAGTGAAGGGGATGAATTAGAGAGAAGTTTAGAGAGTAGTTCATATTCGCCTTTACTCAATCCACTTAGTTGGAACGGAAAGCTGACAGAACAACAAGATGTGATTTCAAAAGGACTCGTTCAATCATTTAAGGAAAAAAGAGATCATTTAATTCATGCCGTAACTGGGGCTGGTAAGACTGAAATGCTTTTTAAGGTTGTAGAGACTGCCTTGAAAAATGGAGCAAGAGTTGCAATTGCAACACCTAGAATTGACGTAGTGGATGAATTATTTCCACGTTTTCAAATAGCTTTTAAAGCTGTAAAGATTGGTAAATATCATGGACGAGAATATCACGAAGCCGAAGATGAACAATTTATCATTTGTACTACGCATCAACTTTTAAAATTTTATCAAGCATTTGATTTGATTGTGATTGATGAAGTGGATTCGTTCCCATTTTATGAAAACAAAATGCTACATTTTGCCGCTGAAAAAGCAATCAAAGAAACGGGTTGTACCTTTTTTCTAACAGCAACACCTGATGAGGAGTTATTAAAAAAAGCAAAAAGAAAAGCTATAAATTATTCCTTACTTAAAAGGAGATTTCACCAAGGTTTGTTACCGGTACCTAAAGAAAAATACTTTTTAAAATCATTTATTTCTAAAAAAGGTAAGATTCATCCTGCCTTAATTAGTCAGATCAAAAAGATTCTTACGATGAAAAAGCCGCTTTTAATTTTTGTCCCTCGAATTAAAGAACTACCAATTTATCAGCAGCATTTAAGGACATCGTTTAATAAAAATAAGATTGTTAGCGTCTATGCAGGAGATAAAGAGAGACAAGAGAAAGTAGCTAAATTTCGTACAGGAGAAATCGATATTTTGTTAACAACAACTATTTTAGAGCGCGGGGTAACCTTTAAGCATGTTCAAGTAATTGTGATTGCAGCTGATGATCCAATTTATAATACACCTAGTTTAGTTCAAATTGCTGGAAGAGTAGGACGAAGTGCCGATGATCGAAATGGATTAGTAATGTTTTGTTATCACAAATATACGAAAAGCCTAAGGGCAGCCATGAAACAGATTAGGATGATGAATAAATGAGTAAGTGTTTATTGTGTAATTCTAATTTTAGAAGACAAATTAATTACGAAAAGTTGCTTTCTTTTACTAAAATTAAAGAAAAATATACTTGCAATTTTTGCTTAGAAAATTTTGCTAAAAAGTCGGGTAAATTATGTGTGGGATGTAGTAAAGAAGTAAAGAAAGAAGCTTTATGTTCTGATTGTCTTCAGTGGCAAAAAATATATGGAAACAATTTATTAGGCAATAAGTCTTTATATAAGTATAATGACGCTTTCCATGATCTTATGGTGCGATATAAAAGATATGGTGATTATATTTTATGTCATGTTTTAGTTGAATTAATTGATAATTTACCAGTAGCTGATTATTATGTCCCTGTACCTAGTTCTCCTAGCCATTTGGAGAGACGCGGTTTTGATACGATAAGGTCTATTTATCAGAACTTAGTTCCGCTGACTAATTTATTAATTAAAAACGATAATGAAAAAGCACAAGGCGAGAAGAATAGGAATGAGCGCTTATTAACTAAACAGACATTTCTAGCTATTAAAAAGGAAAATATTAATGGAAAAATTTTATTATTGGATGATATTTATACTACTGGGAGGACGCTTTATCATGCGCGGGATGCACTTTTAGAAGTATATTCTAATTGTGAAATAAATAGTTTTACAATAAGTAGATAAATCATTAGTAAAACCGCTTACAATTTGTTATACTAAATGTGTAAAGAAAAACGTCATAAGACGTTGGAAGGAGAATCTACAATGTTAAAATACAATGTTCGTGGAGAAAATATCGAAGTTACTGATGCCTTAAGAGATTATGTTCAAAAAAGATTGACAAAGCTCGAAAAGTACTTCGAAATTAATTCTGATGTAATTGCTCACATCAATTTGAAGGTTTATCCAGATCACACTTCTAAGGTTGAAGTAACTATTCCACTTCCATACTTAGTTTTACGTGCAGAAGATACAACTGATGACATGTACAAGAGTATTGACTTTGTTTCTGAAAAGTTAGAGCGTCAAATTAGAAAATACAAGACTCGTATTAACAGAAAGAGTCGTGAAAAGGGACTAAAGGATTTCTTCTATGAAGATTTAGAGGAAGAAAAGAAGACCCCTAAAGAATTTGATATTGTTCGTAACAAGCACTTAGACTTAAAGCCAATGAGTGCTGAAGAAGCGGTTTTACAAATGGATCTATTAGGTCATGACTTCTTTGTTTTTGAAGATGCAGATACTAATGGAACAAGTATTGTTTATCGCAGAAATGATGGTCGTTACGGCCTAATTGAAACTAACGAATAATTAAGGTGATTTTAAAAATTAATAGTCTCTCAAGCAATAATAAAGCTTGAGAGGCTTTTTCTTGCAACAGTAGGTTTCTCATTTTTACAATTTAATGTTAAAATTACATAGTATTATTTTAGATTTGTGCACAAAATTTAAACTTAAGGACCGATTAAATGGCTAATATTCTTAAAAAAATTTATGACAATGACAGAAGAGAATTAAAGAAATTTGAAAAATTAGCAACTAAGGTAGAATCTTTAGCAGACGAATATGAAAAGTTGTCTGATGAGCAATTACAAGCAAAGACACCTGAATTTCGCAAGCGTTTAGATAATGGTGAAACATTAGATGATATTTTGCCAGAAGCTTTTGCGACAGCTCGTGAAGGTGCTAAGAGAGTTTTAGGATTATATCCTTTCCGCGTTCAAATTATTGGTGGTATTGCACTTCACTATGGTAATATTGCTGAAATGATGACTGGTGAAGGTAAGACTTTAACTGCGACTCTACCTGTTTATTTGAATGCTTTGACAGGTAAAGGTGTTCATGTTGTAACGGTTAACGAATACTTGTCTAGCCGTGACGAAAGTGAAATGGGACAGCTTTATAAGTGGCTAGGTTTAACTGTAGGTTTGAACCTTAACTCAATGTCTGCAGATGAAAAGCGAGACGCTTATAATTGTGATGTTACTTACTCAACCAACTCTGAATTAGGTTTTGATTATTTAAGAGATAATATGGTTGTTTACAAGGATCAAATGGTTCAACGTCCGCTTAACTATGCAATTATTGATGAGGTTGACTCGATTTTAATTGATGAAGCTAGAACGCCTTTGATTATTTCTGGTCAAGCAGAACAAGCAAACAGTGAATATATCCGTGCTGATCGTTTTGTCAAAACTTTAACTGAAGATAAAAGTGACGATGATGCGGATGATGATGAAGATCATGGTGACTACAAAATTGATTGGCCAACAAAAACTATTAATTTAACTAATCAAGGAATTAAAAAAGCTTGTGAACACTTTGGTTTAAAGAACTTATACGATATCGATAACCAAGTTTTAGTTCACCACATTGATCAAGCTTTGAGAGCTAACTACCTTATGTTAAAAGATATTGATTATGTGGTACAAAATGGAGAAGTTATGATTGTTGATTCCTTTACTGGACGAGTAATGGAGGGACGTCGTTACTCTGATGGACTTCATCAAGCTATCGAAGCTAAAGAAGGAGTTAAGATCCAAGAAGAATCTAAGACTCAAGCAACAATTACTTATCAGAACTTCTTTAGAATGTATAAAAAATTGGCTGGTATGACTGGTACGGCTAAAACAGAAGAAGAAGAATTCCGTGAAATTTATAACATGGAAGTTATTACTATTCCTACTAACCGACCAATTGCACGTAAAGATTTGCCAGATATCTTATATCCAACTCTTGATTCAAAGTTTGAAGCTGTAGTAAAGGAAATCAAAGAACGTCATGCAAAGGGACAACCGGTTTTGGTTGGTACAGTTGCGATTGAAAGTTCAGAGCGTTTAAGTCAAATGCTTGATCAAAAGGGTATTCCACATGCAGTTTTGAACGCCAAGAACCATGCTAAAGAAGCAGAAATTATCATGAATGCTGGTCAAAGAGGAGCAGTTACAATTGCAACGAACATGGCTGGTCGTGGTACTGATATCAAATTAGGGCCTGGTGTTAAAGAATTAGGTGGCTTAGCAGTTATTGGTACTGAACGTCATGAATCTCGTCGTATTGATAATCAGCTTCGTGGTAGATCTGGTCGTCAAGGAGATCCTGGTATAACAAGATTTTATCTTTCATTAGAAGATGATTTGATGAAGCGTTTTGGTGGAGATCGCGTAAAGCTCTTCCTTGATCGAATCTCTAATAATGATGACGATAAAGTTATTGAATCACGGATGATTACTAAGCAAGTTGAATCAGCTCAAAAGCGTGTTGAAGGTAACAACTACGATACTCGTAAGCAAACTTTGCAATACGATGATGTTATGCGTACTCAGCGTGAAATCATTTATGGTGAAAGAATGCAGGTTATCTCTGAAGAAAAAACATTGAAGCCTGTATTAATGCCGATGATTAAACGGACTATTGATCATCAAGTTGATATGTATACACAGGGTGATAAAAAGGATTGGCGTAATGATCAGTTGAGAGATTTCATTTCGTCTGCTATTACTGATGAAGAAACTACTAAAAAGCTTAATATGAAGCACTTAAGTGCTGAAGAATTAAAGAAGCGTCTTTATAAGATAGCAGAAGATAATTATGCTGAGAAAGAAAAGCAACTTGCTGATCCAGAACAAATGCTAGAATTTGAAAAGGTTGTTATCTTGCGTGTTGTAGATGAACGCTGGACTGATCATATTGATGCAATGGATCAATTGAGACAATCTATTAGTTTGAGAGGATATGGTCAACTTAATCCATTAGTGGAATATCAAGAAGCAGGCTATAGAATGTTTGAGGAAATGATCAGTGATATCGAATTTGATGCCACCCGTCTATTTATGAAGGCTCAAATCAGACAGAACATTAGTCGATAAAACAAAAAGGGAGGCAGATAATGTCTCTCTTTTTTGCTATTATTAAAGTAATAATAATTTAAGTAATGCGAGGAATTAATATGGAAATTAGTGAAATTCAAGCAGAATTAAATAAGCTTAGTCCTAAATTAGATCACTTCAGGAGGTCTCTTTGACTTCGACTCATTAAGTGAAAGTATTGCAATTAATGAGCAGAAAATGGCTGAGCCTGGTTTTTGGGATAATCAAGATCAGGCACAGAGTTTGATTAGTGAAACTAATCAAATGAAGGAAAAAAGTGAGAATTTTAAGAATCTTGAAGAAAAATTTGATGATGCTCAAACGGCCTTGGAACTCCTTAAGGCAGATCCAGATCCTGAATTAAGTGAAGAATTATCCGAAGAAATGGGTTCTTTATCACAAAGTTTTCATGATTATGAATTATCATTACTGTTATCAGATAAGTATGATCAACATAATGCTTTGATGGAAATTCACCCAGGTGCTGGTGGTACTGAAGCCATGGATTGGGCGGATATGCTGTTAAGAATGTATCAACGTTATGCTTCTAACCATGGTCTAAAATTCGAAATTGAAGATTATGAACCTGGTGAAGAAGCAGGAGCTAAAAGTGTAAGTATCCGAATTCAAGGCAAGAACGCCTTTGGCTTACTTAAGTCGGAAAATGGGGTTCATCGTCTTGTAAGAATTTCACCTTTTGATTCAGCTAAAAGAAGACATACTTCTTTTGCTTCAGTTGAAGTAATTCCTGAAATTGATCAGAGTATTGAAGTTGATATTAATCCAGATGACTTACGAATTGATGTTTATCGCTCTAGTGGTGCTGGTGGACAGCACATTAACAAGACTTCAAGTGCCGTAAGAATTACCCACTTGCCAACTGGTATTGTTACTTCATCTCAAGCTCAACGTTCTCAGCTTCAAAACAGAGAAACTGCAATGAATATGTTGCGTGCTAAATTGTTCCAGCTTGAAGAAGAAAAGAAGAGAAAACAAACCGAAGAGCTTAAAGGGAATCAAAAAGAAATTGGATTTGGTTCACAAATTAGATCTTATGTTTTTCATCCATATAATATGGTAAAAGATCATCGAACTAATTTTGAAACCAGTGATGTAAATGGTGTAATGGATGGAAAATTAGATGATTTTATCTATGCCTATTTACAATGGTTATTAAGTCAAAGAAATCCAAATTAAAGTTGAAGGAAAAAGCCTATGGGATTTGTAACTATTTTAATATTAGTATTGGTTGCCTTGGTTATTTTGAGTATCTTGTTTGCAGTATTTAAGTTCTTTATTGGACTTTTACCACTTGCATTAATTGTTGCTTTGATAATTTGGCTAATGGCTAAGTTTTCAGGTAGTAAAAAAGATAATAAGGTTTCAGATACTCATAATCCAGTTCAGCATCCTGCTAATAATCAAAAGCGAAAGAAAGCACGAAATGTTTCAGTCAAAGATGTAGAAGATAAAGAGGACAACAAAAATGGTTGAAGCAGTTAAAGTTAGTGAATTAGTAAAAGATGTTCCTTCACTTAAGATTGTTGAGGGAAAAGAATATTTAAATGAAAAGGTAATTAATACTTCTGATATCTCACGTCCTGGATTAGAATTAACGGGATATTTTGATTTTTATCCTAAAAATCGAATTCAGCTTTTAGGGAGAACCGAAATTTCTTACAGTGCTCGCTTAGATCATGATTTGCGTGAGAGAGTATTCAATAAAATGGCTACTCCGGAAACACCTTGTTTTATCGTGTCTCGTGGATTGCCAATTCCTTCTGAATTACTTGAAGCAGCGGATAAAGAAAATATTCCGGTTTTCTCTAGTAACATGGCTACCACACATCTTTCTAGTGTTATTACGCAGTTCTTAGATGAGCAATTAGCTCTTAGAAAGAGTATGCATGGTGTATTAGTCGAAATCTATGGTATGGGTGTCCTAATTGTTGGTAATTCTGGTGTTGGTAAGTCTGAAACTGCCCTAGATTTAATTAAGAGGGGTCATCGTTTAATCGCAGATGATCGAGTTGATGTTTATCAAAAAGATGACAAAACCGTAGTTGGAGAAGCTCCAAAAATTCTAAAGCATTTAATGGAAATTCGCGGAATTGGAATTATTGATGTCATGAGCTTATTCGGAGCTGGTGCGGTTAAGAATAGTACTGAAATCAAATTAATTATTCGTTTACAAAATTGGGATCCTAAAGCTAATTATGATCGTTTAGGATTTAATGAAAAGACGCAAGAAATTTTTGAAGTAGATGTACCGCAAGTAACTGTCCCAGTTAAAGTTGGTCGAAACTTAGCAATTATTATTGAAGTTGCAGCCATGAACTTTAGAGCTAAGAAGATGGGATATGATGCAAGTCAAAAATTTGAACAGAATTTAACTGAGTTAATTTCAGATAATTCTAAAAAAAGTGAGGGTGAAAATAAAAAATGAGTTTAGCGTTAAATCCCGTAGCCTTTACTTTAGGATCACTTCAAGTTAAATGGTACGGGATCTTAATGGCTACTGGTGTATTGGTAGCAACTTTAATGGCTATTAATGAAGGTAAAAAAAGGCATATCATGCCTGATGATTTTATTGATTTCGTTCTTTGGGCAGTTCCAATTGGCTTTATTGGAGCACGTATTTATTATGTGGTTTTTGAATGGGGTTACTTTTCACAGCATCCAGATCAAATAATCGCTATCTGGAATGGTGGAATTGCTATTTACGGTGGATTAATTGCTGGATTAATAGTCTTGTTAGTTTTCTGTCATCAGAGAATGTTACCACCGTTTTTGATGCTTGATATTATTGCTCCTGGTGTTATGGCTGCTCAGGTAATTGCTAGATGGGGTAATTTTATGAATCAAGAAGCGCATGGTGCAAAAACAAGTTTGGCGTTTCTAGAAAGTTTACATTTACCTCATTTTATTATTCAGCAAATGTATATCAATGGCGCTTATTATCAACCAACTTATTTATATGAATCTACTTTAAACTTGATTGGTTTAATTTTGATTTTAAGTTTACGACATAGAAAACATCTCTTTAAGCGCGGCGAAATCTTTTTAAGTTATGTGATTTGGTATTCAGCTGTTCGTTTCTTTGTTGAAGGGATGAGAACTGATAGCTTGTACATTGCTAATACAATTAGAGTTTCACAAGCCTTAAGCTTAGTATTATTCTTTGGTGCGATTATTTTATGGGTTTATCGGCGTAAAGTTGTAAAGCCAAAATGGTATTTAGCTGGTAGTGGATTGAAATACCCGTATAATAGAGATTGAAAGAAATAGGTTTTATAGAAAGTTTGAGTAAGAAAATGGCAAAAATTGCAGTTTTAGGTAATGGTTCATGGGGTTCTGTTCTTGGATCAATGTTAGCAGATAACGGAAATGATGTTGTGTTATATGGAAACATTGATAGTGTTAACCAAGAAATTAACGAACACCATACTAATGCTCACTATATGAAGAATTGGAAGCTTAATCCAAATGTCCCAGCTACTGGAAATTTGGAGAATGCTTTAGATGGGGCTGAAATTGTTTTATTTGTTTTACCAACTAAAGCAGTACGTATTGTTGCTAAGAAGGTACGTAAAATATTAGATAAAACTGGTGCTACTCCTCTATTAGTAACTGCTACTAAAGGAATTGAACCAGGTAGTAAAAAATTAATTTCAGATATTTTAACTGAAGAAGTTTATCCTAATAATAGTGAAAGAATTGTTGCTATTTCTGGTCCTAGTCATGCTGAAAATGTAGCCCAAAAAGATCTGACTGCAATCGCATGTGCTTCTACTAGTGAAGAAAATGCTAAACGAGTTCAAGAATTATTCTCAAATAATTACGTTCGCTTCTATACTAATGATGATTTAGTTGGAGTTGAAGTAGGTGGAGCAGTTAAAAATGTTATTGCAATTGCCGCTGGTATTTTAGTTGGTAAAGGATATGGCGATGATGCTAAAGCTGCTTTAATGACTAGAGGTTTAGCTGAAATTACTCGTTTAGGCGTTAAATACTTTGGTGCTAAGCCAATGACGTTCTCAGGTCTTTCTGGTATTGGTGATTTAATCGTAACGGCTACTTCATCTAATTCTCGTAATTGGCGTGCTGGGAAGCAAATCGGTGAAGGAAAGAGCCTGGACTATGTCTTAGAAAATATGGGACAGGTTGTGGAAGGTGCTACTACTGTTAAAGCTGTCCATGAATTAGCAGAAGAAAAGAATATTGATATGCCGATTAGTGAAGCAATTTATCGTGTTCTTTACGAAAATGCTGATGTTGATGAAGAAATTAAGACAATGATGGGAAGAAACCCAAAGCCTGAAATTCAACTTTAGGCAAAAAGATTGCAATTTTTATTTTTTAATAGTAAGATATACTTACGAAAAGTAAGAATTGAGGCGAGAATATGTCTGAGAAAAAGACTTATGATGTAATCGTAATTGGAGCAGGTCCTGGTGGATTGACTGCTGCATTATATGCCGCTCGGGCCAACTTAAAGGTTGTAATTCTTGATCGCGGTATTTATGGTGGTCAAATGAATAATACAGCTGGTATTGATAACTATCCTGGCTTTGTAGATATTCAAGGACCTGAATTAGGTGAGAAGATGTATCAGACTGCAACAAATGCTGGAGCTGAATTTGCGTATGGCGATGTTCAAAGTATTGAGCAGGATGGTAAGAAGAAAATTGTTAAAACTGATTCAGGTGAATATGAAGCTAACGCTGTTGTTATTGCAACTGGTGCAGTTCATAAGCATCTTGGAGTACCAGGTGAAGAAGAATATGCTGGAAAAGGTGTCTCTTACTGTGCGGTATGTGATGCTGCTTTCTTTAGGGATGAAGATGTTGCAGTCATTGGCGGTGGAGACTCTGCTATTCAAGAAGGATTATACCTAGCTCAATCAGCTAAGTCTGTTACTGTTATTCATCGTCGTGATCAACTTCGTGCAAAGGCTGAATTACAAAAGAAGGCATTTGAAAATGATAAGATGAAGTTTATCTGGAATGCTCAGACTGAAGAGATTGTTGGCGATGGAAATAAAGTAGTCGGCGTTAAATACAAGGATAAAGAAACTGGTGAAGAAAAAGAAGTACAAGTAGCTGGTGTATTTATCTATGTTGGTATTCAACCACAGACTGCTGCCTTTAAGGACTTGGGCATTACTGATGAACAAGGCTGGATCTTAACTGATGACCATATGCGTACTAGACTTGATGGTGTCTTTGCCTTAGGGGATGTTCGCTCTAAGGAACTTCGTCAAATCACTACGGCTGTTGGTGAAGGAAGTATTGCTGGTCAAGAAGTATACAATTACTACCAAGGCTTAAGTGAAAAGTAAATTATCCAAATTAAAAGCTGTCTATCATGAGTTGGTAGACAGCTTTTGTTGTACGTGAAATTAAAATTATTATTTTGCTTTATTCTTTACTTATCTTCATAGCCCTTTGGGTGACTCTTGTGCCAGTTCCAAGCAGTTGCGATAACGTCATCAACATTTTCATGCTTTGGCTTCCAGCCTAGAACTTTACGTGCCTTACTTGAATCGGCAACCAATGAGTCAGGATCTCCGCCTCTTCTTGGTCCAATAGTGTAAGGGATATCAATGCTAATAACTTTCTTGGCAGCTTCAAGAATTTCTAAGTTTGAGTAACCTTGAGCAGTACCTAAGTTAAAGACATCAGACTTGTTAGTTTCCATTACGTGCTTAAGAGCTAAGATATGAGCTTCAATTAAGTCTTCAACTTGAACGTAGTCACGGACATTAGTACCGTCTTTAGTGTCATAGTCGTCACCAAAAATAGTAAAGTTGCCATCACCAGAAATAGCACTCTTCAAGATATTAGGAATTAGGTGAGTTTCAGGACCGTGATCTTCACCAATTGAGCCGTCGCTTGAAGCACCAGCAACATTAAAGTAGCGAAGAGCGATAGACTTAATGCCGTCAGCCTTGTCAGCCCAGTGCATAATCTTTTCCATCATCATCTTGGTTTCGCCATAAGGATTGATTGGATCAAGTGGTGTATCTTCAGTAATCGGTAAAGTCTTTGGAATACCATAAGTAGCAGCGGATGAAGAAAATACTAGGTATTTAACTTTAGCGTCATCCATTGCTTGAAGAAGAGAAATCATACCTGAGACATTGTTGTCGTAGTATTTCAAAGGTTTCTTAACTGATTCAGGAACTAATGAGTAAGCGGCAAAGTGCATAATAGCATCAATCTTTTCGTCCCGTAAGATCTTGCTTACTAAATTAGTATCTTCGATGTCGCCTTGATAAAATTTAGCTCTCTTGTCAACAGCCTTTCTATGGCCAGTGTAGAGAGAATCAAGGACAACAACATCGTTTCCCTCTTCAATTAATTTTCTAACAGCATGAGAGCCGATATAACCGGCACCACCAATAACTAATACTTTCATATTTATAATACTCCTTCTAAATTTATTATTTTTAACTTAATTTGAATGAAAATTCAAAATTTTTACTTGAATCTATTCTATATTTTTCCTCGACATCTGTCCCCCAACTGTCTATTCCCCCTACACCGCGTACTTTTCCAGCAATTACTAAAACTGTTCTGCGTGCTAGTGGAAGTTCTTCAATGTGTGTGGCATTTTATAATTCTTCAGCGGTATAGGGGAGGCAGCTAAAGTTAAGTGGTTTATCAGTTTTATTAATTTCTAGTTGAAAATCATTTGTATCACGATCTGCATTATTCAGGCTAGTATTTCTAGTGATAATTAATTTATCTGTGTCCATATGCATGCCATTTTCTTGTGGAACCAAATATTTTGTGACAGGTAAACCTTTTACGCGAAATACTCCTTTTTTTGCCCCTGCTTTACGATCAGGATAGGTTTCAGAAGAAAGTCCGTAATATTCAAATCCAGTTGCCATCGTAGGCATGATAAAACGCATTCCTAGGACTGGAAGAGATGGCAATCCTTTTTTTCCCATGTAACGCATTTTAATAGTTGCGTGTCCACTGGAATCAATAACATAGGTAATCGTGCATATAGTTGCCGGCGTAGTAGTAGTTTTATAATCAAAACTAATTTTTACGAGATTTGCATATTCATGGTTAGAAAATTGATTATTGAATGGAGCAATAGGTAGAGGATCAAATTTTTGATCATCAACTGTTAGATGAATTTTACTACATTGGCTGAACATATCCGCTCCTAACCATTGAGCAGCCTTAACGCTAAAGCCATTACCGCGATCGTTATCAGTTGTGGCACGCCAAAATGTTGGAGTAGGGATCCGATAGAGCCATTCTTTATTATTGATTTTTAGTGATTCAAGTCCGCCTTTTTCATAACTAAAAATATATTGAAATTTTTTAGTTTGTACTCCTAACGCTGCATCTCCGTAAATAATGTGGAGTTTATTTGTGTAATCCATAATAATATTTAACCTCCTGCATTGCTGGTTTTTCAGTTCGATCAGCAAACATTAGACCATCCCCAGAAAATTCATAATCTGAGTGTCGATCATCAAAGTCGCCACCGTATCTGAGTGCTTTTTTACCGCTTATTGGATCATAGGTTAAAAGAGCTTGATCAATAAAGTCCCAAATAAATCCGCCTAAATATTGTGGATATTCATCAATTAATTTAATGTAAGATTTCATTCCACCATCTGAATTGCCCATATCATGCATATATTCGCATTCAAGAAATGGCTTTGAAGGATTATTTTTTAAATATTTTTCAGCTTCTTTAGGTGGAAGATACATGTAACTTTCTAAATCAGATATTTTATTTTTTAAGTCTGGTGTATGAACCACACCTTCATAATGCGTAAGGCGTGTATCATCGTGCGATTTATAGAATTGATTCATTGCTATTAAATTTTCACCAGCATATGATTCATTACCTAGCGACCAAAAGAGAATAGAAGTATGATTCTTTAAAGTTTCATAATTACTTCTGGCACGATCAATAACTACATTACGCCATTTTGCTAAAGATCCTGGAACATTATACGAAGGCTCAACTTCTCCCATTTTTTGCCATGTTCCGTGAGATTCTAAATTATTCTCTGCCATAACGTAGATACCATTTTGATCACATAAGTAATACCACGGAATTTGATTAGGGTAATGGCAAGTACGTACTGCATTGATATTGTTTCTTTTAAAGGTCTGAATATCGGCCTTCATATCCTGTTTAGTAATGGTACGTCCGCTATTCATATTCCATTCGTGTCGGTTGACCCCATTTATAATTAGTCTCTTTCCATTGAGTAATACAACTTTATCGTCAGTTATTTTAATTTCTCGAAATCCAAATTTATAAGAATCTAACTCAATTAGATTTTTATTTGAATCTTGGACTTCAATAAATAACTGGTATAAATAAGGGTGATGGTTATCCCAAAGATGAATGTTTTCCAGTAATTTATTTTCGATTGTAATTGTTGAAGTTAGATTATGTTCTTCATCCAGTAAAGTTTGCCCATTGATATCTTTTATTTTTAAACGTACATATCCATCTTTTGTACCAGTAAAGGATAATTTGGCATTGAAAATTCCATCATGGTAGTCATTTGTAATTGTTGGTTTTAATGCAAGATCCATTAAATGTGTTTCTGGAAAAGCAAGTAGCTTTACTGAGCGGAAAATTCCAGAAAATCTAAACATATCCTGATCCTCTAAAAAAGAGGCAGTACTGTGTTTGAATACTTGTACAGCTAAAATATTGTTCTTTTCTTTAAGGTAGGGGGTAAGATCAAATTCAGATGGAGTAAAACTATCTTCACCATATCCAATAAAATGACCATTTAGCCAAACAAACATTGCTCGTTCTACTCCTTCAAAGAAAACATGAACGTACTTTCCTTGAAAAGAATTATCTAGATCAAAATGTTTAATGTAAGAACCGACCGTATTATCTTCTCCTTCACTGAATGAACGATCTGTTTTCTGTCCTAGTGAATAAGCTGGTCTGCGAAAAATTTTTCCCTCCCAAGGATAGAGGGTATTTATATATTGATTTTGTGCATAATTATTTAATTCAATTTCACTTGGAACAGGAATGAAATCAAAATCTGAAGCATCAAAATTAGTTTTGTAAAAATCAAGTGGTCTAGTTTGGGGATTATTAGAAAATTTAAATTGCCATTTTCCATCTAGACTTTGAATAAAACTACTACGTTTTTGTTCCCATTCTTCATAATTTTTGAAATATAAATGATCACTGTGCGCTGCAATTTGGTTAACGCGGAAAGTTTCTGGATCATCTAGCCATCGAATATTTGCTTTCATGGTTCTACCTGATTTCTAAGAATATTATATTGAAGACGCTTTTATTATATCATTTAAATAAAAAATTTACTAAAAAATAGTAAATTATTTACAAATGATGTTTGTGTTTTATTGATTAGCTTTGAAAATGATCTTCTGAACTGATAATGTTATTTATAGAAAAAATAAAACTTTTGTTTAAACAGAGTAATTAAATTATAGAAAGAATTAATTATGGCAACTATAAAAAAAATAGCAGAAGAATCTGGTTATTCTCCAGCTACTGTATCTCGTTTGTTAAATAATGATCCTAACTTATCCATTACAGCTGATACAAAAAATAAAATTTTAGAGATTGCTAATAAGTTAGGTTACTGGAAAGATCATCAAGAAAAGAAAATTCGTCCTACGATCGCACTGTTGTATCGTGTTAATCATGAAGAGCAATTACAAGATGAATATTTTACTTCGTTAAAAAATGCTTTAATTTCAACAGTTGAAAAAGAAGCCCTTCAAATGAAAACATTTTATGAAATAGATGATTTAATAAAAAATGCTTCTTTATTTCAAGGATTTATTGGGATAGGGGCTGCACCAATTGAAAATAAAAAATTAAAGCAGTTGCATAAGATACTGCCTAATGGAGTTTTTGTTGATACAAATCCTGCTCCTGAATTATTTGATTCTATTCGCCCAAATCTTGAACTTACGGTTAAAAATGCGATTGATCTGTTCTTCAAAAAAGGATATGAAAAAATTGGATTTATTGGTGGAGTCGGACCAAAGCATGACGGAATTCAAGAAATTGATCGGCGAGCTAGTGCTTTTGCTGAATACTTGAAAGCTAGAGGAAAAAATAATAATTATATGTTTGTTGAGGGGCCTTTTAGTGTTGAAAATGGTTATCAATTAGGTAAAAAGGTTACGGCAAAATGTAAAAATAAGTTTCCGCAAGCATTTTTAATTGCTTCTGATACGCTAGCAGTGGGCGTTTTACAAGCATTTAATGAAGAAGGGATTAATATTCCAAAAGAAACAGCGATATTAAGTATTAACAATAGCAATGTTGTTAAATATGTTTCTCCGCCTTTGTCGTCTTATAATATTGACCAGCAAGAAATGATTGATATGGCATTAAGTATGCTGATTAATTTAATTATTAAACCTGATCGAGCTCATATTGAGGTAAATATGAATACAAAATTAGTTATCCGTAAAAGTTTTATTCCTAAGGAAGATAAATAATTTAATAAATAAAAATAATTTTTTCATAGAAAAATAAAAAAGGAATGCTGATAGAGACATTCCTTTTTTATTTTGATATTTAGTAAATTATTTAGTAAATAAAAATTATTTATTTACTAGAGATATAAATACGAGTATTATATCGATGTAAGCGATTGCGCAGTTGCGATGAGGAGGAAATTTTTATGAAATCTCATGAAAAGTCAGGAAAGCAAATTCTTTCCTACGCGTCATTTTGTTTGGGTAACTTAGGTCATTCAGCTTTCTATGGTGTAATGAGCACATACTTTGTTATTTTTATCACCAGTAGTATGTTCAGTGGAATGCAGGCATCTATTGCAGGTAAGCTGATTGGATTAATTACTGGTTTAATGGTTGTCATCAGGATAGCTGAATTAGTAATTGATCCTATTTTAGGAAATATAGTCGATAATACTAAAACAAAGTGGGGAAAGTTTAAACCTTGGATTTTAGTGGGTACACTAGTAAGTGCACTACTTTTATTGGTATTGTTTACTGGAATTTTTGGTTTAGCTCAAAAAAGTTGGCTCTTATTTGCTGTATTATTTATCTTAATTTATATCGGTTTTGATATTTTTTATTCATTATCTGATGTTTCTTATTGGGGAATGGTGCCAGCTTTAAGTGAAGATTCACATGCACGTGGAATTTATACATCATTGGGTGCTTTTTCAGGAACAATTGGCTGGAACGGATTAACAATTATCGTAGTACCGATTGTGACCAGTGTTACTTATATGGTAACTGGTAAGCACGAAGAAGGAGCAGCTGGCTGGCTAGCTTTTGCAGCAGTAATTTCCGCTCTCGCCATTGTCTGTGCTTTAATTGTTTGCTTTGGTACTAAGGAAAAGCACAATATTATTAGAAATTCGGCAAAGCAGAAGACAAGTTTGAAGCAAGTTTTTGGAGCAATATTTCATAATGATCAAATCTTGTGGCCAAGTCTTGCTTACCTCTTATATTCATTAGCTTATATTATTACTAATGGTATTTTGTTTTATATGTATAAATTTGTAATTGGTAAGCCTAACGAATTCTGGGTAGTAGGTGTTATCGCAACTATTATTGGCTTTTGTATCAGTCCAAGTTTTCCAATTTTAAATAAATATATTCCAAGAAAATGGTTATTTGTTGCTGGTCAAACTTGTATGGTTTTAGCTTACGTTCTCTTCATTTTTGGACGTAATAATGTAATCCTAATGGATTTGGGATTAGTTTTACTAAATATTAATTTCGCTCAGTTGGTAACCGTATTGACTTTAACTGATGCTATTGAATATGGTCAGCTTAAGAATGGGCAAAGAAATGAAGCAGTTGTCTTAGCTGTTCGTCCAATGATTGATAAATTTACTGGGACAGTTTCTAATGCTTTAGTTGGTTATGTTGCAATTGCGACTGGAACAGCTACTGCTGCTGATATGACGGCTCATGATATTAATACTTTCAATATTATTGCCTTATATATTCCATTAATTTTAGCTGTTTTGTCAATCATTGTTTTTTTGACAAAAGTAACATTATCGGAAAAGAAACATGCGGCTGTTGTTGAAGAATTAAAAGATAAATTGGCGGAGGGCAAGATTGAAAATGATAAAGAAGAACCTGATGCGAGTGTTACAAATGAAATTGTTTATGCACCAGCGGATGGTGAATTAATGAATTTAAGCGAAGTTATTGATGAGAATAATAAGCCGTTTCCAGGTAAAGGATTTGCTATCAAGCCAAGTAGAGGAAGGATCTATGCCCCATTTAATGGAAAAATTAAATTTACCTTTATTACTAAACATGCTTTCGAAATTGTTTCTGATGAAGGGTTACAAGTCGTGGTACATGTTGGTTTAGGAACGGTTAACTTACGTGGAAAAGGCTTTGAGACTTACTATGATGATGGCTAAAATGTGAGAAAAGGAGATTTATTACTTGAATTTGATCGAGACCTTGCTCTTGAAAATGGTTATCAAGACACAGTAATTGTTTTTTATACACAACCACGAAAAATTGTAAAAACCAGTGAAGTTGAAACTGGTAAGACTGTTAAGCATGGAGAAGAAGTTGTAAGCGTGGAATTTAGAGAAGCGATAAAGAATTCAGAAAAAACAATGGGATTACAAGCAGAATAAAGGAGAAAAATATGACACAATTATCACGCTTTTTATATGGTGGAGATTATAATCCTGAGCAATGGCCAGAAGATACTTGGGCAAATGATATACAAGTTTTTAAACAAGCACATCTAAACTCAGCTACTATTAATGTTTTTTCTTGGGCTTTACTAGAGCAAAGAGAAGGAGAATATGATTTTTCAAAATTAGACAAAATAGTTAAAGAATTATCTGATGCTAATTTTGATATCGTCCTTGCAACTGCAACTGCAGCTATGCCCGCTTGGATGTTTAAAAAATATCCTGATGTGGCACGAGTAGATTATCAGGGAAGACGACATGTTTTTGGGCAAAGACATAATTTTTGCTCTAATAGTAAAAACTATCAAGTTCTTGCTAGTAAATTAGTTAAAAAAATAGTAAGCCGATATTATAAAAATCCTCATATTAAAGTTTGGCATGTTAATAATGAGTATGGGGGCAATTGCTACTGTGACAATTGTCAAAATACTTTTAGAGACTGGCTAAAATATAAATATAAAAATTTAGAAACTTTAAATAAAGCATGGAATATGAATGTGTGGAGCCATAGGATTTATGATTGGGATGAAATAGTAGTTCCAAATGAATTAGGAGATGCCTGGGGAGCAGAAGGCACTGAAACTATTGTTTCTGCATTATCGCTTGATTATTTGCGTTTTCAATCTGAGAGCCTATTGAAACTTTTTAAGATGGAGAAAGCTATTATAAAGAAATATGACCCAGTGGCTTTAGTAACAACTAATTTTCATGCTTTACCTAATAAATTACTTGACTATCAAAAATGGGCAAAAGAACAAGACATTATTTCTTATGATAGTTATCCAAGTTATAACATGCCAACTTATCAGTCAGCATTTTTATATGATTTGATGCGTTCGTTAAAACATCAACCCTTTATGCTGATGGAATCGACACCTGCTCAAGTAAATTGGCAACCATATAGTCCATTGAAGAGACCGGGACAAATGGCAGCTACAGAATTGCAAGCAGTTGCTCATGGAGCAGATACAGTTCAATTTTTCCAATTAAAACAAGCCATTGGCGGATCGGAAAAATTCCATAGTGCAGTAATTTCACATTCTCAAAGAACTGATACTAGAGTATTTAAGGAAGTAACAGAACTAGGAGAAAAACTAGAAAAAACTGGTTCGACAATTTTAGGATCAAAGACAAAGGCGAAGGTAGGAATTGTTTTTGACTGGAATAACTTTTGGTCTTATGAATATATTGACGGAATTACGCAAGATCTTGATTATGTAGAATCAATTTTGGATTATTATAAACAATTTTATAAGCGCAATATCCCAACGGATATCATTAGCGTTGACGACGATTTTAGTCAATATGACTTAGTTGTAGCTCCAGTTTTATATATGATAAAAAGCGGTTTAGCAGAAAAAATTGATCAATATGTAAAAAGGGGTGGTAATTTTGTTGCTAGCTATTTATCTGGAATAGTAAATGAAAATGATAGCGTGTACCTTGGAGGATACCCTGGTCCTTTAAAAGATGTTTTAGGTATCTGGGTTGAGGAAAGCGATGCAGTAATTCCAGGACAAAAAATTACTGTTTCCTTAGATAGTAACAATTATCAAGCTAACTTAATTTGTGATTTGTTGCATTTAGAAGGTGCACATGCTTTAGGAAACTATAATAGTGAATTTTATAAAGAAACACCAGCAGTTAGTGAGAACAAATGGGGTAAAGGTACTAGCTGGTATATTGGAACGCAATTAGATGAAGCGGGATTAAGTAAAATATTTGATCATCTTATTTCAATTGTGAATATAAAATCTTTAATAGAGACTAAAACAGATTTAGAAATAACTAAAAGAGTTACAAAAAGCGGAAAAGAATTATACTTCGTCTTAAATATGAGTAATGATACAAAAGATTTGCCGTCTGAATTTGATGCATATAAGAATTTATTTACGGATAAAAGTGCAAATAAAAAGATGAAGGCATGGGAAGTTCAATTATTGAGTAAGCTTTAGAAATAAGTTAGGTATAAAGGAGTAATATTAACTTTATACCTTTTTTATGAAATTTAGTAAATTTGTTTACTGAATAGGTAAATAGTTTTATAATTAATTATGAAAGCGATTGCAAAAAATTAAGAGGTAAAAATTATGAATAAAGATGAAATACTTAAAGACTATCAAGAAGTATTTAGTGAAAGTGGAAAAGATGTTTTCTTCTCACCTGGTCGAATTAATGTGATTGGAGAGCATACTGACTATAATGGAGGACATGTTTTTCCAGCAGCAATTAGTTTAGGTGTTTACGGCGTTTATGGACCAAGAGATGACAAAAAGGTTCGTCTTTATTCAGGTAATGTAGATGGTGAAATTGTCGAATTTGATTTAGATGATGATTCAGTAGAAAAAGATAAACGCTTTTGGACTAATTATTTTAAAGGAATGATTACTTATTTACGTCAAAGAGAAGACGGCGAAAAAATTAACCATGGTTTTAACCTTTATATTAAGGCTGACTTACCATCAGGATCTGGTCTATCTTCAAGTGCAGCAATTGAAATGCTAATGGGGATGATTTTAAAAGATGAATTTGATTTAGATGTTGATCGTCCAACTTTGGCAAGACTAGGACAAAAAACTGAAAATGAATTCGTTGGCCTAAATTCAGGAATCATGGATCAATTTGCTTGCATCATGAGTAAAAAGGATAGTGCTATTTTCCTTGATTGTAACACGATGGAATATGAATATAAGCCACTTAAACTGGGTGATTATGAAATTATTATTATGTCTACTAATAAAGAGCATACTTTAGCAGCTTCTGCTTATAACGATCGTGTTAGTGAATGTCACAAGGCCTTAGAAAAACTACAAACTAAGCTTGATATTAAAGCACTAGGTGAACTAGACGATAGTACTTTTGATGAATATTCATACCTAATTAATGATGAAACGGAATTAAAACGTGCTCGTCATGCAGTTAGTGAAAACGGAAGAACAATCAGAGCAACTAAGGCCATGGAAGATAACGATCTTGAAAAATTGGGTCGATTGATTGATGCATCTCATATTTCCCTTCATTATAACTATGAAGTAACGGGTAAGGAACTTGATACTTTAGCAGAAGCAGCTTGGAAACAAGACGGAGTTTTAGGAGCCAGAATGATTGGTGGCGGTTTTGGCGGTAGCGCAATTGCAATTGTGAAGAAGAACGAAGCTGAAAACTTTAAGAAAAATGTTGGCAAGATTTATCGAGATGCAATTGGTTATAACGCAAGCTTCTATGATGCAGAACTTGTAGATGGAACTAAGAGAATTTAATATTAAGAGGCTACAGAAATGAAAATTATTGAGAAATTTGCAGATGAGGTTATTGAAAGTGGAGCCTATCAAGAATTAGATCGTGTATACATAATTAACAAGATCAAAGCCTTAGTTGGTGATGAAGACCAAGAATGTGATGAAAAACAAACATCAGTACACCAACTTGTGCAAATGGCTGTCGATCGTAAAATTATTCCAGATGACAATACTTCACGCGAAGTCTTGAATGATGAGTTATATGATTTGAAGACTCCAACACCTTCAAAAGTAAATGAAATTTTCTGGCAAAAGATGCAAAAGTCAGCTAATAGAGCAACTGATTGGTTTTATAAGCTTTGTGTTGATAATAATTATGTCAAAAAAGAAGCAATTGCTAAAAATATTGTTTTTTCAGGCAGGAGTTCTAAGAATCATGAATTAGAAATTACTATTAATCTTTCAAAGCCTGAAAAAGATCCTAAAGCCATTGCTGCTGCAGCTCACAATACTGGTAATAAATATCCTCAATGTGCTCTATGCTTAGAAAATGAAGGTTATGTTGGCGGATATGGAAAAAATGCCAGAAGTAATTTACGTGTAATTCGAATGACTATCGGTGGTCGTCCATGGGGCTTTCAATATTCGCCATATGCTTACTTTAATGAGCATTGTATTTTCTTAGATCAAAAGCATATTCCAATGATTATTAATCAACAAACCTTAATTAATTTGATTGATATTGAAAAACAGCTCCCAGAATATTTTGTTGGTTCAAATGCAGATTTGCCAATTGTCGGCGGTTCAATGCTGGCTCATGAACACTATCAAGGCGGACGTCACGTCTTTCCAATGATGAAGGCAAAGATTAAGAAAGAAGTTATTTTTGATAAATATCCGGATGTTAAGGCAGGAATAGTTGATTGGCCAATGAGTGATTTGCGGCTAATTAGTAAAAATTCACTAGCTTTAATTAGTCTAGGTAGTAAGATTATTGATTTTTGGGCTCGTTATAGTGATCAAGATCGTCAAATTACGGCTTTTGATGGTAAGACTAGACATCATACGGTTACTCCGATTATGCATCGTGATGGAGAAAAATTTGTTCTAGATTTAGTTCTTCGCGATAACAATACTAGCGATAAGTATCCATTAGGAATTTTTCATCCACATTCTGAGCTTTGGCATATTAAGAAAGAAAACATCGGTTTAATCGAAGTTATGGGGAGAGCAATTTTGCCTGGAAGACTTAAGAAAGAACTAGAAGAAGTAAAGAAATATTTACTCGATGAAAATAATGAGATAGCTGAAAGCCATCTTGCTTGGGCTCAAGAAATTAAAGCTAACCATCAAATTACTAGCGAAAATGTAGATAGCATCCTTCAACAAGCTCTAGTTGAAGTGTTTGATCAAGTTCTTGAGTGTGCCGGGGTCTTCAAGAATAATGAAAATGGAGAAGCTGGCTGGCAAAAGTTTACCGAGGCTTTAGTTAGCGAGGTAGATAGATAAAATGAAAACAAGTTTTAGAAAGTATAGTCGTAAAAATGGTCAGGACTTATGTGAAATTAGTCTTGAAAATAATCAAGGAATGAAGGTTAAGATTCTTAATTATGGAGCAACTTTAGAAAAAGTTCTACTTGATAGCGAAGATATGATTTTGTCATTAAATAGTCCAGAAGATTATTCAAAAGAAAGAAATTTTCTGGGTGGGACCGTTGGCAGAATTTGTGGACGCGTTCGGCTAGGTCAATGGAAACATGGCAACCAAATATATCAACTTCCTCAAAATGATGGAGAAAACCACATTCATGGTGTTATTGGAACTGATATGAAAATCTGGAACTTTAAATTAAAAAATTCAGAACAAGAGTCTCGAGTTGATCTCTTTCTTTTTGATCCAGATGGAGATAATGGCTATCCGGGCAACATGAAGTTACATGCCACTTATAAGCTTGATAATGAAAATAACTTGTCATATAAATTAGAAGCTGTTAGTGATCAGTTAACAATTTTTAATCCGGCTAATCATACATATTTCAACTTAGGTGAAAGAGCTACCGACTTAAAACTCCAACTTGCAGCGGATTACTATTTGCCAGTAGGTACGGATGGATTGCCAAATCAAGGAATGAAAAATGTAGAGAATACAGTGTTTGATTTTAGACAAGGTAAGAAGATATCTGCTGCTTTAGATAGTGATGATAGTCAAATTAACTTGCGTAACGGCCTAGATCATCCTTTTATTTTGAATGGGATGCAGCCTGCAGCAGTGTTGTCATCTAATAAACACAAAATGATTATGACCACTAATGCCCCAGCAATTGTTACTTATACAGCTAACCATTTTAATCATACTGGTGTAGCAAACAATATTGGACAGTACGATGGGATTACTTTAGAAGCACAATATCCACCAGTAGAAGGTATAGAGTTAGGAGAAATTACTTTACTCCCTTTTGGAAAGTTTGAGCGTAAGATTAACTGGAACTTTAGTTAATGACATACAAACAGTAGTAAATTTTATAAAAGCGTTTAATATCTTTTGCAAACAGAATAATTTAATTGTTAATTATGATAGCAATTTCATTATAACTTGCGTTAAAATAGCAGATGAAACTATAAAATTTACGTAAAGAGGAAATTATGAACGCAAAAGAAATTTATAGTCAATGGACTAATGCAAATAATTTACCCGATTATTTAAAAGATCAATTAAATGATCTAGGTAAAGATGAAAAGTGGATTGAAGATGCTTTCGGACAAGATATTAATTTTGGTACTGCTGGTATGAGAGGTAAACTCGAACCTGGTACTAACAGAATTAATTTGTTTACTGTGGGAAGAGTAACCGAAGGATTAGCAAGATTAATTGACGAAAATGGTGAAGAAGCTAAAAAACGTGGTGTTGCGATTTCTTTTGATTCACGTTATCACTCAAGAGAATTTGCTGAACATGCAGCTCGTATTTTAGGTGCTCATGGAATTCATGTTTACCTATTTGATGATTTAAGACCAACCCCTGAATTATCATTTGCAGTTCGTTATTTGAATACTTTTGCTGGAATTAATATCACTGCTTCACACAATGCAAAGCAATACAACGGCTACAAAGTGTATGGTGAAGACGGTGCTCAAATGGCACCAGAAAACGCAGACCGCTTATTTGCTTATGCACAAAAAGTTGATGACACTTTCAGCGTTAAAGCGGCACCAGTGGAAGAATTACGTGCTAATGGCACTCTACAATTAATTGGTGAAGATGTTGACGAAGCATACTTAGCTCGTTTAAAGGATGTTACTGTTGATCCTGAAATGGTTAAAGCTAATGCTGATAAATTAAAGATCATCTATACTCCATTACATGGTACTGGTAAGATGCTTTATGACCGTGCATTCAGACAAGGCGGTTTCGATAATGTGATCCCAGTCCCAAGTCAATCAATTATTGATCCAGAATTTCCTACAACAATTAAGCCAAACCCTGAATACCGTGATGTGTTTGAACCAGGATTTAAGTTAGCTAATGAAGTAGATGCCAATGTTATTATTGCAACTGATCCTGACGCTGACAGAATGGGTGCTGCTGTTAGAAAATCTGACGGTGACTTCCAAGTATTAACTGGTAATCAAATTGCTACTTTGATGGCATACTACTTATTAGTTCACATGAAGGAAAACGGTACTTTATCTTCTGATTATGAATTAGTAACGTCAGTTGTATCAAGTGCTCTTCCATTTAAGATTGCTGATGACTTTGGCATTAAGACTAAGCATGTTTTAACTGGATTCAAGTACATTGGTGAAGAAGTTGACCGCATGAACAAAGAAAATGACGGCAAGTTCTTAATGGGCTTTGAAGAAAGTTACGGTTACCTATTTAAGCCATTTGCTAGAGATAAGGATGCTATGCAAGGTGCATTAATGTTTGCAGAAGTTGCTAGCTATTATGCTTCTAAAGGCATGACTGTCTTTGATGGTTTACAAGAAATTTGGCAAAAATATGGTGTTGCTTACGAAATTACTAAGGCTATTGAAATGCCAGGTATTGGTGGACAAAAGAAGATGGCTGAATTAATGAGCAAGTTACGGAAGGAACACTTGTCAGAAATTAATGGTGCTAAGGCTGTTAAGATTCAAGACTTTGAAACTCAAGAAACTATTGAAGATGGCAAGAAGACTCCACTAACTGGTTTTCCTAAGTCTAATGTTTTGAAGTATTTCTTAGATGATGAAACTTGGGTTGCTCTTCGTCCGTCAGGAACTGAACCAGTAATTAAGGCATACGTTGGTGTAAACAAGAAGGATATTGAAACTGCTGAAAAGGCAGCTGAAGAATATCAAGATGCCTTAGCAAAATTATTAAAATAAAGCAAAAATTGTGCGAAAATACGTTCGCTGTAGTAAAATAAATACGTTAATAGAAGTTGGGCTAGTTTAGTCCAACTTTTTTTGCGGAGGAAGAAAAATGATTAGACGACAAAAGAATAAAAAGTTTGAACTTGTCTCTAAATTTCAACCGGCAGGAGATCAAGAACAAGCAATAAAAAAATTGACTGATGGTTTTGAAAAAGGTGAAAAGGCACAAATCCTAGAAGGTGCTACTGGTACTGGTAAAACTTTTACGATGGCGAACGTAATTGCTAAATTGAATAAGCCTACTTTAGTTATTTCACACAATAAGACTTTAGTTGGTCAACTTTATGGTGAGTTTAAAGAATTTTTCCCTAAAAATGCCGTTGATTATTTTGTATCTTACTACGATTACTATCAACCTGAAGCTTATGTTCCGCAATCCGATACTTATATTGAAAAGGATTCATCAATTAATGATGAAATTGACCAATTGCGTCATAAGACTACTAGTGACTTGATGTCGAGAAATGATGTGATTGTAGTTGCATCAGTTTCATGTATTTATGGTTTGGGTGATCCACGCGAATATGCAGCTAGTGTAGTATCTTTGTCTGAAGGACAAGAGATTAGTCGCGATGTATTATTACGCGATTTAGTGAACATTCAATATGATCGTAATGATATAGACTTTCAACGTGGACGTTTTAGAGTTCGGGGAGATGTAGTAGAAATTTTCCCAGCTGGATATTCAGATCATGCATTTAGAGTAGAATTTTTTGGCGATGAAATTGATCGAATTGTTGAAGTTGATTCATTGACTGGCGAAGTGATTGGAGAACGTGAACAAGTTTCTATTTTCCCAGCTACTCACTTTGTTACTAACGAACAAATTATGCAAAGAGCCTTAGCTTCAATTAAGGATGAAATGAATATTCAAGTTAAGAAATTTGAAGGAGAAGGTAAGCTTTTAGAAGCACAAAGAATTAAGCAGAGAACTACTTATGATATGGAAATGATGGGTGAAGTTGGTTATACGAACGGGATTGAAAATTATTCTCGTCATATGGAAGGTCGTAAAGCGGGTCAACCACCACATACTTTGCTTGATTTCTTCCCAGATGATTTTTTAATTTTAATTGATGAATCTCATGCTACAATGCCTGAATTAAAGGCTATGTATAATGGAGACCGCGCTAGAAAGCAAACTTTAATTGACTATGGCTTTAGATTGCCATCAGCTTTAGATAACCGTCCATTAAAGCTAGAAGAATTTGAAAAGCATGTTAACCAAATTATGTATGTTTCAGCAACGCCGGGCGATTATGAATTAAATCAAACTGATCATAAGGTTGAGCAAATTATTCGTCCGACAGGTTTGCTTGATCCTGAAATTGAAGTACGTCCAATTAAAGGACAGATTGATGATTTGGTTGGCGAAATTAATAAGCGTATTGATCGTGATGAACGTGTTTTTGTTACAACCTTAACTAAGAAAATGGCAGAAGATTTAACTGATTACTTAAAAGATTTGGGAATAAAAGTTAGATATCTGCACTCTGATATCAAGACGTTAGAACGTCTAGAAATTATTAGAGATCTAAGACTTGGAAAATTTGATGTATTGATTGGGATTAACCTTTTGCGAGAAGGAATCGATGTCCCAGAAGTTTCATTAGTTGCTATTTTAGATGCAGACAAAGAAGGATTTCTACGTTCTACGAGACCTTTAGTTCAGACAATTGGTCGTGCAGCGAGAAATTCAAATGGTAAAGTAATTATGTATGCTGATTCAGTTACAGATTCAATGCGTGAAGCAATTGATGCGACTGAGAGAAGACGTAGTTTGCAAATGAAATTTAATGAAGAGCATGGAATTACGCCAAAAACTATCGTTAAACCAATTAGAGATGTTATCTCAATTACTAAAGATAGTGATGAAAAAGAAAATAAAGAAAGTTTTGCTGATTTGAACTTTGATGAGTTAACTAAGAAGCAAAAGCAAAACATGATTAAGACTTTGACTGCTCAAATGCAAGAAGCTGCTAAGAAACTTGATTTCGAAGAAGCTGCAAACTTACGTGATGCAATTATGGATTTACAAAATCAAATTCATGAGAGGAAAAAGTAGAGGAGGAAATTAGATGGCGAATGATAAAATTGTTATTCACGGAGCACGTGAACATAATTTAAAGGATATAAGTTTATCAATTCCGAAAGATAAATTAGTAGTCATTACTGGTTTATCGGGATCAGGAAAAAGTTCGTTAGCTTTTGATACTCTATATGCTGAAGGTAGAAGACGATATGTAGAATCTTTATCTAGTTATGCTAGACAATTTTTAGGTCAAATGGATAAGGCTGATGTTGATTCAATTGATGGTTTAAATCCAGCAATCTCTATTGATCAAAAAACTACCTCTCATAATCCCCGTTCAACAGTTGGTACGGTTACTGAAATTAATGACTATTTGCGTCTTCTTTGGGCACGAGTTGGTCATCCAGTTTGTCCAAATGATGGTACTTTAATTGAAAGACAAAGTGTAGATCAGATGGTAGACCGGGTAATGAGTTTACCTGAAAGAAGTAGAATTCAAATTTTAGCTCCAGTTATTAGAGCTAAAAAGGGTGAGCATAAAGAAGTATTTAAGCGGATTCAACGTGCTGGTTATGTTCGTGTCATTGTAGATGGCGAAATGCACGAAATTACCGATGAATTTACTCTTGATAAAAATAAACGTCACAGCATTGACATCGTGGTCGACCGTTTAATTGTTAAAGAGAATATTCGCAGTCGTTTATTTGATTCAGTAGAGGCTGCTCTTCGTTTAGCCGATGGCTATATGGATGTTGATGTAATTAAGGGCGAGCGCATTAATTTTTCTGAATACTATGCTTGTCCAATCTGTGGTTTTACAGTTGGTGAAATGGAGCCACGCTTATTTTCATTTAATGCGCCTTTTGGTGCTTGTCCTGATTGTGATGGATTAGGAATGAAATTGGCGGTTGATGAAGATTTAGTAATTCCGAATAAGGACAAAACTTTAGCCGAAGGAGCTTTAGTACCTTGGGCTAATTCTAAATACTATACTGCTATGCTTGAACAAGCATGTAAGGCATTGAAGATTCCTTTGGATAAACCATATAAGAAATTGACTAAGCGTCAAAAGGATTTAATTTTGAATGGTTCTAAAGGAAAGAAAATTAAATTCCATCTTGAAGGCGACTTCGGTGTAAATGATACAATTCAAGAATTTGAAGGAATTTTAAATAATATTGATCGTCGATACCATCATCCAATGTCAAAATTTATGCGGGATGCAATGGGCAAGTATATGACTGAGCTTACTTGTGCAACTTGTCATGGAAAGCGATTAAACGAAAAAGCCTTAGCCGTAAAAGTAAATGGTAAAGATATTGCAGAAGCTTCAGATTTATCTATTGCTAATGCTTTAGAATTCTTTGATTCAGTTGAATTGACTGAGCAAGAAGAAATGATTGCTAAACCAATTTTAAAAGAAGTTCATGATCGACTAACTTTCTTAATCAATGTAGGTTTAGATTATTTAACTTTATCCCGTTCTGCTGGAACTTTGTCTGGTGGAGAAGCTCAAAGAATTAGATTAGCTACTCAAATTGGTTCTAATTTGTCTGGAGTTATGTATATTTTGGATGAACCTTCTATTGGACTTCATCAAAGAGATAATGATCGTCTTATTTCATCACTTAAGAAAATGCGTGACTTGGGTAATTCGTTAATTGTTGTTGAACACGATGATGAGACAATGAAGCAGGCTGATTACTTAGTAGATATGGGACCTGGTGCTGGAGTATATGGTGGAAAAGTAATGGCAGCCGGTACACCAAAAGAAGTAATGAATAATCCTAAATCTTTAACTGGTCAATATTTATCTGGTAAAAAGATTGTTCCTGTACCTTTAGAGAGACGAAAAGGTAGTGGAAATAAGATTACTGTTACGGGGGCTGCTGAAAATAATTTAAAAGATATTTCAGTAGATTTTCCATTAGGAAAATTTGTGGTTGTAACAGGTGTTTCAGGTTCTGGAAAATCAACATTAGTTAACCTAATCTTGAAGCGTGCTTTAGCACAAAAATTAAATAATAATTCAGCAAAACCTGGAAAATATAAGTCTATTAAAGGCTATAAAAATATCGAAAAGATCATTGATATTGATCAAAGTCCAATTGGACGAACTCCGCGTAGTAATCCAGCAACTTATACTAGTGTATTTGACGATATTCGAACTTTATTTGCACAAACTAATGAAGCTAAGATGCGTGGATATACTAAGGCTAGATTCTCTTTTAACGTTAAGGGAGGACGCTGTGAGGCGTGTCATGGTGATGGAATTATCAAAATTGAAATGAATTTCTTACCAGATGTTTATGTGCCGTGTGAAGTTTGTCATGGTACTAGATATAATTCAGAAACGCTTGAAGTAACGTATCGTGAAAAGAATATTGCTCAAGTTTTGGATATGACGATTAATGAAGCATGTAAGTTCTTCGAAAATATTCCTAAGATTCATCGTAAGTTACAAACTATTGTTGATGTAGGTTTAGGCTATGTACAACTGGGTCAATCTGCAACTACTTTATCTGGAGGAGAAGCCCAAAGAATGAAGCTCGCTTCAGAACTTCAAAAGTTATCTACTGGAAATAATTTCTACATTTTGGATGAACCAACTACTGGTTTACATACTGATGATATAAAACGCTTATTAGAAGTATTGCAGCGCTTAGTTGATGAAGGAAATACTGTTTTAATTATTGAACATAATCTAGATGTGATTAAAAATGCAGATTGGTTAATTGATCTAGGACCTGAAGGCGGTGAAGGTGGCGGTCAGATTGTGGCGACTGGTACTCCTGAAGAAGTGGCGGAAGTTAAAGAAAGCTATACTGGTCAATATTTAAAACCTGTTCTTGAACGCGATACAAAATTGACTAAACAGTTGATGAGCAAGAAGAAAAAGCCAGAGGAAAGTTAATGATGTTTTAGAAAATTAAGTGTAAAATATTATCTGGGAGGATAATAAAATGAACAACATTTATAGTTCTAGACATCAAGGCTTTGACTGGGGAACTTTTATAGCAGGAGTTTTATTTGTTATTGCATCATTCTTACTATTAAGATACCCAGCTCGCGGATTAACAGCATTTGTATTTGTATTTGGTATTTTATCAATTTTACAAGGAATTATTTGGATTTCTGCATATGTAAAATTTCACAATATCTTTGATATTAGTTGGATAACTTTACTTTCAGCAATTATTGATATTGTAATCGGAGTTTTGTTCCTATGTTCTCGTGAAATTGGTGGTCTTACCTTAGCTATTTTATTTGCTATTTGGTTCTTGACTGACTCAATTATTGGAATTATCTTTTCATGGCATTTGCGTGAATATTCAACTGGATATTTTGTTCTTTGCTTAATTTTGAATATCATTAGTTTGATTATTGCCATTGCTTTGTTATTCAATCCAATGTTAGCTGCTATTACTTTAGTTTATTTAGTAGCTTTTTGGTTAATGGTCTTTGGGATCAATGAAATTTTTGTTTCATGGATGCATAGATAAAATAAAAAAGGTCGTGTCTTATCATAGAATTATCAAGAAGTTTGCCTATGATTAGATAACGACTTTTTATTTTTATTCAAAAGATGAAACACCCGGTATGTTATAATAGCGGTTAAGGAGGGATAGCTATGGCTGAACAGAAAAAACAATTGTTAATTGTTACTGGTATGAGTGGTGCGGGTAAAACTGTTGCCATTAAAGCATTAGAAGATATGGGGTATTTTGTAGTAGACAATTTACCACCAGAATTATTGGGAAGTTTCTGGGAATTAATAAATAATTCTTCAGATTTTAGTAAGGCAGCGGTAGTTGTTGACTTAAGAGTAAAGAGCTTCTATAACGATTTGGTTGATGAGATTAAATCATTAGAAGATAGTCAAAATGTTCAGTCGACTATTTTATTTTTAGATGCATCAGATGATGTTTTGGTATCTAGATATAAAGAAACGCGACGTTTACCACCTTTGGCTCATACAGGCCGTTTACTTGATGGTATTCAAGAAGAAAGAGCTATTTTATCAAGAACAAAAAATATTTCAAATATAATTATTGATACCTCCCGTCTGTCTACTAAAGAATTAAAAGCTAAATTGGTAGATAAATTTGGAGATAATCATACTCGTACTTTTTCTATCGAAGTTATGAGTTTTGGGTTTAAGTATGGTATTCCCATCGATGCTGATATAGTAATGGACGTAAGATTTTTACCAAATCCATTCTATATTCCACAGCTCAAACCATTTACTGGATTAGATCGTAGAGTTTTTGATTACGTAATGAGCAAGAAAGAAACTAAAGAGTTCTATGCTAAATTTTTAGATATGTTAGAAACGGCTATTCCCGGATATATTGGAGAAGGAAAAGAAAAATTGACTATTGCAATTGGTTGTACAGGCGGACAACACAGAAGTGTTTCAATTGCGCGTCAATTAGCAGTAGACTTAGCTAAAAAATATCCTGTTGATATTTCCCATAGAGAAATTAGTCGTTATATTGGACAATAGAGGAGCGGGATAATGGCGTACAGAGAAAATAAAATTGTACGTGTCATCCGCGGACGTCGCCCTAAAATTGTTGTTATTGGCGGGGGAACAGGGTTGCCTGTTATCTTAAATGCATTAAAGGAGCAAAATGCCGATATAACAGCTATTGTTACTGTGGCAGACGATGGCGGATCGTCCGGTGCAATTAGAAATTACATTAATGTTGTACCCCCAGGTGATATTAGAAATGTGTTAGTTTCTTTATCAGATTTACCACAAAAAGAAAAAGATATTTTTCAGTATCGTTTTAATTCATCTGATTCATTTTTTGCTGGTCATGCAATTGGAAATTTAATTATTGCGGCCTTAGATGAAATGCAGGGAAATATTTTTGATGCTGTTCAATCGTTATCTAAAATGATGCGAATTGATGGTCGAATTTTTCCTGCTTCTAATGAACCATTAACTTTAAATGCGGAATTTGTTGACGGTACAACTGAAGCTGGTGAAACAGAAATTACTGCCAAGGATAAGAGAATTAAGCGAGTATGGGTAACAGATACTGATTCCGATGATGAACCAAAAGCAGTATTACCAGTTTTAGCAGCAATTATGCAGGCAGATGCAGTCGTTCTTGGCCCAGGCAGCTTATTTACTTCGATTTTACCTAATTTAATGATCTCTAACTTGGGGGATGCAGTAAGGCAAACAAAGGCAGAAATTATCTATATCTGTAATATTATGACCCAGCAAGGAGAGACTGATCATTTTACAGCGGCAGAACACGTTCAAGTTATTAATGAACATTTAGGGGGACATTATATTAATACCGCTCTAGTTAATGGAGCCAAAATTGATATGAGTAAATTTAATCCTAATGATTATGATGCTTATCTTGAACCTGTAAGAAATGATTTTGCTGGTTTACGTGCTCAAGATTGTCGGGTTATTACTGCAGATTTTATTGATCAACATAGTGGCTTAGTTTTCCATGATGGAAAAAAGGTAGCAGATGAAATTTTAAATCTAGCTTTTGAAGCATATTGCCGTAGACAGAAAGAACAGGATAATTAATGGTTTCGTACGCAAGTGATGTAAAAAAAGAACTTACTAGTCTGCCAGTTCATCCAGAACATGCTAAAGCAGAATTAGCAGCTTTTTTACGGATGAATGGAGTACTCAGCCTGCATGATCATCAATTTAGTTTAGATATAACTACTGAAAATCCGGCTATTGCTAGAAGAATTTTTTCTCTTATTAAAACAGCTTATAAAATCGAACCTTTATTGATTGTTTCTAAAAAGATGAAACTAAAGAAAAATTATCAATATTTGGTTAGACTTCAAAATCAAGTTCATGAAATTTTGAATGATTTAGAAATATTTAATAGTGAGAGTGGGTTTATTACCGGGATTCCCCAAAAAATAATGACCTCTGAGCAAAGAGCAATGTCTTATTTGAGAGGAGCATTTCTAGCTTCTGGAAGTGTAAATAATCCAGAAACTAGTCGTTATCATTTAGAAATCTATTCCTTATACGAAGATCACAATAATGACTTATTAAAGTTGATGAATAGCTACTTTTATTTAAACGCAAAAGCTACGAAGAGGCGTAGTGGCTATATTGTATATCTAAAAGAAGCTGAAAAAATTGGAGATTTTTTGCATATTGTTGGGGCCGTCAATGCGATGTTAGCTTTTGAAGACTTAAGAATTATGCGAGATATGCGCAATTCTGTAAATCGATTAGTAAATTGTGATACGGCTAACTTAAAAAAGACAGCAAATGCAGCTGCTAAGCAAGTTGAAGATATTCAATTAATCGAAGAAAAAGTAGGCTTAGATAATTTACCTGAAAAGTTATCTATTTTAGCGCGTTTTAGACTCTCGCATCCAGAACTTTCACTTAAAGAAGTTGCTGCACAAGTGCCAGATGGTCCAATTTCAAAATCTGGAGTTAATCATCGGTTTCAAAAAATTCGTGAAATGGCACGACAATTAAAAGAAGAAAATTAGATAAAAAAAGAGCTCAATTTGAGCTCTTTTTTGTCTATTTAATTTGTTTATTAATCTTTCTTTTGGTTAACCAAGATATCATCAATTAAGCCATAATCTTTAGCTTCTTCTGCTGATAAGTAGTTATCACGTTCAGTATCCTTAAGAATTTTATCAAGCGGTTGACCAGTAGTTTCATGCAAAATTTGGTTAAGCTTTTTACGACTCTTCAAGATTTCGTTAGCTGCGATTTGAATATCAGTTTGCTGGCCTTGAGCACCACCTAATGGTTGGTGAATAAGAACAGTTGAGTTTGGCAATGCGAAACGCTTACCTTTAGCTCCGCTAGTTAAAAGAATGGAAGCCATAGAAGCAGCCATACCGATTGCAATTGTAGATACATCTGATTTAATGAAGTTCATTGTATCCATAATTGCTAAACCAGAGGTAATAACACCACCTGGAGAGTTAATGTAAAGAGAAATATCTTTAGTATTATCTTGTGCATCTAAGAATAAAAGTTGGGCAATGATGGAATTAGCCATTTGGTCGTTAATTTCACCACTAAGCATAATGATTCTATCTTTTAATAATCTTGAATAAATGTCGTAAGCACGTTCACCACGTGCAGTTTGTTCAATAACTGTAGGTACGAGCATTAATTTTACCTCCTAAACAAAATTAGCACTCTAATAAGTACAGTGCTAATTAAATCACTTACTTTTAATCATGTCAACTAATCAAGCTTAAATTTATGTATAGAAATAAACGATGGGATAGTTACATCGTTCATTTCTAATTAATTCATTAATGGATTGTTGCCGTTTTCCTTTTTCATGATTGCTGGTAAAATAAGTCTAAAGCAATCAGAATAATTGGAGTAATAATATTAAGGAAGAGAGTGAATGGATCTGGTGAGTAGATTCCTAAAATACAACAAGCAGCAGTAACAATAAAACACCAGATTCCGGGTGTGTAAGCTAAACCTTGATTTTTAGTCATTTAATAGGAAGTATCAAATTTCTTTTGTTGTTTTCTAAGTGCAATGTATGCGGCAAATACCCATAAATAACGTATTGGCATTGTGGTTAAGTTCAATTTAACCAATTGTGCCATAATTGCTTGAGCAACAATTAAGCCACCAGATAAAATTACAACCATCCAAATACCATTAATGTAGGTACCATGTTTATTCATCTTAAGTAATTTCTTAGGAATAAAGTTTTTAGTCTCTTTACTACCAAGTAGCATTCTCAATGGGGCATCAATACTAATTACCAAAGTTGAAAATTGACCAATAACATCACACCAAGAATAAATGTATATAAATAATCCTCCAACATGGTAATGTTCACCTAAACGTTGAAAGGCCATGTAAGTACTATTTGAAATATATTCATTTAAGTTGTTATTAACAATTTTAGGGTTAAACATCAAAGCCATTGCAAAAGTTCCTAAGAGGGCAGATATCATAACCATGATGGCTAAAGCCATCATTGCTTTAGGAAAGTTTTTTGATGGATTTTTAACTTTGTTAACATATGGAGAAATCTTTTCACACCCACCAACAGCAAAAACTAAAATTGAAAGTGAAGTTAAGTATTTAAGATTAAATGTAGGTATTAAACTCTTCCAATTTAAATTGATCGAATAGCAGCCTGCATGTGGATTAATTGCTGGAGCTGCAAACATCATAATAATGAATAAAATAGACATAATAAATATAGATGTACCAGCAATAGTGCTAAACTTTTAAGCACTGGGATACCTTTGGTTGTAACCCAACAGAAGAATAAGGAAATTAGCAGGGTAGCTAAGTGTGTCCATGCTGTAGGCAGGCTGTCGTACCATTTTGTATTTCCAAAAATCCACCAAGCCATGGCTCTTAAATCACTAGTTCTTTTACGGGAAATATAAACTACGTGGTATGTCCAGTATGTCCACTCCCCCGCATAATAAGTCCATTTTGTTCCCATGGTTAGATTAACCCAGGAGGAGACACCACTATTAGCGTTTTTAAAGGTGGCTCCTAGTTCTCTAACCATTAATGCGTATGGAACAAAGTATAGTAGAAACATTAGAATCCAACTGAATACGACTTTTGTACCATCAAAGTAAGCATATCCGTTAACAACATTTCCAAAGCCTCAAACAGTTGAAAATGCCATCATCGCCAGCGTGGGCCAAAGCATTTTTTTGGTATCGGACTTTTTTCTTCTTCAATCATAAAATTGCCTTTATATTTTTGTATATAATTAATATCAAATTTAATTATAACGAAAATGCTTACAAATGATAGTCTTTTCCTAAAATAAGGAATAAAATGATTATTTTGAATTAGAAAAAGCCAGTCAAATAAGCTGACTGGCTGATAGATATCTATGCGCCCCCTGAGAGTCGAACTCAGATTTTAAGAACCGGAATCTTACGTGCGATCCATTACACTAAGGGCACGACAAACTAAAATAAGTATATCAGAAAATGTAGAAAGTACAAATTAATTATTCTGAATGATATATCTTGAATTTAAAAAAAGATATTGCTATACTAAAAACTGTCGAGAGAGAAATGTGAATTGAAATATAGTTAATTCGCGTCTCTCTAATATTTTTAAGCTTTTTGGGTCGCTTACCGTCATATGGCGGTATCGCTTTTGACCCAATAGAGGGAGCGAGCAATGGACTCGGATTTAACCTTGTTGCAAAGCTTAGTTCCTGATGTTTTAAAAATAATTCGGCAACGTTTTCTTGTTCTTGAACAGATTTCGCTGTTAGCTCCAGTTGGGCGACGAGTTGTTGCTAAAAAATTGGGATTAAGTGAACGCAATGTGCGTACTGAAACTGATTATTTACGACAATTAGGTCTAATTAATATTCAAAGTTATGGCATGGAGTTAACGGATAAGGGAAAGAGAACGCTAAAAGAAGCTGCTCCGTTGATCGATCGTCTATTTAATGCTAGTCAAACTGAAATTGAGCTGGCTCAAAAATTAGGAATTGATCGTGCAATTATTGTTCCTGGTGATATGGATCGACAAGATCGAGTTGTTGATTTAATGGGTGAACAACTTAATTCGGCTCTTGACTTGTTATTACCATTGGGAAAAAGTATTATTACTGTCTTAGGTGGTACTACTGTTGCAGGAGTGGCACGTCATCTTTCTCCTAAATTAAGTCGTTATCGCGATTTATTATTTGTTCCTGGCAGAGGGGCAGTAGGAGAGAGTGTTGAAATTCAAAGCAATACTGTGGCTCAAATGATGGCTTCTGAGACTGGCGGAAAGCATAAAGGTTTATATCTTCCTGAGAATGTCTCATCTGAGGCCTTGACTTTATTACTTCAAGACACAGATATTGCGAATGCGATTTCAAACATTTATAATAGTGATATGGTGATACATGGAATTGGCAGAGCAGATGTCATGGCAAAAAGACGTGGCTTAGATGTAATGGCTAGTTCTAACCTCCGAAATGATGGAGCTGTGGCCGAATGTTTCGGGTATTTCTTCGACCAACAAGGCAGACTTGTTAAACGTATCCCACGTATCGGACTTCAATTAGAAGATCTTGATAAAATACCTCATGTATTTGCAATTGCTGCTGGTGTTAGCAAGGCTGCAGCAATCGTAGCTTACATGCATCATGCTCCTAAACAGACGTGGTTGATCACGGATGAAGGAGCCTCAAACTTGGTTTTAAAGGGGAAGTAATTCCCGTTTA
>CANOGU010000001.1 GCA_947565635.1 uncultured Lactobacillus sp. | reverse complement strand
AAGAATCGCACTATGACACAGCTATCTTTGCTGGCGGATGTTTCTGGTGCATGGTTGCTCCTTTTGATACGTATCCCGGTGTCATAAAGGTAGAATCAGGCTATACCGGTGGAGTAGTACCTAACCCTACTTACGAACAAGTTTGTACGGGATTAACTGGGCATACTGAGGCGGTTCGCATTACCTATGATCCAAATAAACTATCTTATGAGGATTTAGTTAATATTTATTGGCAAGTTACTGATCCAACTGATGCTATGGGACAGTTTCAAGATCGCGGCAGTCAATATCAACCAGTTATTTACTATAATTCACTTGAACAAAAAGAAATTGCTGAACAATCACGTAAATCTTTAGCAGATTCAAATAAGTTTTCAGATCCAATTGTAACCCGTATTGAATCAGCAAAGCCTTTCTATTTGGCTGAAGATTACCATCAAGATTTTTATAAAAAAGATCCAGCTCGGTATGCTTTAGAAGAGGCCGGAGGGAGAGAACAATTTATCAAAAAACATTGGAAAAAATAGACTTGTTTTTAACTATAAATATCTTTACACTAGATACGTTATGAACATAGTAAAAGAGGAAAATTATGAGTACATTAGAAAGGCTTTCGCGGCGTCATATCTTAATTTCGAAGTTATCAGCAGCTTTATTTTATGCTTTAGCCGTTGCTATCGCCTTAAATTTTTTCTGGCAACCTGGTAAAATTTATGCTTCTGGAATTACTGGTTTTGCCCAAATTTTACAGTCTGTATCAGAACGATATTTGCCATTTACATTAGCGACATCGGTAATGTATTTTGTACTAAATATCCCATTATTTATTTTAGGATGGTTTAAAATTGGCCACCGTTTTACGATTTTTACTTTAGTTGCAGTTTTATTGGCATCTATCATGATGAAAATTATTGCTCCAATTAAGATGAGCTATGATCCAATTATTTGTGCAATTTTTGGTGGGGTAATTAATGGTGTTGGTACTGGGATAGCTTTAAAATCAGGTATCTCTACTGGTGGACTAGATGTCTTAGGGATTATTTTACGAAAGAAAACTGGTAAAAGTTTTGGTCAAATAAATATCTTTTTTAACCTAATTATCGTAATATGTGCTGGTTTTGTATTTGGATGGACTCGAGCTCTATATACGGCTTTGAACATCTTTGTCAATGGTAAGGTAATAGATGCTGTCTATAATCAACATCAAAAGATGCAGGTATTAATCGTAACAGAACATCCTAAACATATTATTGATGGAATTCAGGCTAAGATGCATCGTGGGATTACGATTCTGCATGATGCCGAAGGTGCGTATAGTCATACTGAAAAGACAGTCTTATTAATGGTAATTGATAAATATGATATGTATGACATTTATAATATTGTCTTAAACAATGATCCTTATGCCTTCATGAGTTTAAGCGAAGTTTCGAAGGTATATGGAAGATTCAAGGAACAGACGCCAGTTTAGATGTTACTAGAAAACGATTATTTCACTTTATATAACAAAGGAAATGGTCGTTTTTCTTTAAAAATATTTTTATGTAGGGAATCTAAGATGGAAAATCGTTTTAAAAGTGTTTTTGATATCATTGGTCCAGTTATGATTGGACCCTCTAGTTCACATACAGCTGGTGCAGTAGCAATTGGCAGAGAAGGAAATAAGCTTTTTGGAGGAATTCCTAAAAAGGTTACTGTTCATTATTATGGTTCTTTTGCTCAGACTCATCGTGGCCATGGTACTGATTATGCAATTGCAGCCGGGATTTTGGGCTTTACTACTTCTGACTTACGAGTACCAAAAGCTCCAGAAATTGCACGTAAGCGGGGTATTGATATTAGATTTGTAGAGGAAAAGGGAGAAAGCCCGATTCATCACCCCAATACAGCGATTTTGGATATGACTGATGGTCATAAAAAAGTTCAGTTGGCAGGCTGTTCTATTGGTGGTGGAGCAATCGAAATTCGACGCCTAGTAATCCATGATATTGTGGTTGAGCCAAGCGGTACGTTACCAATTGTTTTATTGATTGACCCAGAAAGAAAAATAAAAAATCAAAGATCCTTAACTTCCTTTTTACAACAAAAGGCACCCTTTAATGAGAGCAGAATATATAAAAGTCCTGACTATTACATCTATGAATATGATATTCAAAACTATTTTAAGCCTTCTTTAATTGGAGAACTCAAGAAAAAATATAAAAACATTGTTTGTTTATGAAATGAGAAACTAATGTACAATCATATTAAAGAAATTGTTGCAGATGCTGAAAAAACAGAAAAACCTATTTCAGAATTAATAATTGAACAAGAATGCAAATTATCAGGTCTATCCAGAGAAAAAGTATGGAATAAAATGAAATATAATCTTGAAACCATGCGTGCTGCGGTTAGTAAGGGAAGTACTGGTAAAGGAGTATTTTCTCATACTGGCTTAACGGGCGGTGAAGCGATTAAAATAAAGAATTATCGTGAAAAAGGGCATACTCTTTCTGGTGATTTTATGATGGAAGCTGTGCAAAATGCCGTAGCGACAAATGAAGTAAATGCTGCGATGGGCGTCATTTGTGCAACCCCAACAGCTGGCTCTTCTGGCACACTTCCAGGTATTTTATTTATGCTTGAAAAAAAGCTCGACTTAAATGAAGAGCAAATGATTCGCTTTCTCTTTACTGCAGGAGGAATGGGATTGATTATTGGAAATAATGCGGAAATTGCTGGCGCAACCGGCGGATGCCAAGCAGAAGTGGGGTCGGCTTCCGCAATGGGGGCAGCAGCGGCTGTAGAAATAGCCGGTGGCACCCCCGCGCAAAGCTCTCAAGCTTTAGCGATTGCGATGTCTAATTTATTGGGACTAGTATGTGATCCAATAGCAGGACTAGTAGAAGTACCCTGCGTAAAAAGAAATGCTATTGGAGCAGGCAACGCACTAATTGCGGCTGATATGGCACTAGCTGGATGTACCAGTGTTATCCCGGCTGATGAGTGTATTGATGCTATGAAAAAAGTTGGTCATCAAATGCCAGTATCCTTAAGAGAAACTGGTATTGGTGGATTAGCAGGCACTCCAACAGGACAGGCTATTAAGGCTAAAATTTTTGGAAAAGATGTTTAAAATGCGGACTAGTGAAGAAATTAAGCAAAATATTATCAATCAACTAGCAACTGTCATAGACCCGGAGTTAGGGGTGGATATTGTTAATCTAGGACTAGTCTACGAGATTGATTTAGATGAAGATGGAGTTTGTCTGATTAATATGACTTTAACCACTCCAGCTTGTCCTTTAACAGAAGTATTAATTGAATTGGTTACTGCAGCAGTTATGAAGGTTCCTGAAGTTAAAAATGTTGATGTTGAGTTTGTTTGGTATCCAGTTTGGAGTCCAGAAAAGATGAGTGATCAAGCTAAAAAATATTTTGGATATGACGAAAAATAAATAGAGGCATAAAAAAAGATCTTTCAAAATTTAATGAAAGATCTTTTTAAAATGTTTAATTTTATTTGTTACTTAGCGTAGTCATCAATACCGAGGTGTTCTAAAATTAGTGCTGCTGTTTCTTCAATTGAACGATGAGCAACGTTAATTACATAGCAGCCAAGTTTCTTATAAAGTTTATTAGCTGCCTCAAGTTCTGCATTGATAGAATCCATATTAGAATAAGTTGTATCTGGATTTAAGCCATAGGCTATCATTCTTTGACGTCTGATTTCATTTAAAACGGATGGATCATTTGTTAAACCAATGATTTTCTTAGGATTAATCTTATAGATCTCATCTGGAATATGGGTTTGAGGTACAAGTGGTAAATTAGCGACCTTAAGATTCTTGTTAGCTAAGAATAAAGAAAGTGGAGTCTTAGAAGTTCTAGAAACACCAAGTAAAACAACGTCAGCTTCTAAGAAACCTTTTGGATCTTTTCCGTCATCATACATAACAGCAAATTCCATTGCAGAAATTCTATCAAAGTAATTTTGACCCATGTGGTGAACAGCACCGATTTCATGTTTAGGTTCTTCACCAGTTAAAGCATGAATGTTGTCAATTACGCCAGAAAGTAAGTCGACGTATTTCATATTATGTTCACGTGCAAATTTAATTACAGCCAATTGTTCATCTTCGTGAATCAAGGTAAAGGCAATTAATACATTTTCAAATTCTGTGATTTCACTAAAAACTTTTTCTAGTTTTTCCTTATTGGTAATAAAAGGATAGCGGCGGTAGTTAAACTTAACATTTGGATATTGCACCGCACCAGCTTGTACCATATTGAAAGCTGTATCACCAACAGAGTCCGAGATAATAATTAAATTAACAATTTTTTGATTTTCTTTTTTTTCTTCAGTCATATATTTCACCTCATTAATTATCTAAATTATACCAAAATAAGTAAGAAAAATGTTAATCGACTATTGACCGTTTTTTCTCGTTTAGCTATAATTTAACTATATTGTTGTGGCACATATTTGTGTGCCAAGAAATGGAAGGAGGGATCTCACATGGCTAAGACAATCGTTCACGAAAACGAGTCTATTGATGATGCTCTTCGTCGTTTCAAACGTTCCGTTTCTAGAAGTGGTACCTTGCAAGAATACCGCAAGCGTGAATTCTACGAAAAACCAAGCGTTAAGAGAAAGTTAAAATCCGAAGCTGCTCGTAAGCGTAGACATTATTAATATAGAAAAAGCTCCTGGTAGAAAATTCTTCTATCAAGAGCTTTTTTTATATAAAAAGTTTAAAATAGACTGTGTAAGTTTTGATTAAAGAGGAGAATTAAATACAATGTCACTAAATGATACTTTAATGCAAGATATGAAAACAGCTATGAAAGCCAAAGATAAGGAAGCTTTAACTACAATTCGCTCGCTTAAGGCTGCAGTAATGAATTATAAAATTAAAGTGGGACATGATCTAACTAGTGATGATGAATTAACAGTTTTGTCTAGTGCTCTTAAACAACGAAAAGAATCTTTAGAAGAATTTACTAAGGCTGGCAGAGATGATTTAATTAATCAAACAAAGAATGAAATGAAATTAATTGAAAAATACATGCCAAAGCAAATGTCTAAGGAAGAACTTGAAGAAACTGTTGAAGAAACAATTAAAGAAGTTGGAGCAAGTTCTAAAAAAGACTTTGGTAAAGTTATGCAAGCTTTAATGCCAAAAATTAAGGGTAAGGCTGATGGTAAAGCAGCTTCTTCAATTGTTGGTAAAAAGCTTAACTAATAGCTTTTATTAAACGGAGGATTTTAAGTGGGACAAACTACTATAGAAGCAACATTTACACCAACTAAACCAGAAACAATCATGAATTTAGTTGGAATTAACGATGCAAATTTGCGTTTAATTGAAGAATCTTATGATGTGCAGGTAACTGATACTGGTAGTGAAATCGAAGTAACCGGAGAAGAAAGCATTGTTAAGAAAATTATGCAAATTTTTACTGCTTTGGATAAGGTTGTTACCCGTGGAGTTACTATTACTGCAACTGATGTTGTTAGCGCAATTAAGATGGCAGATAAGGGAACTTTAGAATTTTTTGGAGAATTATATAATAAAATTCTAATTAGGGATGCTAAAGGTCGTCCAGTTCGCGTTAAGAATATGGGACAAAAACGCTATATTGAAGCTATTCAAAAATATGATGTCGTTTTTGGAATTGGGCCAGCTGGTACAGGAAAGACTTTTCTAGCCGTAGTTATGGCGATTGCGGCCTTTAAAAAAGGAGAAGTGTCCCGGATTATTTTGACTAGACCAGCGGTAGAAGCAGGCGAATCATTAGGATTTCTTCCAGGTGATTTAAAAGAAAAAGTTGATCCATATTTAAGACCAATCTATGATTCTTTATATGCTATTTTAGGTGTAGAGCCAACCAACCGTTTAATGGAACGTGGGGTTATTGAAGTAGCTCCTCTAGCATATATGCGTGGTAGAACTTTGGATGATGCTTTTGTAATTCTAGACGAAGCACAAAATACAACACAGGCACAAATGAAGATGTTTTTAACAAGATTAGGATTTAATTCTAAAATGGTTGTCAATGGGGACCAGACCCAAATTGACTTACCAGGAAAAGCAAAGAGTGGATTATTACAAGCTGAACATATTTTACAGAATATTGAGCAAGTAAAATTTATTAACTTTACTTTTAATGATGTTGTTCGTCATCCCGTTGTGGCCAAAATTGTTAGAGCATATGAAGAAGAGGGACACTAAGAGTTGAATAATTTAGATATTTCTTTTAATGATGAAGTTAATTTCTTAAAAGATAGCGATAAAGATTGGATTACATGGATTAGCAACTTATTATTATCAGCAAAAAAAGAGATTCATAAAGAGAATACTCAAGAAATGAGTATTAACTTTGTTTCTTCCAAAAAAATCCATGAAATTAATAAGAAATACCGCGGCAAAGATCGTCCAACTGATGTAATCTCTTTTGCAATTGAAGATGGATTAGATGAAGACTTTATGAGTGCTTTTAGTGACGATCCTGATTTTGTAGAAGATATTGGGGATTTATTTCTTTGCCCTGAAGTTATCAAAAGACATAGTGTAGAGTATGAAACTGGGTTTAATCGGGAGTTTGGTTATACACTAGTTCATGGATACCTTCACTTAAATGGTTATGATCATATCGAAGATGATGAAGCCAAGATTATGTTTGGTATCCAAGGTAAAGTTTTACGTGAATATGGACTTCCGCTTCATCCTGATCAAGAAAATCATGGAAAGCAAATTCACTAAAACTTAAATAAAAAGGATGTAACAATGATGGATGAAAAAAAAGACTTTAAATCAGGTTTTGTGGCTTTAATTGGTCGACCTAACGTGGGTAAATCGACTCTCTTGAATTATTTAGTAGGTCAAAAAGTGGCAATTATGTCACCACAACCACAAACCACTAGAAATAAAATTTCAGGTATTTATACTGATGATCAGGAGCAAATAGTTTTTATTGATACTCCTGGGATTCATAAGCCAAAAAATAAATTAGATGACTTTATGGATAAGTCAAGTTACTCTGCTTTAGATGAAGTAGATGTGGTTTTATTTATGGTTGAACCTGAACCAGCAGGTAAGGGAGACCAATATATTGCTGAACTTCTTAAGAAAATTAAAAAGCCTGTATTTTTAGTGATAAATAAGATTGATAAAGTCCACCCAGATGAGTTATTATCTATTATAGATTCATATAAGAATCTAGGCGATTTTGCTGAAATTGTTCCAATTTCTGCTTCACAAGGAAATAATGTTTCCGAGTTGATTAAAACAATTGCTAAATATTTGCCAGAAGGTCCGCAATTTTATGATGCAGACCAATTGACTGACCGTCCAGAATATTTTATTGTAGCTGAATTAATTCGCGAGCAGGTTTTGAAGCTCACTCATGAAGAAGTTCCGCATGCTACGGCCGTGGTAGTTGACCGAATGCGGGATCATGAAGGTGGCAAGCTTCAAGTTGAGGCTACAATTTATGTTGAGCGTCCCGGTCAAAAGGGCATTATTATCGGCAAGAAAGGTCAAATGTTGAAGCAGATTGGAATTGCTGCACGTCAGGAAATTGAAGCTTTATTAGGTGAAAAGGTTAATTTACGCCTATGGGTTAAGGTTCAAAAGAATTGGCGTTCTGATCCTGCCTTTCTTAAATCTATTGGCTACAACGTTAAGGAATTAAGATAGATGGCACGTGAACTTTGTGAAGTTCAAGGATTAATTTTTAAAAGAAAAAAATATAAAGAAGCTGATGTTCTAACCAAGATCATGACTAAAGATCATGGTATTTTTACAATTGATGTAAGAGGAGCACTGAGACCAAAGTCCAGGTTAGGAGCTGCAACCCTTAACTTCTCTTATGGAAAGTATATTGTAAACACAAATTGGAAAGGAATCAGTACGCTGCGGACTTTCAAGGATGTAAAGCAGCTGGACCAGTTATATTTAGATTTAACTAAGAATGCGTATTCGAGTTATGTTTTAGACTTACTTGACCATGCTTTTGTTGAGTATAAAGATATTGGAAGTTTTTATGATTTGATTATGAAAGCGCTGCTGAAGATAAATTCAGGAGAAGATGCGGCAATTATTACCCAGATGGTACAACTGAAGTTGCTTAATGCATATGGAGTAGCGCCACAATTAGATCGTTGTCTAATTTGTGGTAAAGTACAAGGTGTGTTTGACTACTCGATGGAATTAGGTGGAATTATTTGTAGTGATCACTTTAATAGTGTCAGTCAAAGGATGCATCTAGATCCTAAAGTAGTAGCCTTGATTCGTACTCTAGCTTTAGTTGATATTGATCGTTTAGGGAAAATAAAAATTAATCCGCAATTAAAAAAGGACTCTGGCAAGGTGATCGATCGGATGTACGTTAACTATCTGGATCTTAATTTAAAAACTAAAAAATTTCTTGATGAATTGGCGCTTTTTTAGCTGTTGACTTTTTATATTCGTTTAAAGACTAGTGAGGTTTTCTTACTAGTCTTTTTTTATAAAAGATGATAGAATAGATACGTATTTTGACAACTATAAAGGAATAGAAAAGTACCAATACAGCGAGTGCAGAATGGTGGAAGTGCATTTGGGAAAAGGCACCTTTTAGTCAAAGTTGTTAATTAAGGGCAGGAAGAATATTTTCCTGAATTAGGGTGGAACCGCGAAGTAAATCGTCCCTATGCAATTTTTGCATAGGCTTTTTTTATGCCTATGTTGTGAGGAGAGAGATAGATGTCAGAAAAACTGAATATCCAGGATATGATTTTTAAATTGGAACAGTTCTGGGCCTCTAAAGGTTGTATGATTATGCCTTCATATGATGAACAAAAAGGTGCCGGGACAATGAGTCCATATACATTTTTACGTGCTGTTGGACCAGAACCTTGGGCAGCTTGTTATGTTGAACCTTCAAGAAGACCTGCCGATGGTCGATATGGTGATAACCCTAATCGTTTATACCAACACCACCAATTCCAAGTAGTTATTAAGCCTGCACCAAAGGACATTCAACAATACTATTTAGATAGTTTAAGAGTATTAGGTATTGAACCTCTTGAACACGATATTCGATTTGTTGAAGATAACTGGGCAAACCCATCTATGGGTTGTGCTGGTGTTGGTTGGGAAGTATGGCTTGATGGAATGGAAGTTTCTCAATTTACTTACTTCCAAGTAGTTGGGGAACTTGATGTTAAACCAACTATGAGTGAAATTACTTATGGTGTAGAACGTCTTGCTTCTTACATTCAAGATGTAAACTCAGTCTTTGATCTTGAATGGGGCGATGGAGTTAAGTATCGTGATATCTTCAAGCAACCAGAATATGAACATTCTAAGTATGCTTTTGAAGAAAGTGATCAAGAACAATTACTTAAGTTCTTTGATATTTACGAAGCTACTGCTAAGCGTTTGTTGAGTCAAAATCTAATTCATCCAGCTTATGATTACATCTTAAAATGTAGTCATACCTTTAACTTGCTTGATGCACGCGGTGCAGTTTCAGTTACTGAAAGAGCGGGTTACTTATCAAGAATTAGAAACTTAGCTCATCTTGCTGCTAAGGGATTTGTTGAAGAGCGTGAAAAACGTGGCTTCCCATTATTAAAGCACCAAGAAGAAACTAAGAAAGCGGGGCAAAACAATGACTAAAGATTATTTATTTGAAATTGGCACTGAAGAAATGCCAGCTCACGTTGTTTCTAAAAGTGTTAAGCAATTAGCTGATCGTACTAAAAAGTATTTAAAGGAAAATGGTTTATCCTTTAAAGATATTAAGACTTATTCAACTCCACGTCGTTTAACGATTTTAGTTGAAGATTTAGCTGAAAAACAAGAAGATATTGATGAAGTGAAAAAGGGCCCAGCTAAGAAGATTGCTCAAGATAAAGATGGCAATTGGACAAAAGCTGCTCAAGGATTTGTCCGTGGTCAAGGAATGACTACTGATGACATTTACTTTGAAGAGCTTAAGGGCACTGAATATGCTTATGTTCATGTTCAAAAAGAAGGTAAAAAAGCTTCTGATATCTTAATGGGAATGAGTGATATTGTTAAAGCAATGACCTTCCCAACTAAGATGCGCTGGGGTAGCTACGACTTCGAATTTGTTCGTCCAATTCATTGGATGGTTTCTTTACTTGGTAGTGAAGTAGTGCCAGTTAAGTTACTAGATGTAGTAGCTGGTCGTAAAACTCAAGGTCATCGTTTCTTAGGCGACAGTGTAGTATTAGCTAACGCTGATGATTATGAAGAAGCATTAAAGAGCCAATACGTAATTGCTAATGCTGATGAACGTAAGGGTATGATTCTTAACCAAATTCAAGAACTTGTTGCTCAACATAACTGGAAAGTTAATATTGATAAGGGCTTACTTGAAGAAGTTACTAATTTGGTTGAATATCCAACTGTATTTGCTGGTTCTTTTGATGAAAAGTACTTGAACATCCCTGATGAAGTATTAATTACTTCAATGAAAGATAATCAAAGATATTTTGAAGTCTATGATGAAAACGGCAAATTAATTAACCACTTCATTTCAGTTAGAAATGGAAATAGTGAATACTTAGACAATGTCATCGCTGGTAATGAAAAAGTTCTTGTTGCTCGTTTAGATGATGCTCAATTCTTCTATGATGAAGATAAGAAGTACCCACTAGCTCACTTCGTTGATAAGCTTAAGAATGTTTCTTTCCATGATAAGATTGGTTCAGTAGCTGAACATATGGCACGTGTTCAAATTATTGGTGATTACCTTGGTAAGAAGTTTAATGTTTCAGATACTGAAATGAAAGACTTTGACCGAGTTAGTGATATCTACAAATTTGACCTTGTTACTTCAATGGTCGGTGAATTTGCTGAATTACAAGGTGTCATGGGAATGCACTATGCACGCTTAATTGGTGAAGATGAAAATGTTAGTGTAGCAATTAAAGAAAGCTATATGCCAACTAGTGCTGAAGGTGAATTACCAAGTACTACTGTCGGTTCATTACTTTCAATTGCAGATAAACTTGATACAATCATTTCCTTCTTCGGCGCAGGTATGATTCCATCCTCATCTAATGACCCATATGCATTAAGAAGGAACGCATACGGAATTGTAAGAATCTTATTGAACGAAGGTTGGTCACTTCCTATTAAGGATGTTTTACCAGAATTGATTCAATTACTATCAGGTAAGACCGCAGCTAAGTTACCTAAGGATGCTGAAGCTGAAAATGAAATTGCCGACTTTATTCGTGATCGTGTAAAGCAACAATTACAAGTTGAAAAGTACGACTATGATGTAATTGACGCTGTTCTTGCGTCTAGTCAACAAGATCCAATTCAAATTTTGGCTGCTGCTAAGACCTTGCAAATGCACCATGATGATGCTGACTTTAAGCCAGTAGTTGAAAGTTTGACTAGAATTACTAATATTTTGAAGAAAGCAAAATATAGAAATGCTAATGACATTGATGAAAGTCTTTTCCAAGATGTTAGTGAAGAAGAATTGTATGCTGGTGTAAATGCATTAGAAGCAAATACTGATTTAAGTATTGCCGATCTTTACAAAGGCTTTGTAGAATTACAACCGGTAATTAATAATTACTTTGAAAGTAATATGATTCTTGATAAGGATGAAAAGATAAAGAATAATCGTTTGGCTCAATTATTAAAGGTTAATAACTTAGCTGATCGAATGGGCGACTTAAGTAAATTAGTAATTAAATAATAGTTGATTGGGATGATCCATTGATGGCAGGACGTATTCCTGAACAATTTATCGATGAAGTTAGAAACTCTGTCGATATTGTGGATGTAATAAGTCAATATGTCTCTTTAGAAAAAAAAGGTAAAGATTATTTAGGACTTTGCCCCTTCCATCAAGAAAAAACACCTTCTTTTACTGTTAATGAAGGAAAACAGTTTTTTAAGTGCTTTGGATGTGGTAAAGGCGGAAACGTATTTAAATTCTTAATGTATCAGGATCATCTAACTTTTCCTGAAAGTGTAAGAAAAGTTGCTGAATTGGCCCATCTTCATATGCCAGAAGGCTACGGCGAAACGGTAAAGCCACTTAGCCCGTTAAAGAAGATGTATCGGCAAGCAACAGAATTTTACCAACATATTTTGCTAACCACTAAAGTTGGTGAAAGAGCACTTGAATATGCTCAAAAACGTGAATTAACTAATGATTTATTAGAGCATTTTAAGGTGGGCTATGCACCTGATAATGATACGATTTTGTTGACTTATCTTCGCCAAGAAGGTTATACAGATGATGAACTGCGAGAAAGTGGGTTATTTGTAGAGTCGCAAGATGGACAATTATTTGATCGTTTCCGTGATCGATTAATGTTTCCGCTAGGGGATGAATCAGGTTATACAGTAGGATTTTCTGGTCGACGAATTAGTAATGATAAAACTATTGCTAAATATATGAATAGCCCAGAAACCAAAATTTTTAATAAATCTAAATTACTGTTTCACTTTGCTGAAGCAAAAAAAGCGGCAAGAAGTGAAAAACATTTAATTCTTTACGAAGGATATATGGATGTAATTGCTGCTTATAAGGCTGGTATTAAGTCTGGTGTTGCTTCGATGGGAACAAGCTTAACCACAGAACAAGTATATATGCTGAGACGAATCACTCCCAATGTCTTAATTAACTATGATGGAGATCCGCCCGGCATTCATGCTGCTGAAAGAGCAACGAAGTTATTTGGGCAAGTACAGGGATTCAATTTAGGAATAATTGTTTTACCCGAAAATCTCGATCCAGATGAGTATGTAAAGAAATATGGAGTCGAAAAGTATCAAGCAGAGGTTGCTGGTGCACTTAGCTCGATGGATTTTCTACTTGAAAGATTAGCTAATCAATATAATTTACATAATGATCGAGAGAAGCTAGGATATATTACGGCTAGTGTACAAATGATTGCTGGCCTGAATGATCCAGTTGCGGCAGATTTGTATCTTGATAAATTAGCACGCCAAACTGGAGTTACTCGTGAGTCATTAAAAGTAACTTTTGTGCGTGAAAGACGTAAATTACAGCGTGCAAAGAATCATCAGCAAGCTTATCAAGCTCCTAAATCACTTCCAATAGATCGGCCTAGTGAGCCGAAAGAAGAGCAAGCAGGCACTGACCTTGAGACAAGGAATCCTGCTCTTGATCGCTTGCTTTACCTATTCATACACAGTGATGAAGCAAGGGATTACTTATTGAGTCAGCAATTCTTGTTTCCAGATGAACGTTATGCAAAATTAGCAGAATTTTGGTTAAAGTATCACCAGACCCATGAAGAGGCAGAGGTTACTGGCTTCATTGATTTTATTCCTGAAGAACTTCAAGGTATAATTATTAATATGGAGATGATTTCAATGCCTCCAGATTATTCTAAGCGTGAATTAGATGATCAATTGCGGGCATTGGAAAAAAGTAAGATTGATCAGCAATTAAATGATTTGCTTAATCAATTGAAGGATGCTCAAAGAAAACAAGATAATAGTTTAGAGCTTGAAATAGCGCAAAAAGTAATTGCGTTAAGAAGAAAGAAGTTTTAGAGGGGGCTTTTTTACATGGCAGAGAGTAAGACTACCAAAGAAACAACAATGACACTTGATAAAAAGGTCAAGGAAGTTGTTAAGGAAGTTAAAAAAGACAAACAAATTACTGAAAAAGAATTTACTGCTCAACTAATTAAGCCATATGATCTTCAAGGAAAAGCGGTAGATCAACTAGTTCAAGAATTTGAAGACAATGGAATTAGTATTGTTGATGAAAATGGTGAACCTTCAAAATTAGCTTTAAAGAAGCAAAAAGACGTTGAGAAGGCTGAATTAAAAGATATGTCAGCACCTTCAAGCGTAAGAATGAATGATCCAGTCCGAATGTATTTGAAGGAAATCGGACGCGTTTCATTATTAAATGCCGACCAAGAAATTGCCTTAGCTAAGAGAATTGAATCAGGCGATGAAGAAGCTAAGCAAGAATTGGCCGAAGCTAACTTACGTTTGGTAGTTTCTATTGCTAAACGTTATGTTGGTCGTGGGATGTCTTTCTTAGACTTAATTCAAGAAGGTAACATGGGCTTGATGAAGGCCGTTGACAAATTCGACTATCGCTTAGGATTTAAGTTTTCAACTTATGCAACTTGGTGGATTAGACAAGCAATTACTCGTGCAATTGCCGACCAAGCTAGAACAATTCGTATTCCAGTTCACATGGTTGAAACAATTAATAAGTTGATCAGAATTCAAAGACAACTTTTGCAAGATCTAGGAAGAGAACCAACTCCAGAAGAAATTGGTGCCGAAATGGATATGCCAACTGACAAAGTTCGTGAAATCTTGAAGATTGCACAAGAACCAGTTTCTCTTGAAACACCAATTGGTGAAGAAGATGATTCTCATCTAGGTGACTTTATCGAAGATAAGGATGCAACTAGTCCTGAACAACATGCTTCATATGAATTGTTAAAAGAACAACTTGAAGAAGTACTTGATACTTTAACCGATCGTGAAGAGAATGTTTTACGTTTACGTTTTGGTCTTGATGACGGACGTACTCGTACTCTAGAAGAAGTTGGTAAAGTATTTGGAGTAACCCGTGAACGTATCAGACAGATTGAAGCTAAGGCTTTGCGTAAATTACGTCACCCAAGTCGTTCAAATCAATTAAAAGACTTCTTAGATTAGGATAAGAGTTAACAGCAAAAACCTTGTGGTAATAGCAATATTGCCGCAAGGTTTTTTGCTATAAAATTGAATTATATATGCTTTAAAATAACAAAAAATATGCTACAATAAATTCATAAGTTGGAGGTGTTACTATGCAAGAATTAAGAAACGATACTCTCATTTCTCTAAATGGGGGGGGTAGAAAGCCATTCTGTCAACGTTTCTAAGGGGTTTTATACTTTAAATCCTTGTTTTCTTGTACAGTACATAAAAAGCCAAGTTAAAGATGACTTTAATAGAGTCATTCTTTAGCTTGGCTTTTTTGCGTCTTCAATTATTTTAATGCTAATAGCTCGAGTATAGGAGGAAATGGAGTGAAAAGTAAATTTTATAAGTATGGGATTGCTACTTTAGTAGGTGTAAGTGCCTTAGCATTAGCTGGTTGTCAAAGTAATGAAAAACAGTCAGGTACATCTAATGCCAAGTCGAAATCTTCAATAGTTAAGATTGAAAAGAAAAGTAAATCTAAGAGTAGCAAATCAGAAAAGCAAGAAGGTGAAGTGAAAAAACAGAGCAGTGAGAATGTTAATAAGGCAAGTAGTTCGAAGAAAGATGGAGAAAAAGTACCGACAGCTACTGAATTGATGAATAATGTTTCGACCTTTAATGAAGGTAATTTTGATATTCGGCTTAATTATGCAACTGTTAAAGGTTATGACACGGGAATAATTCAAGAAAATCCGCGAGTAGTACATTATAAATTTAATGGTGGAATGGATTCAGAAGTTTGGGCAACTGATCAATTTGTCTACAGTTTATCTGGTGATAAATGGACTAAGATTGGGCAAACTTATAAGATTGGAAGATTTGATCCGATGATTAGCCTTCCATCTACTCTTATTAATCAAATGAAAGTTTCAAAAACTAGTGATGGTTATCAAGCAAAATATGAAGGAAACTCCGCTGAAGCTAAGGAATTAATGGAACATTATATTGTTTGGGTTTCAAATGAAAACAAATGGAATCCATTTGGAGACCAAGACTTTACATCAGCTACTCTAACTTATAGCTTTAATAAACAAAAACAGTTAACTGAGATTCATTATGATTGGACCGCTGGTTCAAATAAGGGGACAGCTTCTTATACTAATATCAATCAACAAAAAATTGCAGTTCCAAATGATGTAATTCAAGCAGCAGCCAAGAATTCTGACTCTATTGATAATAACAATGATGATAATAGTGACGATGAATAGGGTCGAAAATAGATGGATAAAATAAAAGAAAATAAATTTGTTGTTAAAGCTAAAAAGATTTGGTCTAAGCATAAGATCATTGTTTCAGTTCTAGGTGGCTTCTTGGTTCTGATATGTTTATTTGGAATTAGAGAGGTTAGTCTGGTTGATCCACTAGATGGTGTTCAACAAGTGGCATGGAATTCGTATACGGGTTCTTGGGTTGTTCCAGATAAAGACCGAGATCGGATTGCCAGTAAAATTAGAGCATCCATATTAAAAAAGTATGGCGCAAGTAGTCAAACTATTAAGTATGTCGAAGACAATCCAAAGTGGGAATACGATTCAGATGACTATCGGCCAGTTAAATCCGATATTGGTGAAAGCAAATTAGATAAAGCGATTAATGAGCTTAATTATGTGAAGTCTAGGCTTGACCTTTCTCATGAAAATGGAAATAAAATGGTCTTAAAAATTGATATGCCGAATGATAGGGCGCGTAAAGATGGTATTAGATTAGTTAATCATGAGTTTGGTAGCAATTAAATTTTATAGGTGGTAAGTGTGAGTTTTTTTGAAAGATTACTTAGTTTAAAGTGGTATTTCTATGTATTTACGTTAGAGACCGTATATGCAATTCTCTCCTTAATAATCATGTTCCCTACGATTTTAAATCCATATCGTCTCCCCAGTACAATTTTATTATTGTTTATCTTAAGTTCTGGTGTTATTACCTTTCCGTGGATTCAATTAGCATGGCATGGACGTTTTGGACATTTCACGATGTGGTGGCTAAAAAGTTTTGGGAAAGCTTATGTTAAACGTAATAGGGATGCTAAGAAAGCTTATGATCGTACGCCTGGAAAAATGGTAACTAGTGCTCAGTATAATCCTGAAAATAATACCGTTACTTATTGGACTAGCTATGATGATTCACCTAAAAAAGACGCGAGTTTTAGAGAGAGAAATAAGTTTTCCACTGATTATGCTCGGTATATGATGGTGGGATTTGTAAAGTATGTAGTAGAAGACATGCTAATTTTATTTTTTGGCTTTATTATTATTTTCTTTGTATTTAATAAGGCCTTTAAGAGAGCTGATGAATACGGATACTTGAAAAATAAGTATCAAGAAGGAGATATTAAAGATTCTAATAATGTTTCTAATTAAAAGGTGGTGATAAATTCTATTTAGTCATTTTAAAGAATCGAAAATCAAAATTATAAGTTAGATAAGGAGATCTTAAAATTATGAATAAAAAGTCATTGTTAAAAACTGCATTAGTTTCAGCTGCTATTCTTTCAGGAGCTGGACTTTTTGCAAATACCACTCAAGCACAAGCTGCTACTCCTGCAACTCACGCTGAACAAGTTCGCGGCGTTTTAAAGGTAGTTGACCATGAAAATCACGGTGAAGTTCACTTATTTGATAGAGATGGTCACGTAATGAAGCAAACTGTCAAGAACGGCAAGAAGTACAAGGTTTGGGAAAAAGCTTATATTAACGATGAATTAATGTATCGTATCGGTACCGACAAACAATGGATCCCAGCTAAGTACACTGACTGGAAAGATGCTAAGTTAGGTCAAAATGTTGCTGTAGCAAGTAAAGCAACTAACGCAGCTTATAATCGTGAAAACTACGTTGGTACTGCTACTATTAACTACCAAGGCTCTGGTAACGTTCGCTTAGTTAACAGCCAAGGCAGTTACACTAGTCAATACTTACCAAAGAACTCAACTTGGAAAGTTTGGGAAAAAGCTGATATTAATCATGAACCAATGTACCGTGTCGGTAACCAAAGTCAATGGGTTCCTGCAAAATACGTATCAGTAAATTCAAATAATACTAAAAGCTTACAAACTAATGAAGTTCATCACGTTAGCGTTTTGGGTAACAACACTAGTAAGCCTGCCAGTGCTACTACTCATGAGTCTGCTCAAAGACCTGTAAATAACTCTGATCATACGAGTAAGGGAGTACTTCAAGGGAATGTCAATGGGGGCACTAACGGTAACAGTACTGGTAATACTGCTCATAATACTGTGCCTGCTAAGCCTGTAACACCAACTAAGCCTGCTGAAACAAAACCAGCTAAGCCAGTAACTCCATCAAAGCCTGTTGACACTAAGCCAGTTGAACCAGTAGCCCCTACTAAACCAACAGAACCAAGCAAGCCAACTACTCCAAATAAGCCTGCTGAACCTACAACCCCAAGTAAACCAGTTGTACCAACAACTCCTACTACTCCAGCTAAACCAACTGAATCAAGTAAACCCGTACAACCTACTCAACCTTCTAAACCAGTAGAACCAACTACTCCAACTGACAATAGCAAACAAGCATTAACTACCAGTCAAATGGAACAAATCTTCTGGGATAAATACATGGCACCAGCTGGCTACCAAAAAGGTAATATTCCAGTTTCAGATTATCAAGTAAAAACTGGTGAACCAGATGAGCATGTCTTAAATGAAACAAATTGGGACAATCAAAGTGCATATATGACTTTGCATAACTACCATTATGTAAATACGAGCACTAGTAAAAATGAATTCTTGCAAGACACTAAAGAAACTGCTGATCAATATGGATGGAATAATATGATAAGCAATGGTCAAAATACCGATGGTCAAAAGTACCAAAAAGCTTCAATTCGTGTGACTCAATCTTCTCCAGACGACATTCGTATGGACGCTCTTTGGTACAATTAAAATCCAATAAACCGATAATTATATCGGTTTATTTTTTTATCAAAGTTTGTCATGGTAGATATGTATAATACGATATAAATAGAAATATTTGAAGGTAGGATATTAAATTATGAAGTTCAGTGAATTTATAAAAAATTTAGACTTTATCACGAAGTATGGCGAGATAAAAGAATATCAAGATGAATATTTTTATACTATAAATTCTCAAACTTCAGATCTTATGCAAGAAATTAAAAGTAAAGTTTCTGAGAAAAAGCCAATGTTTCCATACTTATCTGATAATAAGAGTCTTTCAGATATAGATAAGCCTATAAAATGGGATGTACTCCTATCTAATAAGTGTGAAACACGATCAGCTAAAGGATTAATCGGAAAATTTTATAGAGGTAATAGGGATCCTAAATCATCTTTTTTAGACAAAGGTCATTTAGTGGCACGGGAGTTTCAAAAATATATTTGCGGACAAAATGAACCAACCGACAATTTTTTCTGTAAAAATGTAAGTTCAAACATAGCTTATCAATTTTGTGATAAAAATCGTGGTAATGGTAAGGAACGAGGACAACACCAGTTTGAACAAGCAGTCATGAATTGGTTCCAAAAAGCTAATGATACGGATAGTGAATCTAAGAAAGTAATAGTTTATTACGAAGTTGAACCTATCTTTCGCAAAAGTGGGGATAAAATCCCAATTGGAACTAGAATTTTTGCTTTTAGAGAAACTGACACAAGTGACCAAGTTAATAACTTTATAAGCCAAAGTAAGAAAAAAGATGAATTTAAAATAACTCTTCCTTATCATGTTTTTATTCCTAACTATATCGAAGATTATGAAATAGAAAAAGGATTAAAAGTTTCAGAGATTGCAAAAGATTTTAGAATGTTCTATGCAGGAGATATAGAAAGTATATCCAAATGGTATTCATATCAGAATATATCTAAGAATAAATAAAGTAGTTTATAGTATCAGCAATTAAAAAGACATACGTAAATCCAATTCGTTTTTAGAGAAGAATCTAAAGATGAAGAGAGAAAACGTATGTCTTTTTTACTATAACAAAAATGAATACTAGTATATAAGAAAGTAATATACTTACCTATTGTAACTGATTTAAAGTAAGTCTATAATGTTAACAGTTACTTATTTTTGGAAAGAAGGGAAAATATGAGTTGGGCAATTATTCAGCAAAGTTTGCCACAATTTGTCAAAGGCTTTCAGGTAACAGTCTGGATGTCCTTTGTTGGAATTATTGGAGCGATGGTGGTTGGGCTCTGTTGTAGCTTGATTCAATATTTTCATGTTCCTGTAATTGATAAGATCGTCAGTGCATATGTTGAGCTTGCAAGAAATACACCGTTATTAATTCAGCTTTTCTTCTTATATTATGCTTTTCCGGTAATTGGATTAAAGATGAGCGCCATTACTTGTGGTTTAATTGGTTTGATATTTTTAGGTGGAGCTTATATGGCCGAAGCTTTCACTGGTGGATTTGATGGAATTAGCAAAAATCAAATTGAATCTGGTGAAGCAATTGGAATGTCAAAATGGCAATTAGCTCGTTATGTGGTCTTTCCACAAGGCTTTGCCTTAAGTGTTCCAGCAATTGCCGCAAATATTATTTTCTTAATCAAGGAAACATCAATTTTTTCAGTAATTGCTATTCCGGAATTAACTAATACAGCATTAGATTTGATTGGCTTGTACTACCATTCAAATGAATATCTATTTGTCTTAGTAATTGCGTATGCAATAATTTTAATTCCACTATCTTTATTATTAACTTGGCTTGAAAGGAGAGTTCGCTATGGGACATTCGGGGATTAATGTTTTATTCGAAGGAAGAAACTTTACCCGTTTGCTGGGTGGTCTCTGGACAAGTGTTTGGATTGCAGTTCTTTCTTTAATAATTGGCTTGGCACTAGGAGCATTATTTGGTGTTTTAAGAACATCGAAAAGTCGCTTAGTAAAAGTGATTTTTAGAATATATCTAGAATTCTTCAGAATAGTGCCAACCGTAGTTTTATTGTTCTTGTTCTATTATATTTTGCCTAGACAATTTAACTTGAGTTGGCCGGCATCTGTGATGGCAGTGATTGCATTTGCTTTATGGGTTTCAGCTGAATTTAGTGATATTGTTCGTGGAGCGTTGATCTCGGTACCAAAAATTCAACGAGAATCCGGCTTAGCTCTTGGATTGAATAAATGGCAATTATTTATCTATGTCTTATTGCCGCAAGCTTTTCAATTAGAATTACCTGCAACAATTAATTTAGCTACAAGAGTAATTAAAACAACCTCTTTATTGATGATGATCAGTGTTATGGATGTTATCAATGTTGGACAACAAATTGTTGAAGCAAATAATCAAACTAATCCTAACGGTGTTTTTTGGGTATATGGATTGATTTTCTTCTTATACTTCATCGTTGATTATCCTTTATCACTTTGGGCAAAACGATTGAGTAAGAGAAACGAGGCGTAAGGGATGACTGAAAAAATATTAGAAGTTGAAGATTTAAACAAGTTTTATGGAAATAAGCAAGTACTACATGATATTTCTTTTTCTCTAAATAAGGGAGAGGTGTTAACATTACTTGGACCGTCTGGATCTGGTAAAAGTACCTTACTTCGCTGTTTAAATGGTTTAGAAGAATTTAAGAGCGGGACGATTATTTTTGAAGGAAAGAAAGTAATTCCAACTGCCAAGAATTGGCAGCAACTTCGCCAAAAAATTGGAATGGTTTTTCAGAGTTATGATCTTTTCCCAAATATGACGGTATTGGAAAATATCTTACTAGGGCCGGTAAAAGTACAAAAGAGACCTAAGGCTGAGGTTGAAAAAGAAGCAAAAGCTCTATTAAAAAGAGTGCATTTAGAGCAGTATGCAAATTCATATCCACGACAATTATCAGGTGGACAAAAGCAGAGAATTGCAATTGTTCGTGCCCTAGCTCTACATCCCGATTTAATGCTTTTTGATGAAGTTACTGCTTCACTTGATCCAGAAATGGTTAGAGGAGTACTAGAATTAATCAAACAGTTATCTGATGAAGATCATATGACCATGATTATCGTTACTCACGAGATGAACTTTGCCAAGCAGATTGCTGATCAAGTCTTATTCTTAGAAAATGGAACAATTGTAGAAGATACACCTGGGAAAGAATTCTTTGAGCATCCCAAAACAAAGAGAGCAGAAGAATTTTTAGAAAGTATGGAATTTTAGGGAGAGTAGAAAATGAAGAAACATAAATTTATTAAAAAGTTAATTGCTGCTGTTGGAATTTTAGCTGTTGGAGCTGTAACTTTAACTGCTTGCTCAAATAATTCAAGCAGTAGTTCATCCAGCAACAACCCTAGCTCAGTTGCTGCAATTAAGAAACGTGGTACTTTAAAGGTTGCCGTATTTGGCGATTTACCACCATATGGTTGGGTTAATAAAGATGGCAAGCGTGTTGGATATGATGTTCGCTTAGCTCGTGAATTAGCTAAAGAAATGGGCGTTAAAGTTAAGTTTGTTCAAGTAAACGCTAATAACCGTGTTGATACCTTGAATGCAAACAAGGCTGATATTGTTTTAGCCAACTTCACTGTTACTCCAGAAAGAAAGCAAGTCGTAGATTTTGCTAAGCCATATATGAAAGTATCAGTTGGTGTTGTTTCACCTAAGTCTAAGCCAATTACTAATGTAAACCAATTGAAGGGTAAAAAGGTGATCGTAACTAAGGGTACTACTGCTGAAAATTACTTTACCAGTAAGCAACCAGATGTTGATCTTTTGAAATTTGATTCTAAGACTCAACAATTTAACGCAATGAAGAATGGTCGTGCCGCAGCTTTAGCTGATGACAACTCTTACTTATATGCTTGGGTAAAGAACAATCCTAAGTACACTGTTGGTATCAAGCACTTAGGACCAAATTCATACATTGCACCTGCTGTTAAGAAGGGCAATAAGTCACTTCTTGACTGGACCAATAAGCACATTAATAAGCTTAACAAGGATGGCTTCTTTGTTAATGACTACAACCAAGAATTAAAGCCTTACTTTGGTGATGATGTTAAGCCATCAGATATCATTATTAACAAGTAAATATAATTGAATTTTTAGCAATAAAGGATTGATTTAGCCTTTATTGCTTTTTTTATGATTAAAAATTTTTTCAAGTAAGTTTTGGATTATCTATGCTAAAATTTTTAATAAGAGGTGAGAGTGTGTTAGAAGAAAGACTAGCTCAAATTGGTAAAATGGTTGATCCACAAAGTCGAGTAGCAGATATTGGAACTGACCATGCATATTTACCAATTGCATTAGTAGAAGAAGGAAAAATAGATTTTGCAATTGCAAGTGATGTTGCAGCTGGCCCATTAGATAATGCGAAACAAGATATTGAACAAGCAGGCCTAGAAGATAAGATTGAGACACGATTAGGCTCTGGATTAGAAACTTTAAAGAGCAGCGATCAAATTGATACAGTCGTAATCGCTGGAATGGGTGGAAAGCTCATGACTAATTTGCTAGAAACTGCTCATCAAGAGGGAAAGATCTATCCTACTTTAATTTTAGAAGCTAATATAGGTGAGCCTTTAGTCAGAAAATGGCTCGTTGATCATCAGTATGAGATAGTAGAAGAAAAGATTATCGAAGTAGCTGGCCACATTTATGAAATAATCAAGGCTAAGTTAACTGAGGATAAACATAATTTATCTGATCAAGAATTAGAATTTGGTCCATTTTTATTAAAAGAAAAAAATCCAGTTTTTATTAAAAAATGGACTAAGCAACTTAATTACTATGAAAATCTCAAAGCTAATTTAAATAAGGCTAAAAATAAAGATGAAGCTAAAATTAGTCAGATAGATGATTTGATTGAAATGATTGAGGAAGTACTAAAATGACAAAAGTAGCAGATATTGTAGCTCGCTTAAAAAAAGACTTTCCCGAAGAAATTGCTTCTGAAGGTGATCCAGTTGGGATGCAAATCGGATCAATGGATGCAGATGTTACCAAGGTAATGACTACCTTAGACGTTCGACCGCAAGTAGTAAATGAAGCAATTGAAAAGGGTGTTGACCTCATCATTAGCCACCATCCAGTGATGTTTAGACCAGCTAAGAATCTTGATTTTGCTGATCCTCAAAATGCAATGTACGGTAAGTTAATTGCTAATGGAATTACTGTCTATTCAATTCATACTAATTCTGATAAGGCTGAAAATGGTTCAGCAGATTGGCAAGCTGAAGAATTAGGCTTAGAAAAGGTTGAGCCTTTTGCCTTAGATACTGATGGAATTGCGATTGGTAGAAAAGGTAAACTACCTAAGAGAATGACAGCTAAGGAATTTGCTTATTATGTTAAAGACAAGATGCAAATTTCAATGGCAAGACTGATTACTGCTGATAATGATAGGTTAATCTCAACTGTAGCCTTTATTTGCGGAGACGGCGGTAAGTTCTGGCGTCAAGCTCTAGTTGATGGAGTTGATGCATTTATAACCGGAGATGTATACTATCACGTTGGTCATGATATGATCTCTTCAGGCTTAACAGTAGTTGATCCAGGACACTATACGGAGAAACTTTTTAAATATAAGGTTGGAGATCGACTTGAAAAGTGGAATCAGGATTATAATTGGAATGTACCTGTAGTAATTTCAGAGGTATCAACTAACCCATTTCAAGATTTATTTTAGGAGGATTAAAAATGGCAGAATATCCAAATTTACTACCTAGATTTTTAAAATACGTTAAGGTGAATTCACGCTCTGACGAACATTCAGATCGTTTCCCATCAACTGAAAGAGAAGAAAACTTTCAAAAAAATGTAATCATGAAAGACTTAGAAGAACTAGGTCTTAAAGATGTTCACTATAATCAAAAAAGTGGATGTGTAATTGCAACTATTCCTTCAAATATTGATTATGAAGTACCTACTTTTGGTTTGTTAGCTCACTGTGATACAGCAGACTTTAATTCGGTTGATGTTAAACCGCAAATTACTGAAAACTATGATGGTGAATCTAAGATTCAATTGGGAGATACTGAATTTTATTTAGACCCAGAAGTTTTCCCTCATTTAAAGAACTATAAGGGCCAAACTATTATTTCTGCTTCTGGTGATACTTTACTTGGTGGAGACGATAAGTGTGGTATTTCTGAATTAATGACTTTTGCAGAATACTTGATGGAGCATCCCGAAGAAAAGCACGGCGAAATTAAGTTGGCATTTACTCCCGATGAAGAAATTGGTACTGGTGCAGAGCACTTTGATGTTGAAGAATTTGGTGCAGATTTTGCTTATACTGTTGATGGTGAAGCACCAGGAAAACTCGACTGGGGTACTTTTTCAGCAGCGCAATTTGGCTTAGATATTCAAGGTGTTAATGTACACCCAGCGGTTGCTAAGGGCCAAATGATTAATGCTATTCAAGTGGGGATTGATTTCCATAATCAATTGCCTGAACATGATCGTCCAGAACATACTGAAGGTCGTGAAGGGTTCTTCCACTTGATGAATTTTGATGGAACAGTTGATTCAGCACATATGGACTACATCATTCGTGACTTTGAACGTGATGGTCTTGAAAAGAGAAAGAATCTAGTTAAAGACATCGTTAAGAAGATGAATGACGAGTTTGGTACTGAAAGAATTAAGCTGAAAATGTGGGATCAATATTACAACATGGCTGATGAATTAGAAAAGCACATGGAGATTGTTGATTTAGCTAGGGATGCTTACAAGGCTGAAGGGCTTACTGTTAATGAAGATCCAGTTCGTGGGGGAACAGATGGTTCTCAATTAACTTATATGGGTCTACCTTGTCCAAATCTTTTTGCTGGTGAAGAAAATATGCATGGACGCTACGAATACACTGTACTCGAGAGTATGTGGAAAGCAGTAGACGTCTTGCGTAAGATTAATCAATTAAACGTTGAGAGAAATAAGAAGTAAATAAGTGAAACAATTTTCAAGTGATTCTGATTAAATTCTCTATTTTCTATGATTGTTTGAATGGCTAAAAACACTTATTTATCAATGATCTTAAATTAATTAAAAATTAAAAATAGTTTTACACTGATACTATTAATCTGCTAAATAGTAGATAAAATGCTTGAAATAATAGCATTTTTATCTACTATTTTTTATTAAAAAATATATTTTCTAAATTGTGAAACAAAATTATGGCTTGTATTTGAAAAGGTATCTTGGTATTATAATAGTGTAATAGATAAACCGTACACTAGTAAAGAGGTGTAAAGATTGCAATTTCAAGATAATATTCCAATTTATGTTCAAATTGAAAAGTATCTTTATCGACAAATCGCTTTAGGGAAAATTAAGCCAGGAGAAAAAGTTCCATCAGTTCGCCAATTAGCTGTTGATCTAACAGTAAATGTCAATACGGTTCAACGTGCTTTGAATCAAATGAATACCGAGGGAATTTTAGAGGTTAGGCGCGGACTTGGTTCCTTTGTAACAACAGATACAGAGTTGATTTTACAAAAGCGTAGAGAGCTAATTAAGGATACAATGAGTGAATTTTTAGAAAGTACTGCACAATTAGGCTTAACTCCAGAAAAGACGCTTGAAGAGCTAAAAAAGTTTATTGAGGAGAAGAAGGGAGATTAAAATGAATAAACTACTTGAAGTAAAAGAATTAACATATCGAAAAAACTTAAAAACTATTCTTGATAATGTGAACTTAGATGTTGATTCAGGAAAGATTATTGCCTTGCTGGGTGAAAATGGTGCTGGTAAGACAACTTTAATGAGAGTAATTGTGGGTATTGCTAAGCATTATCAAGGTGACGTACTGCTTAATGGGGATGGTAGTGAAGTTTACCGTAAAGCTAATATTGCCATGACTGATAATTTAAAGGGATTGAGTGATTCTACTAAAATTGGGGAAGTAGAAGAATTCTATCAAAAATTATTTTCAGATTTTGACAGTAGTAAATTTGAGCAATTACGTTCATTTATGAAACTTAACAATGATATGAAGTTAGGGCAATTATCACGAGGAATGCGTGAAAAACTTGAAATTGCTGTTACTTTAAGTAGAGAAGCTAAGTTGTATTTACTGGATGAACCATTCTCTGGAATTGATCCAATGGCTCGAAAGAGAATCATTAATTCAATCTTGCTTTGGAAGAATCCAGACAGTACAATTATTATTTCTGACCATTTTGTAAATGAAATTACAACAATTTTAGATGAAGTAGTAATTGTGAAAGATAAAAAAATTGCCAGTCATCTTTCAGCAGATGATATAAGAGCACACGGAAAAAGTATTGAAGAGTATTATGAAACCTTATACGCAGATGAAGGAGCTGAATAAGGATGACTACGTTTAAAGCACTATTTAATCAAATGGGTAAAAAGAAGCGTCGGAGTGTTTATCTATTAGCCTTGTTGCAATTAGTAGCATCTACTTTTGCACTTTGGGGACTTTTTTATAATGGTGGATCTTCAAATTCAGATAAACCGATTGCGTGGTTTGTCATGGTATGTACTTTTGCTCCATTAGCTGATATGGCCTATGTAGTTCTCTCTGCTTGGCAAAACGAAAAAGAGTATAGCTCCCAGACTTGGCGTTTAGTTCCAATTTCCTCAAGTAAATTTTACTTAGCAAATATTTCTTCTGCTATTGTTAATGGGCTTTACTTGGTATTAATTCAAATTGGAATGGGAATTGTTACGTTTTTACCAGCATTCTTAAGTAAAGATGTTAGAACTAATATTTGGAAAATTAACCGGGCCCTTGCTAAAGAAACTCATGCGGGCGACTTTTGGCAAAAATTTTCTGATGCTTTTCCAATTGGAGAAATACTAAGTGCATTTTTAGCCTTTATATTATTTGCAATTTTGGTTTATAGCATTGTGACTTTGCTCAATCTATCAAGTAGAACCATTACTGACTTTCTTCCTGATAAACATAGTAAATTAATTCGTTTTGTCATTATGATTATTTTGATCTTTATCTTTATTGTTTTGACAAATAATCTAGGAAGTTTATTAAATCAAGTCCGTTGGGGTGACACTACTAATGGTCTAATGTCATTTATAGAAAACAATTTAGTCTTGGCATTTATTGATATTGTTTTAGGTTCAATTAATGTTTGGCTTTTGAAGAACTTCCACGAAGGGAAGTAAGAGTATATGGCAACTTTTTCATCAATATTTAAAGAATTGACTAAAAGCAAAGTACGCCTTGTCCGCCGACTAGCAATTTTACAAGTGATTGTTGGAATTCTTTTAGGTTTTTGGGCACTCTTTAATTCAGCTTTTGAGGGTGAGAGTAAGGCTTATTTCTTAGTAGCTTTTCTGATGATCACACCACTATTTGATATAGCCTACTTAGCTCTTTCGAGTCGAAAAAATGAGGAAGTCTATTTGTCTCAAACTTGGCGATTAGCTCCAATTAAAGAAAGTTCTTTACTATTTGCAAATCTTTTATCAGCTGTTGTTAATGGTCTTTATTTAGTGGTTTTGCAAATAGGTATGATTCTCGCTGCAGGAATACCTGTAATGGGAACAAATGAATTTTGGAAGACTACTTTTAAAAACTTTGGTTCAATCGGTGAAGGAAAGTTATGGCAAGAGATGCACGTAATGGATTTGTTATCTAGTATTGCTTTGATAGTTCTAATTGGTATATTCATTTATCTTGCTGTAAGTCTCATTAATTTTACGGGAAAAATAGTTAGTGATTTTCTTCCTGAAAGAATAAGTAAATTAGTTTATTTCTTAGTAGTGGTTTTATTAGGTTGTATTGGATTAATATTTTTGATTAATACTTACGATTTTATTTTGACCTCACTAACTGGCTTTTTACAAAATGGAATGTTTTTAACTACTTTAAGTAAGGATGCCAGTGATGTAAGATCAGACCTAACGAGTAATTACTTAACTTTATTGATAGTTCTGGGTGTAGATATAATTTTAGTTTTAGTGAATATTATTCTACTGAATAAGTATCATGAAGCACGGATATAAGAAAAAGGAATAAGATTTTGGGTTCATATCATTTTTACCAAAACCTTATTCCTTTTTGTCTATTATTGAATAATTAAATTAAGAGTTAGCTTGAATATAATCTAAAACTTGTTCAGCTTCTTCTACGGTATATTTAGCTTCTCCAGTTTTCATTGCATGGAGTTTTTCAACGGAAAGATGACTTGAAAAAGCAAGAGCAGTGTCATTGACATTATTCTTAACTTCAAATTCAATAATTGCATCGGATAATTCTTCAGGACTCATTCTCTTCTTCACACTTTCTAAAATATATTAGTACCAATTTATTTGATTAAATGGGAAATACCGTAATTTTACCTCACCAATAATATCTTGTCTCTTGATAAATCCAATCATTCGGGAATCTTTAGAGACATTGCGGTGATCACCCATTACAAAGTAACAATTTTTAGGAACGCGTTTTACATGATAAAGTTGTTCTAAACTAAAATTGTTAGTGTAAAGCTGACCTTTGGAAAGCTTTTTCTTGTACTCAGTCAAATATGGTTCTTTAATTGGCTTCCCATTAATATACATTACATCATTTTTTGATTTAATGCTGTCTCCAGGCACTCCAATAATTCTTTTAATATATAGGGCACCTGGTTCATCTGGGGCTTTTAATATTACAATATCGCCCCGAGAAAGTTTAGAATGTCGTACTGCAATAACTCGGTCATTATTTTCAAAAGTTGGCTGCATCGATGGTCCACTGATAGTTTCATTAGCAAGTAAAAATCGAAATACAACTAAATATAATCCAATAATTATAATTGCTAAAATAAATACTTGTAGGAGCCAGTGACCAAAAGATTCAGCCGATTCAGTTTTATGTTTTGCCATATTTTTGCTCCTTAATTTTTGCATCACTTTTATTATACCTGTTTTTATTTCTTTTGAATGGTAAAATCATTGCATAAGGAAGATATAAAATGAAGAAATATCAAAATAAACTTAACAAATTAGATAAAGAACTCAATTATTTACCACTTCATGAGCAAGTGATTGCCATTAATAATATAATTACTCACCTAGAGAAGGGAAAAATTTTACAAAAATCACCTAATTCACTTGGCTTTTTACCCGATAGCTTAGATATAATGATAGAGAATACGGCAAGCAGCGAGAAGGCCCAAGAAGTAAATAATTTACTGAATAATTTTCGTAGCTTTCTTTCAAGAGAATACGGAATCTGGTCTTTGCCAAATTTGGAAACTGCTAAGTTAATCAAGCAAGAATATAATGTTAAATCAAGCTTAGAAATTATGGCGGGAAATGCATACTGGTCAAAAGCCTTAAGTGAGGTTGGTATAAAAGCGATAGCGAGTGATTCTTTTGCTTGGGCGAAAAGCTCAACAACAGGTGAATCTCCGATTTTTGAAACAGAAAATTTGGATGCCCTAAGTGCGATTAAGAAGCATCCCGAAGTTGATCTAATTATTTGCTCTTGGGCGCCCAATTTTGGGGAAGATGACGTAAATATTCTCAATCTTTATCGTCAGCTTGATTATCAGCCAGTTTTATTATTTATTGGTGAAAAATTTGGAGCAACCAATTCTACTACTTTTTGGCAAGAGGCAAAAACTACGACTAATAAAAAGGTTAATCGGAGTTTTAGAAGCTTTTATTTCATTAATGAAAAGGTGTTTGAGATAAAATAATGAAAATAAAACGACTTATTCTTTTAATAATTTCTTTTTTAGCTTTCTTAGGACTGGGCTTAATTTTGTCACGGCAGCAGTCTCAGAGAGCTGATCAAGTTTTAAGTAATAACGGTTTATCAAGCACATATTATGTTTTTAATCCTAAGAAAAAACACAATATTAAACAGTTCCTAACTTATGTTAATAAAAATTTCTCTCATGATAAGGTGCAGATTCACTTTGAATCGGACTATATCCCAGACCGCGTTTTAATTTGGGCTAACTATAATTTGAAAAGTCAACCGCTTGCTAAAGGAAGTTCTAGGTACTTTAGTAAAAATGACTTTGATGGAACAATTCCTTTTGCAGTTATCTCATCCGATACTAAAGATCGAGTTGTAACCTTACAGAATAATCACTATCTAAAAGAAAATAATGATTATGTCACAATTATTGGTGAATTAAAGAAAAACAATGAGAGTCAAAATGGGCAGGCTGTTTATTATCTTTCAACTGGAATTAACCAACCAACTGCAAAAGAATCAATTACCAACTATAAGGTAGTAGTAGATGGGTTGAATAAAAACGAGGCGAATGCCTTACAACATTATCTCCGGGGAAGTATGCAGATTAAGGACTTTAGTAAAACCTACAATAGGCAGCATGGGATCAGTCCAACTAAAAAATTAATCGGTGCAATTTTCTGTGTTGTAATTGCACTGATAGTTGCAGCAATTGCAGCAGTCCTAGCTGAAAATCCGGTAAACTTAAAATATGTTCCTGGCAAAATCTGGGCTCATTTATTAGCTGATTCTGGTTTACGTTTCTTTTTAGCCAATGGAATAATTGTTATTTTGACTAGTTTGGGTTTACAAACGTGGAGTTTTTACTCTAATCACAGTCAGTTATATGTCCTATTTTTAATCGTTTTTGCAATGCAGATTATTACTTATGTATTAATGCTGCTTTTAATAAAAATTAAGAAGGAAAAATAATGTCATTGCCAATTGAATTTGTTGAGAAATATAAGAACTTATTGGGAGAAGAAGAAAGTAGTAAATTTTTTACTGCAATTAATAGTCCAAGTAAAAAGGGATTTCGTTTAAACCCACTAAAGAATAATTATCAAGATGTTCAATATAGTCTTAAAGAACCAATTGAATTTACTAAAGATGGATATTATGGAGAAATTTCAGGACGTGATAGTGAGTGGACAGGTGGCTATGTCTACTCTCAAGATCCATCCGCAATGTATCCAGCAGTTTCTCTTAATGTAAAACCTGGCGACAAGGTACTTGATTTGTGTGCTGCTCCAGGGGGAAAATCCACTGCATTAGCGAGTTCACTAGATAATAGTGGCCTCTTAGTAGTAAATGAAATTTCGAAAAGTAGAGCAAAGGATTTAAGAGAAAATCTCGAAAGATGGGGAGCTACAAATGTTGTAGTCACTAACGAAAGTCCAGATCGCTTATCGAAAAAATTACCCCACTTTTTTGATAAGATTTTAGTTGATGCACCGTGTTCTGGAGAAGGGATGTTTAGAAAAGATCCTGCAGCCACACAATATTGGTCTCCTGACTATGTATTAACATGCCAAACTAGACAAAAAGAAATTCTGAGTGAAGCAATGAAGATGCTAAAGCCGGGCGGAGAGATCGTCTATTCTACTTGTACATATTCTCCAGAAGAAGATGAAGAAATAGTAGCGTGGCTAGTTGAGAACTATCCATTAGAAATTGAACCTCTTAAGCTTTATCCTGGAATGTCGGCTGGTAGACCAGATTGGTCAAAGTCTAACATGCCAGAATTAAAGGAAACGGTTAGACTCTGGTTTCAAAATGGAGTGGGTGAAGGCCAGTTTGTTGCTCATCTGAAAAATATTGAAGAGAATCAAGAAATTTTAACTAAGGCTAAAAAGAGAAAGAACAAACGCCAGAAAAAGAGCACAATTACACGTTTAAATAAAGATGAGATTAGTGTGGTTGCAAAAGTATTAGATAATTTTGCTTTACCATCTAGTTTAGAAAATTGGCAAAATGCGGTTTTGCAAAGTAATGGTCACGTCTTTGTCCCAGCTCTTGACCCAGACCTGCTAACGGAACTACATGTTCTAAATAATGGTGTTGAATTAGGTTTACTTAAGAAAAAGCGTTTTGAGCCAAGCCATCAACTAGCTGAGGTATTGGGACAAAAAGAACAAAAACAGCTCATTAATTTTGAAGATAAGGCGGATTATGAGCGCTATATACATGGAGAAACGATTAAGGTAGATAGCAATTTGCGCGGCTTTGTTTTGGTTGCTTATCAAGACCATATCTTCAGTTTCGGAAAAATTGGAAATGATCAAATTTTAAAGAACTTCTATCCAAAAGGTTTAAGAAAATAAAAAACTGGCTGAGAAGCCAGTTTTTTTAGATTAATCAATAAATTTAACGGCGGTTCCGTAAGCAACGACAGATTGCATATCGCCAGCAATTGAGCCTGAATCAAAACGCATCATAACTACGGCATCAGCACCCATTTTGGAAGCATTTTGTTGAAGACGATCAATTGATTGATCTCTTGATTCAGTTAACATTGAGGTATAAGCCTTAATTTCACCACCGACAATACTTTTTAAGCCAGCACCAAAATCTCGAATTGCATTTTTTGATTGAGTTGTAACACCAAAAACTTCACCGATAATTTCATATTTTCTGCCCGGAATATTTTCAGTAGTTGTTACTAAAATTTGGTCTGCCATTTCTTTGTCCTCCTAAAAATATTTTCTTAATTATACTGAATCAAAAACATGAAGACAATTATTTTTGTATAATTTAAGAAAAGACTAAACACAAGGAATGTGTGCAATAGATTAAGGTGGTGAAATGATAAGTGATCTTATCATTTTCAATTGTATTAGTTTTATTTTTACTGGCATTAGGAACATTTCTCTGGGTTTTAACCCACGAGAGGCGGAGTTTATGGTCAGGAATGACTTTAGTATGGACAATAATTACTTTTGGCTTATTCACAGCTGTTAGTTTACTAATTGCTGCTGAAGTTTTTCCTATTACTCATCAAGTTATTTTGCTTATTTTTGTGCTAATTTTACTGGCAATAATGTTTTCCGTTGTGGCCTTTATTGCGACTTTGATCATTATGTTTATTTACGATGGGATTAAGATTTTAATTCGCGAAGGTAATCGCTGGACCAACTTCTTATCGTTAGCAATGGGTATCGGAATTATTGCTTACTTATTTCTCTTTCCATTAGTCGGAAAATTAACCCATAATAATTTTGGAACTTACATATATTTGTTTATTAACCTCGTAATAATTTATCTAATTTTTATTATGATGATGTATACTTTAACTTCTTGGATTAATCTAGTGAATATTAAGACTAAGAAGTTGGACTACGTGGTTGTACTTGGAGCAGGTTTAATGGGAAAAAAGGTAACACCACTTCTTGCTGCAAGAATCAATCGCGGAATAGAGGTATATCGTCGTAATCCTGGCTCAAAAATCATTATGTCAGGTGGACAAGGACCAGGTGAAGAAATTCCTGAAGCAGTGGCAATGGCAAAATATGCCGAAGAAAAAGGTATTTCGAAGCAAGATATTATTGTTGAAGATAAGTCAAAGACAACCAGAGAAAATTTGATTTTTTCACATAGATTGATGAAACCAGATTCTCGTTTTGCCATCGTAACTAATTCTTACCATGTATATCGTGCCCTAGTTTTAGCAAAAAGATTAGGCCTACAGTGTATAGGTTATGGTGCAAAAACAAAGTGGTACTTTACCTTAAATGCCTTTGTACGTGAATTTATTGCCTACTTAACAATTACTTGGCGCTTGCAATTAAGCGTTGTGGGATGCATTGGATTAGGAGTTGTAGGATTAGCAATATTGAGGCAAATTATAAGATGAAAAATATAAAAATAATCGCAATTGATGTTGATGGTACATTATTAAATTCTAAAAAAGAACTGACTCCAAAAGTAAGAAATGCAATTTTAAAAGCAAAAAGTGCAGGGATAAAAATTGTTATTGCTACAGGTCGACCATTGAGCGGAGTAGAAAAGATTCTGACTGAGTTAGGTTTAAATGATCAAGAAGATCAATACGTCGTTTGTTTTGGAGGCGGAGTAGTAGAAACAACTGCGGGAAATGTCTTATTTGAGAAAAAATTAACCTATGACAATTATCTAGATTTAGAGACAATTTCCTTAAAATTAGGTTTACACTTCCATGCATCAGCACCAGATAGAATTTATACCGCAGATCGAGATATTGGCGACTACACTTTATATGAGGCGAACTTAGTTAATTTAGGTATTTCGTATCGTACACCAGCTGAAATGAAGGATATTCCAATTATTAAGTGCATGTATGTAGATGAGAAAGATTTGTTAGATCAAAAAATTGCTGATCATAAGCCTTTTGCCCATCTAGATGATAAAATTACTTTTACTAAAACAGCACCATTTTATTATGAAGCCAATCCTAAAGGTGTTTCTAAAGGAAATGCTTTAAAATTTCTTTGTCACAAATTGAATTTAAGTAGTGAGAATTTGATGGCTATTGGAGATGAAGAAAATGATCTAAGCATGATTAAACTTGCAGGTATTGGTGTAGCAATGGGTAATGCAATGCCTGCTGTGAAAGAAGCAGCTCAAAGAGTAACAAGTGATTGTGATCATGATGGTGTAGCCGAGGCAATTGAAAAAATTTTATAAGCAAATAATAAGGCTTTTGGATTAAGTTCCAAAAGCCTTATTTAATTTGTTAACGATGTTTAGGCGGAATCTTTGATTTTCTTTGTTTAAATAATTCCATTATTAATTGGAAGAGGCCATAAATAATCAGTAAAATTCCTAAAATAATGACTGCTTGGCGACTGAAGTAGTTAGGATTGACAATTACAATAATGCCAGCTGCGAAAGCAATTAAACTTTCAACCACATCAATGATATTTTTGAAAATTCCATTTTTCTTATTTTTAACGATTACATTACGTAATCTGACATATGCAAAACCGATCAAGAAGATCCCTAGAACATAGTGAGCTAAGAAAGCCAATAAACGGTTATTAGAAATAATTGCAACAGCTAAGCCAAAAACAATGAGATAAGTAATAATAAAGAATTGCTTTGACTTGGGCACTAAATGGGAGTTAGCAGCTGTAACAATATGATAACCACTCCATCCAATACAAAAGACGCCAACTATTCCTCCAAATGCTCGATAGGCATAATCAGGAATCATCAGGTTTACAATACCAAGAATAATTAATACCCATCCAATAATTGAATTGGGATTTATAAATAATTTCTCTAGATGAGTTGCTTTCATACTGCGCCAGATGGTTTCCCATAAACTTCCGAGAACAAATCGCGTTCTTCTAGATGAATTAGTAAGAGAGAAAAGAATAGCGCCAAAACCACCAAAACCATTTTTATTAAGTTCTGTAATTTTGGTTGCTCCACTAGCTGCAAAAGCATTAAATAGATCATTTGTTAGGGCTTCACGTTCTTGAAGATTTGCTTCACCAATCCATTGATTTATGATTTGATTATATATTTTAGAAGTTGGATTGCGATGAGCTCTAGTAATAAAGTGAGAACCCGATACTTCCCAGCTCATTGGATCATGTTGAGCTAGTTTTGGCCGATCACTAACTAAAATTGTTGGGGTAATGTTTTCTGGCTCAAAAAGCCGGCCAATGATACTAAATTCAGGCACATAACGTTTTAGTTTATCAGTTACCCCATCAACTTGAGTACTAAGCCCCGGACTATCAAAAGTGTAAATAGTCTTGATCTGATTTTTTAAGTCATCAGGTAGGTTAACTGCTGCATATTCAGCAAGATTACCGCCTTTGGAGTGACCAGCTAAACTGTAGACTTGCTTGGTAGTCTTTAAAATATTTGTCAGATACTTTAGGGCATATTTTTGTGCACCGGTTGTTCTAAAACTAATTTCAAAATCTTCTTTCCAGCCAACTAAGCTGTCATCTGTTCCTCGAAAGGAAATAAAATTAGTATCATTATCAAGACTAATTTTGATTGCAGAAAATTGTATCCGATCAGTAAGAACATCCACAAAGTAAGATAATTTTGCATCCCCAAAACGAACAGAATTTGCCATTAATTTTAGTAGATATTGATACTTATAATGGTCGAGATGTTGATTTGAAGAATTAAAATATTTCTCAGCGGCTTCTTTTATTGAAATTTCTTTATTAGAATCAGGGACAATTCCATCAAGATGAATATAAGAAAACGTGGCAATTACTAATGCATCAACTTCGTCAAAGGGTCGTACAGAAAGGGAAATATCGCCACGCCATTTTATGTAAGACAAAATATTATTTGTATCCATATTTCATCCATCCTTTCTGCCAATTGTAATTTCATTATATAGATAAATGTTGTATTTTTTATTAACGAATTGCTAATAAAAAAGAAAATCACTTACTCTCCTTAAGTCTACCACATGGTAAATAAGGCGATTAAGTAACTTGCAGTATTGATAAATATTTGTAGCCAGTTTGAAATTAAAGAAAATTTTATTAATAAAATAGCTGGAAATAAATAAAGAGACTGAAAATAAAAAATCAGTCTCTTTTTAAATTAACTCTTTTTAAATTAACTATATGATGATAATCTTATTTAGATTTAACTGTTAAATTTTTTACCCCAAGCCCATGGATCTTCATGCCAGGTTTTTAAAATATCATATTGGTCACTGGTAATATGACCGGATTCATTTTCTTTTTTAAGTAATTCAGGATAAGAAAGAAGGGGAGTATATTTTACATTTGCCTCTTTAAAGTTTTCTTTTGCATCTGGCAAATAATAAGTGAAGATTGAAGCAACCCCAGCTACTTTTCCGCCATCTTTTTCAGTAGCTTTAACTGCGTTTAAAACTGATCCACCAGTGGTAATTAGATCGTCAATTAAGACAATTTGATCATTTTCTGAAAAACGACCTTCAATTTGACGGCCTTTACCGTGATCTTTAGGTTTTGGACGAACATAAATCATTGGTAAATGTAATTTTTCGGCAACTAAAGCAGCATGAGGAATACCAGCAGTTGCAACTCCGCCAATAATAGTTGCTTGAGGAAATTCTGCCGCAATTAGGTTGGATAGATCACTAGCAATCATATCACGCAGGTCTGGGTAAGAAACAGTTAGCCGAAGATCGGTATAGATTGGTGAAAGCATTCCACTTGCATAAGTGAAAGGTTTGTCAGGAGAAATAGTAATAATTTTTTCTTTGATTAATTGACTAATAATTTGATCTTTATGCATGTTAGTTGAACTCCTTTTTAATTGCTTCATATGCGGCTTCTGGATCAGTGGCTAAAGTAATTGGCCGACCAACAACAATTGCTGTTGAACCCCATTCTTTTGCTTGAAGTGGAGTAGCTACGCGTGATTGGTCATCTTTAGCATTACCAGCTGGTCTAATTCCAGGAGTTACGTACAAAAAGTCTTCTCCAACTTTTTGACGTAAATTTTTAACTTCGAGTGGAGAACAAATCACACCGTCTGCACCTGCTTTTTTAGCTGTTGTAGCTAAGCTTAATACTTGATCATTCATCGATAAATTGCAATTTTGCTCATAATATAGAATTTCGTCTGAAATAGAAGTTAATTCAGTTACAGCTAGTAATTCGGGAACATTTTTATCAATCGGAGTTCCCGCAATTAACCCATCTTTTGCTGCCTTAATCATTTGACTGCCACCAAGTGCGTGAACCGTGGTGTAGGTAATACCCAAACGAGCTAATGCCTTTGCACCGTTATAGACTGTATTAGGAATATCGTTCATTTTTAAGTCTAAAAAGATTTGATAACCCTGTTCTGATAATTGTTTTACGATTTTAGGGCCTTCGTTAAAGAAGAGTTCCATCCCGATCTTAATAAAAACATTTTCAGGTTTACCTAGTTTCGGTAATAGTTCATTTAATTTCTTTTCATTGTCTAAATCTAAGGCAACGATAACAGGTCTACTCATTTTTCCTCCATAAAAAAAGTCTACACCGAGCGCAGAGAGACACTAGGTATAGACTTTCCCAGATAATTTAAGCCAATAATTCTAACTTGCGGTCTCTCTGTACCGTTTAAAGTTTAATCAAAATGAAGTTTAGCATCTTCGAGAAAGAATTACAAATAAAATTTTTGACTTTGAAAAAAATAAAAAAGCGTGTACAATCAATTCTTGAAAAATAATTGAATGACAGAGAGCATTCATTTTGGAGGAAAATATGATTAATACACACGTAAAATTACCAGGATTAGATTTAAAAAATCCAATTATGCCAGCAAGTGGTACCTTTGGTTTTGGGGATGTACCGGCAGCCAAGAAATTTGATTTAAATGATTTGGGAGCAATGGTAATAAAGACGACTACTCCTCATAGTACAACAGGTAATCCGCAACCCAAAATAGCTGTTTTAAATACTGGAGTTTTGAATTCAGTTGGATTAACTAATCCCGGTGTGGATGCGGTGATCAAAGATAAATTAACTCCGTTGCGTAATGAATATCCTGACTTGCCAATTATGGCTAGCGTTGGTGGAGAAGATGAAGCAGGATATCTTGAAGTAGCTAAGAAGCTATCTGATTCTGGACTAGTAAATGCCTTAGAGATTAATGTTTCTTGTCCGAATGTGAATCAGGGCGGAATGAGCTTTGGCGTTCATCCTGATGTAGTGGAAGAATTGACTAAAAAAATTAAGTCAGTCGTAAAAATTCCAATTTATGTAAAATTAACCCCTAATGTCACTGATATTACGCAGATTGCGAAAGCAGCTGAAAATGGTGGCGCAGATGGATTATCCTTAATCAATACTCTTTTGGGAATGGAGATTGATGTTGAAACTAGAAAGCCTGTTTTAGGTCACAATATTGGTGGTCTTTCGGGAGAAGCCGTAAAACCAATTGCTATTAGAATGGTTCACCAAGTTCGAGAAAGTACAACTTTACCGATTATTGGGATGGGTGGAATCAGTTCTGCTAAAGATGTAATTGAATTTATCTTAGCTGGTGCTAATGCAGTTGCTGTTGGAACGGCTCATTTTAAGGATAGTCTTGCTTCAAAGCATATTGCTGATGACTTACCAAAGGAATTAGAAAAGTTAGGGATTACAGATATTAATCAATTGGTGAATAAAGTCAATTTTAATTAAATGACTTGACAAAAATCATGAAGTACAGTAATTTTAAAACAATAAATGTCCTTTAAAATTAGTCCCGTGAGGCTAGCAAGGCAGGCTTAAATAAGTATGACTTTACTATAAGCTCCTAGTCTCAAGAACTAGGAGCTTTTTTATGGGCAAAATCAGGAGGAAAAATATGGCAAAGAAAATTTGGGATGCACTCGCAATGAAGCGTGCATTAACTCGAATTACTTATGAAATTATTGAGCAAAATAAGGGTACTGATAATCTTGTTTTAATTGGAATCAAGACAAGAGGAGTTTACTTAGCTAAGAGAATTCATGACCGAATTCAAAAATTAGAAAATGTCGATGTGCCAATCGATGAGTTAGATATTACGCTTTATCGTGATGATCGTCATGATGCTTCATTAAAACAAGATCCAATAGTCAACTCTAACCAAATTGATGTTGATATTACCGATAAGAAAGTAATTTTGATTGACGATGTAATTTATACTGGTCGAACAATTAGAGCAGCAATGGATGCTTTGATGGATGATGGACGCCCTAGTTCAATTAAAGTTGCAGTTTTGGTAGATCGTGGTCACCGCGAATTACCAATTAGAGCTGACTTTGTTGGTAAGAACATCCCAACTGCAGCTAACGAACAAGTTGCTGTTAACATGGTAGAAAAAGATGGTAAGGATTCAGTTGAACTGAAATCTCTATCAAAATAGTTGAGAAATATTGATTTAATAGTCAACCATTTAATTGACTCCAGAGAGGGCCAGAAGGGTTGCTATATTTTTCGTATACAAGAATATGAAAAATAGGCCTGGAGTAATTAAATGCTTCAGGCCTTTTTGCTTTAGAAAGAATAAAAAATGGAAAATTTAAATCTTGTTAGTTTACCACATTTTGTTAGTGTAGAAAATCTGAGTGTTGAAGAAGTTGAAGCTTTAATTAATCGAGCAGAATATTTTAAAAATGGCGGAGCGACGCCTAATCTAACAGAGCCCATCTGTATTACTAATATGTTTTTTGAAGATTCAAGTAGAACGCATACTAGTTTTGAAATGGCTGAAAGAAAATTAGGTTTAACCGTAATCCCATTTGATCCTGCTCATTCTTCAGTTAATAAGGGAGAAACATTATATGATACATCCCTGATTATGGAAGCTGTGGGAGTGAATATTGAAGTAATTCGTCACTCACAAAATGAATACTATCAAAATTTAATCCGCCCTCAAAATCATCAACATTTAGATATTGGAATAATTAATGCCGGAGATGGCAGTGGACAACATCCAAGTCAATGTTTGTTAGACATGATGACAATTCATGAACATTTTAAGCAATTTAAAGGTCTAAAAGTAGCTATTGTTGGCGATATTACTAATTCACGAGTTGCTAAAAGTAATATGGAATTACTCCACCGGTTAGGAGCTGAAGTTTACTTTTCAGGACCTGAATATTGGTACTCGAAGGAATTTGATAAGTATGGAAAATATGAAGAACTAGATAAGCTAATTCCCGAGATGGATGTGATGATGCTCTTAAGAGTTCAACACGAAAGACACAGTGATGATCCTAATGAAAAGAATTTTGATGCAAAAGCATATCATGAAAAATACGGAATTAATAAGGGGCGCTATAAAGCATTAAAGCCGAATGCAATTATTATGCACCCAGGCCCAATTAACCACGATGTTGAATTAAGTGCAGATTTGGTGGAAAGCGACAAGTGTATGTTTACTCGTCAAATGCAAAATGGTGTGTTTATGAGAATGGCAATGATTGAAGCAGTCTTACGAGGAAGAAAATTAGGAGGACTCAAGTAATGACTACTGTAATTAAAAATGGAACTGTGTATCAAAACGGCCACCTAATCAAAGCTGATGTTTTAATCGATGGTCAAAAAATTAAGGCTATTGGAACTGACCTAGAAGGGGAAGAAACAATTGATGCTAGCGGGATGATAGTTAGCCCAGGCTTAGTGGATGTTCATGTGCATTATCGTGATCCTGGCCAAACCTATAAGGAGGATATCAAAACTGGTAGTCAAGCGGCAGCACGTGGGGGTTTTACAACCGTTGGTGCCATGCCTAATGTCACTCCGGTTCCTAATACAGCTGAATTAATGGAGAAAATGGTTAGAGAAAATCAAAAAAAGGGGTTAGTTCATATTCTCCAGTATGGTCCTGTCACTAAGGATGAAACAACTGATATTATTCCTGACTATGCGGAACTTAAGAAAGCAGGCGCATTTGCATTAAGTAATGACGGACATGGAGTTCAAAGTGCGCAGACAATGTATCTAGCTATGCAAAAGGCTAAAGAAAACAACTTAATTATTGCAGCCCATGCCCAAGATGATTCACTTTTTAATAAAGGAATTGTTAATGAAGGAATAGCAGCTGAAAAATTAGACTTACCACCAGTTACAGAACTTGCTGAGACTACGCAAATTGCTCGTGATCTCCTTTTAGCACAAAAAACAGGAGTCCATTACCATATTTGTCATGTTTCTACAAAAACCGGTGTAGAATTAGTTCGTTTAGCAAAAGCACGAGGAATTAAGGTAACGTGTGAGGTTGCACCACACCATATTTTATTGACGGATAGCGATATTCCAGAAGACGATCCTTACTTTAAAATGAATCCACCACTAAGAAGTAAAGAAGATCAAGCAGCTCTTTTAGTTGGGATGCTAGATGGAACAATTGATTTAATTGCTACTGATCATGCTCCCCATGCTAAAGCGGAAAAACAAGGTAGTATGCGAGAAGCCGCTTTTGGAATTACAGGAAGTGAGACAGCATTTAGTACTCTTTATACTAAATTTGTAAAGGAAGAGAAAGTTTTCACGCTTGAACAATTACTATCTCTTCTTACTGATAAGCCGGCTACAGTATTTGGGATAAAAAGCGCAGGTCTTCTTGCACCTGGTGAGAATGCAGATATTGCGATTTTTGATATTGAGCATCAAAAAGAAATTAAAGAAGAAGATTTTAAGTCTAAAGGAGTAAATACACCATTTACTGGTCAGAAAGTATATGGCGAGACAGTGATGACATTTGTTGATGGTAAAGTTGTATATCAAAGGGGAACAAAATGAAACGCTATTTAATTTTAGAAGATGGTAGCATTTATGAAGGCGAAGGCTTTGGAGCTGATTGTGAAAGTAGCGGTGAGGTTGTTTTTACAACAGGGATGACGGGCTATCAAGAAGCAATTACTGACCAAAGTTATGCCGATCAGATTTTAGTTTTTACTAATCCTTTAATTGGAAACTATGGAATTACTTTGGCAGATTATGAATCACTTGAGCCACAAATTAAGGGTGTAATTTGCCACCAAGTAGCGCGACGCCCAGACAATTGGCGTATGCAAACAACCTTGCCAAAATTTTTAAAACAATTGAGCATCCCTGGCCTGCAGGGAATCGATACTCGTGAATTGGTTAAGAAATTAAGAATTCACGGTACCCTAAAAGGAAAAATTACTGATTCAAAAGAAAATGCAGCAAGTATTGCTCAAGAATTAAAGCAAAGAAACATTACCCAAGGTGTAATCAGCCGTGTTTCAACGAAGAACTCTTATCCAGTACCTGGCTCGAAAAGAAATATAGTTGTTGTTGACTTTGGTATTAAGCATAGTATTTTACGAGAATTAGCGGAGAGAGACTGTAACTGTATTGTCTTACCTTACACTGCAACAGCCGAAGAAATTTTAAATCTTAATCCAGACGGAGTGCTTTTATCAAATGGGCCTGGAAATCCAGAAGAAATGCTTACGGCTGCAAAAATGGTACAAGAAGTTGAAAAACATGTTCCACTATTTGGAATTTGTATGGGTCATCAAGTCTTTGCTCTCGCAAATGGGGCTAGTACCTACAAAATGAAGTTTGGACACCGCGGCTTTAATCATCCGGTAAGAGAAATTGCCACTGGTAATATTGGTTTTACTTCGCAAAATCACGGTTATGCGGTAGATCCTAAATCTATTGATAAAGAAAATTTGATGATTACTCACGTTGAAGTAAATGATGGCACAGTTGAAGGATTACGTCATAAAAAATATCCTGCCTTTTCAGTCCAATTTCACCCTGATGCAACCCCAGGCCCTCATGATGAAGACTCATTGTTTGATGATTTTATGTCAATGATTGACCAAAGAAAGGAAGAAGAGCGTCATGCCTAAGAGAACAGATATTCATAAGATTATGGTAATTGGTTCTGGTCCAATTATTATTGGTCAAGCTGCAGAATTTGATTATTCAGGAACTCAGGCTTGCTTAGCTCTTCGCGAAGAAGGCTATGAAGTAGTATTAGTTAATTCAAACCCTGCTACGATCATGACTGACACTACTATTGCAGACAAGGTTTATATTGAACCCCTAACTGTGGAATCAATCTCAAGAATCATTAGACAAGAGTATCCTGATGCAATTTTACCAACGCTTGGTGGGCAAGTTGGATTAAATATGGCTCTTTCATTAGCTAAAACAGGAATTTTGGATGAGTTAAATATTGAATTATTAGGAACAAGACTTTCTTCGATTGAACAAGCAGAAGATAGAGAGAAATTTAAAGAGTTATGTAAAGAATTGGGTGAGCCCGTTCCACCATCAACAACTGTTAATACTGTTGAAGAAGCTTTAGAGTTTGGCGATAGAATTGGCTATCCAATTATCGTTCGTCCAGCCTTTACTATGGGCGGAACTGGTGGTGGTATTTGTAATAATCATGAAGAGTTAGCAAAAATTGCCAAGAACGGATTAGAACTGTCACCTGTTACTGAATGTTTAATTGAGAAATCAATTGCGGGCTATAAAGAAATTGAATTTGAAGTAATGCGTGATCATGATGATAATGCAATGATTGTGTGTTGCATGGAGAATTTTGATCCGGTTGGAATTCACACTGGGGATTCGATTGTTTTTTCACCTAGTCAGACCTTGAGTGATAAAGAATACCAAATGCTTCGTGATTGCTCTTTACGTTTAATTAGGGCTCTTAAAATTGAGGGAGGTTGTAATGTTCAGCTAGCCTTAGATCCTAATAGCTTTGACTATGATGTCATTGAAGTGAATCCTCGAGTTTCAAGATCAAGTGCATTGGCTTCAAAAGCAACCGGTTATCCTATTGCAAAAATGGCTGCAAAAATTGCAATTGGTATGACATTAGATGAAATTAAAAATCCAGTAACTGGAACAACTTATGCAGAATTTGAACCAGCATTAGATTATGTCGTCTGCAAAATTCCTCGCTGGCCATTTGATAAGTTTTCTAAGGCCGATCGCACTTTAAGTACCCAAATGAAGGCTACGGGTGAAGTAATGGCAATTGGCCGAACAGCTGAAGAGGCAATGCAAAAAGCGGTAAGGTCTCTTGAAATTGACGAAAAAGATCTCTATTCTGAAACAGCTCATCATGCAAGTGATGAAGAGATAGAACAAAAGCTAGTTAAAGCACAAGATGATCGGCTCTTTTATTTGGCAGAAGCCTTTCGCAGAGGTTATAGTCTTGAAGATGTTCATGAATTAACCAAGATCAACTTTTATTTCTTAGATATTGTTAGTCACATGGTGGAGATGGAGAAAAATATCCAAGAAAATAAAGATAATCTTGAAACTTTACGTTTAGCTAAGAAATATGGTTTTAGTGATGCAACCATTGCTACTTTATGGAATGAAAGTATTGATCAGGTTAGAGACTTGCGTAAAAAGAATGGGATCATTCCAGTCTACAAGATGGTTGATACTTGCGCAGCAGAATTTGAATCAAAGACGCCATACTTTTACTCAACTTATGATGGTGAAAATGAATCACATAAGTCTGGTAAAAAATCAGTAATTGTTATTGGTTCTGGTCCAATTAGAATTGGACAGGGTGTCGAGTTTGATTATGCAACTGTTCACTGTGTAAAAGCACTTCAAAAGATGGGCTATGAAGCAATCGTTATTAATTCGAATCCAGAAACTGTTTCAACGGACTTTTCAATTTCTGATAAATTATATTTTGAACCATTAACCTTAGAAGATGTATTGAATGTTTGTGATTTGGAAAAGACCGAAGGTGTAATTGTCCAGTTTGGAGGACAGACTTCAATTAATTTGGCTGCTGGGTTGAAAGATCACGGGATTAAAATCTTGGGAACCAGTGTTAAAGATCTTAACCGTGCAGAAGATCGTGAACTATTCGATCAGATAATTAAGAAACTTAAATTAAATCAACCAAAGGGCTTAACTGCAACAACACATGAAGGCGTCATTAAAGCAGCTGAAGAGTTAGGGTATCCGGTTTTAGTTCGTCCAAGTTATGTGCTGGGTGGAAAGGCAATGGAAATTGTTTACAACAAGAGTGAGCTTGAAGAATACTTGCATGATCACGTAGACATTGCAGCTGATCATCCAATTTTAGTAGATGACTATTTAGACGGTCGTGAGTGTGATGTCGATGCAATTTGTGATGGGCAGGATGTTTTACTACCCGGAATTATGGAACACATTGAACATGCTGGTGTTCACTCTGGAGATTCAATGGCGGTTTACCCACCACAGAACTTTACGGATGAAGTTAAAGATAAGATTATGGATGTTACGCGTAAGCTTGCTCTTACTTTGAATTGTGTGGGAATTATGAACATTCAATTTATTGTGAGAAATGGTGAAGTTTATGTAATTGAAGTAAATCCTCGTGCAAGTAGAACAGTTCCATTTTTAAGTAAGATAACTGGAATTGAAATGGCACAAGTTGCCACCCGGGTAATTATGGGCGAAAGCCTAGCGCAGCAGGGCTACAGTGATGGTCTAGCACCTGAACCAGAAATGATTAGTGTTAAGGCTCCCGTTTTTAGTTTTAGCAAGTTAGCTGATGTAGACTCATATCTTGGGCCAGAAATGAAATCAACAGGTGAAGTAATGGGAAGCGACCATACTTTTGCGAAAGCTCTTTATAAGGCTTTTGCCGGAGCTAAAATGCAGTTACCTGAAAATGGAAATGTTTTGTTAACAATTGAAGACAAGGATAAAGAAAAGATTCTTCCAATTGCAAAGAGATTTGCAAGAATTGGTTATCGGATTTTTGCTACTAAGGGTACAGCAGACTTCTTAAAGAATGATGGGTTACATGTTGATCTTGTAACTAAAGTTCATGAAAACAAAAACGCAGATGACAACATCTTAAATGAATTAAGAGAGGGAAGAATTGATTTAGTGATTAATACCATGGGGCATGATATTGAAAAGAATTCTGACGGCTTCATTATTAGACAAATGGCTATACAACAGAATGTCCCATTATTGACAGCACTGGACACAGCTGACGCACTCTTAACATCTCTTGAAAATAGATCATTTGCGACCGACGCTTTAAAATAGTAAATAATCCCGGTTTGAGGAAAAGATACAATGGTAAAAGAAATTTGGGATAAGCCTGCAATGCAGCGAGCTGTTGTTAGGATTACATATGAAATTATTGAAAGGTATAAGGGAGTAGAGGAGCTGGTTTTAGTTGGAATCAAAACTCGTGGGGTCTATCTGGCACGTAGAATTGGGGATCGACTTGAAGAAATTGAAAAGAAGATTATTCCAGTAGGCGAACTAGATATAACCTCTTATCGAGATGATCGTAGAGTTGATATTAATCAAGAAAAGATTTCAAATTTAGAACCAGAAAATTTGAATATTACTAATAAACATGTTGTATTAGTAGATAATGTCCTTTATACCGGAAGAACTATTCGGGCTGCGATGGATGCTTTGATTGCAACTGGACGTCCAAAGTCAATTGCAGTTGCAGTTTTGGTAGATCGAGGACATCGAGAGTTACCAATTAAGGCAGATTTTGTCGGAAAGAATATTCCAACAGCCTTGAGCGAACAAGTAGCAGTTAATGTTAAGGAAATCGATGGTATTGATAGTATCGAGTTAATTAAATTAAAGTAAAAAAAACTGTATCATTCTGAAAAATCAGATGATACAGTTTTTTTTGCTCTATTATTCTATTACTTTTGCGCCTAAGGCATTTTTAAAATGATCCAAGGCCCATTCTTGACCATGTTCAGTAAAGGTAGTAACACCTTTACTTGGAATAGTTAAATCATAGTTTAAATTATAGGCAGTCATAGCCGTATGAAGAACACAAATGTCTGTACATACTCCCGTTAACCATAGGTCGTTAATTTTACGTTCGCGTAAGTAGTTATCAAGATTAGTATTTTGGAAAGAAGAATAGCGATTTTTGTTAAATTTATATACTCGGTCACTAGACTTATGCGCTTCATACCAATCTTTTAACTTACCGTGTAACTCTTGTCCTGGTGTACCAACAATATTATGTGGTGGAAAGAGCTTATATTCTGGACTAAATGTATCACCGGTATGTCCATCAGTTGGAAAAATTACATAATCTCCATTATCATAAAATTTATTTGCTAATTCGATTAAATAATCTTCTAAAGCTTGAGCTGGCTTTCCACAGGTAAGAGAACCATTGTCTGCAATGAAGTCATTAGTGTAGTCAATAATTAATAGTGCTTTTTTCATATTTTGTCCTTAAAAATTAAAACTATCCCGAATTACGTAAGCCAGAGGTTACCCCATTAATGGTAATCGGTAAAATACTTTCATAAACGCCGGCAATCTCATCGACGCGGTCTCGTTTAATCATTTCAATTTGAATGTAGTTAAGAATATTGAAGTATGGCATCCGGTAATTTAAGCTCATCTTTAAACTTGGGTTATCTGCAAGTAATTCTTTGTTACCTTCAATTTGAAGGATTACTTCTTTAGTAAGTTTCCATTCTTGATAGATAGTATCAAAGACTTTTTTAGTATCTTCATCTTCACAGAGGTCTGCATATTGTTTAGCAATATCCATGTTGGATTTGGAAAGAACCATGTCAACATTTGAAAGTAGGGAGTGGAAGAAAGGCCATCCTTGATACATTTTTTGTAAGGTGTGGAGGTTATTAGGATTGGCATCAATGAAGTGCTTGAAGGCAGAACCAACACCATACCAACCAGGGAACATAATTCGACTTTGTGACCATGAAAATACCCAAGGAATAGCTCTTAAGCCTGAAAAATCAGTAATCTTCTTTCTTGCTGCTGGACGAGAACCAATATTTAAGTTGGAAATTTGCTTAATTGGTGTAGCTTGCAAGAAGTAGTCAAGAAAAGCTGGTGTTTCAAAAACAAGCTTACGGTAAACTTTATTACTGTCTAAAACAATTTCATCCATTGAGGAACGGAATCCGCCAATATCATCTTCACTTACAATTTGTTTAGAAACAATACGGTCGATAGTAGCTGAGGCCAGCATTTCCAAATTGTAGTAAGCAGTATCTTGATTACCATACTTGTTTTGAATGATTTCACCTTGTTCAGTCATTCGAATCCGGTCATTAATTGAGCCAAAAGGTTGAGCAGTAATAGCTTCATAAGAAGGACCACCACCACGACCCACAGTTCCCCCACGGCCGTGCATGAAAGTAATGTTAACACCCAATTTCTTGCCCATTGCAGTTAAGTCTTTCTGAGCCTTATAAAGATTCCAGCAAGAAGCTAAGTAGCCACCATCTTTATTTGAGTCAGAGTAGCCCAGCATAATTTCTTGGTAATTATTTTGAGAAGCAAGCCATCTTTTAACAATGTCAAGATTTAGAAATTCTTTCATAATTTCACGAGAGTTTTCTAAGTCTTCGACTGTTTCAAATAATGGTACAACTTGAATGCGAGCTCCTTGATTATTTAAAAGATCGTATTCTTTAAGCATGATTGCTTGTTCAAGAAGATCAGAGACACTTTCAGTATGAGAAATAATGTGTTGTTTAATTACATCTTCACCAATACAATCCTTGAGTTGACGAGCAGTCTTGTAGATATTTAATTCCTTTTGGAGCAATTCAGATTTTGGCTTGTTGTTAGCGTGAAGATTACGTGGATCATTGTTTAACTCATTAAGTAAAACTTTAACCTTATCTTTTTCTGGTAAGTCACTATAATCATCACAAATTCCGGCACTCTTGAGTAATTCAGCAACACAAGCTTCGTTTACACTAGAATCTTGACGCATATCAATTGTTGCCAAATGGAAACCAAAGATATCAATTGCTTCTAATAGCTCAGTAAAGAAAATTCTAACTACAGCTTGGTCATGATCTTCTTCGAGCGATTCTTTAATTGTAATTAAATCAGCTTTAAAATCTTGTGGATTCTTGTAAACAGGAATTTTGTCTAAGTTTTCCAGATCGCGTTTTTTAACAAAACTATTTTTATCAGCTGTTCCTAAAAGAGTATATTCAGTATGAAGTAAACGGCTCTCAATATAGTAGAAAGCCCGACGATATGGTTCATTTGTTCTGAATGGGGAATCATCATTTGAGAGCTCTGATAATTTTTCAACAGCGGATGAAGGCTTCATATAAGAAGTAGACATTGAGATCGTGCGGTAGAGCTTGTTTAGCTGTTTAATATAGTATTCAAAAATTACTTGGCTTTGCAAAGTGGCACTCAGCTTTAATGTTTCGGCAGTAACGTATGGATTTCCATCACGATCGCCTCCGATCCACATTCCCATGGTAATTGGGGTGGCACCAGATAGATTTAAATTATGTTTTTTAGCTAATTCTTGATAGCGAGCTGTAAATTTAGTAATAGCCGGAATCAAAGCCTTAGGATAGTATGCTAAAACGTTTGTAATTTCATTAGAAACCTGTAGTTTGTGGCTACGAATAATATCGGTTTGCATTAAAATCTCAATGTAAGCGCGGAGTTTTTCAGTCCATTCAGCTTGGTTAATAGTTCCGTTTTTAACTTCACGGTAACTACGTAATAGACCATGGATTTGATCGGTTAATTCAAGGACAGTTTTTCTTTGAACTTGAGTAGGGTGAGCAGTTAAAACTGGAACTACATTAACATGCTTAAGAATTTCACTGGCATTTTCTTTTTGAGAAACTAAGTCAATCGTATCTTCAAGTTTACCAAGATAGTCTTGATCCGTATTATTGAGTAAGTTAACTTCACTAGCTAACTCTACATCTTCAGAAATATTAACTAATAAAGGTAAAGTTGCAAAATAACGTGCAACGACAATCATTTCTTGATTAGTAAGGCTAGCAATTTGCTTTTCAAGAGCATCGTAGTCTTTTTGGGCAGAGATCTTAATTAAATCTTGAATTTTATTAAAAATCACATCCCCACTTAATTGACGTGTACTTTCGTTAAGTAAGTTGGTCAAAATTTTAACTTCTTCAGCTACCATTGCATGATCGCTGCTATTTTCTAACTTCTTGATGGACATTAAAAAAGTTTCCTCCTTTTTGTGAAAGATTTAACATAAGAATAACACATATTTTTATGTTTGAATATTAGTTTGAAAGATAATTTTTTTGAGCGTTTTTCATCATTGTTAGGAGCTTTTTAGCAGAAAATTGAACTGTAAGAGATTTAGCATAATTTTGGTAATTTGCACTCATCATTTTTAAATCTTTAGGATGATTAATCCAATAATCAATTCTTTGAGCTAAAATTTCGCTGCTACCAGCTGGAAAAAGATTGTTAGGACTTAAAGCATATGAACTGGTAGAAGAGAGAGGACTTTGGGCAATTATGGGTACACACCCAGTCGCAAAAGCTTCCATGCAAGCCATCCCTTCAACTTCCACGTTAGCACAATGAACAACAATATTGGATTGATCCATGATCTGTTTTAAGTCATTTCTAGAATAAAAGTCAAGCTGAGCATTAATCTTTAGTCGTTGACAAAGGGAGATATATTCATTCTTTAATGGCCCTTTCCCAGCTAAAATTAATTTGATTCTATCTTTGTATTTACTACGTCCGATAGCTTTAATTAAGGTCTTTTGATCCTTTTCATTTGAAAAACGGCCGATTGAAAGTATTGTAAAGGGATCAGTCGTTGTTGTTCGTTGATTACTCTGTAAATAATAGTCACTAATGCCATTAGAAATAACTATTAACTTGGATTTGAAGTTATATTTTTTTAAACGCTGTTCAACTTTCAAAGTTGGACATTGTAAATAGCTACAGTAATTAAAAGTAGTATCACGAAATAATCTCATAAAAGCAGAGTTGATGCTAGCATGGTCTAGAATTGGAACTGAAGCAGTCAGATTTTCAGGATAAAGATGAAAAGTACCTGTAATTGGCTTTCTCATTTGTTTGGCAATTTTAGCCGCAGTCCAGCAAACCGGGAAAGGGTCTTCCAAGTGGACTAAATCTGCCCATCTAATAGCTTCTTTAATTATTTCTTTTTTAGGTTTAGCAAAATGAAAACCTTCTTTGGCAATAATATTTTTAAAAACTGGGATGGTCATTATTGGAAGAGGATAATCTGGTTCTCCGCCTGCAATGGAAGAAAGGATACGAACATCTTGATCCATTTTTTTAAATTCGCGAACAAAGCGCTGCGTTGAGATTGACATGCCATTGCTTTTATTGAAATAATCATCGATAACAATTAAAATTTTCATGATTATTCTCCCTCTAGTAATTACTACATGTATTTTAACAAGTAAGGAAACTGAAGTGAAAGAAATAGATAAGTATCAAGAATTAAAACAAAATTTAATTGAAAACAGTAATCCAGATTTAGCAAAACAAATGGAAAAGTATTTACGAAATAAATTTAAATTTTACGGTTTAAAATCGCCAGAAAGGCGCAAGAGTTACCATGATCTAATCAAAGCAGAGAAGAAAAATAAAAAAATTGATTGGAAGCTTCTTGACCAAGCTTGGTCTGATTCGCATCGAGAGGCCCAATATTTTGTTTGTGACTATTTAATTTCATTAGAAAAGTATTTAACCTTTGAAGATATTGATCAGATTTTTAATTATATAAAATCAAAGCAATGGTGGGATACAATTGATAGTTTGATAAAACCAATTGGTAAAATCGGCTTAAGGGATGAAAAAGTAAATGACTTAATGCTAACCTGGTCAAAAGATAATGATTTTTGGGTAAGAAGGGTAGCAATAGAGCACCAACTTTTACGTAAAGATAAGATGAATATTGAATTATTAGAAAAGATTCTAGAAAATAACTTAAATAGTTCGGAATTTTTTATTAATAAGGCAATTGGTTGGGCATTACGTGATTATTCTAAGACTAATCCTGAGTGGGTAAGAGAATTTATTGAAAACCATGTTTCTGATATGGCACCTCTTTCGATTAAAGAGGGAAGCAAATATCTATAATAATTTTTTATATTAAAAGCACCTTTTTTCATTGAAGAAGGTGCTTTTTATTAATATAAATAGTCAATTTTTCATAAAATATACTTAGAAGAGATTAAACATAGGGGATGAAAAAATGGCTTTTATTGAATTGAAGAATTGCTCGAAAAAATATGGTTCAGGTAGTACAGTCGTCTGGGCAAATAAGAATATTAGTTTTGATATTAAGCAAGGTGAGCTAGTAATTATTTTAGGTTCATCCGGAGCAGGGAAATCAACATTATTAAATATCTTAGGCGGAATGGAAAACGTTACTGAAGGTGAAGTTATTATTAATGGTAATAACATTGCTAAATATTCGGCTAAGGAATTAACTAAGTATCGTAGAAATGAAATTGGATTTGTCTTTCAATTTTATAACTTAATTCCTAACTTAACAGTGAAAGAAAATGTTGAACTTGCAAATGAATTGGTTACTAATCCAATTGATGCCGAAGGTGCTTTGAAAGAAGTGGGACTTGAAAAGCGGATTAACAATTTTCCGTCCCAATTATCTGGTGGTGAGCAGCAAAGAGTAGCAATAGCCCGTGCCATTGCTAAAAATCCATCGCTATTACTTTGCGATGAACCAACGGGGGCTTTAGACTATCAGACCGGTAAAAAAGTACTGAAGATTTTACAAGATCGAAGTTTAAAGAAAAATTCTACTGTGGTTATTGTTACTCATAATGCAGCTTTAGCTCCAATTGCTGATAAAGTAATTAGGATTCAAGATGGAAAAGTAAAGCAAATTGAAAATAATTCTTCTCCGCAAGATATTGCCCAAATTGAATGGTAGGTGAGTGAGATGAACAGAAGAATTTTATGGAAGGATGCTCTCAGCTCGCTTAATCATTCATGGGGCCGCTTCATCGGAATTCTACTGCTAATGGCAGTTAGTGCTTTTGCTTTTATTGGACTAAAAATGGCTGGTCCAGATATGAGAAATACTGCTCAGACTTATTATCAAGATGTAAATTTAGCAGATTTAACAGTTAGCTCAAACTATGGGTTAGATAAAAACGATACACAAACTATTAAGAACCAGGCAAAAAAAGCTACTATTGACTTTGGATATTTACAGGATACAACTATCAATAATTCAAAGACTAGTCTGCGTGTTTTATCAGAGAGTAAAAATATTTCTACTAGTCAATTAATTAGTGGAAACTTTCCGAAGAAAGATAATCAAATTGTCCTTAGTTATTTACTTAGAAATAAATATCATATCGGGGAATGGATTACTTTAAATGAACATTCTAATCTAAAAAATAGTAGGTTTAAAATTGTTGGCTTTATACGGCCAAGTGAATATACCGATAAAAGTAATCTTGGGCAGACTAATGTTGGAACTGGTCAACTTTCTGGAGTTGCTATAGTTAAGAAAAGTGCCTTTAAGGCTCAAAGTTATAGTATTGCCCGAATTCGATTCAATAAAACTAAAAAGCTAGATCCGTATTCTAGTACTTATCAAAAATTTATCGATAATAAAAAAGAAAGACTTACTAATTCTTTGGCGCAGAATAGTAAGTTGAAAAAAACAGAAGTTGATAATAATTTTAAGGACGCCCAGAAACAAATTAAGCAGGCTAAAAAGCAGATTCAGTTAGCTGAAAATAATGGCTTAGAGATAACTAAGGAAAAAGAAAAATTAGAAAAGCAGCAAAAGAAACTGAATGAACAGGAGCAAGAAATTAAGCAGTTAGGCAGCATTTCATATTATGTTAATGATCGTAAAAATGATTCAGGATACGATACTTATCAGTCTAATTCAGAAAAAATTGAATTAATCACTAATATATTTCCAGTCTTTCTATTTGCAGTAGCAGCTTTAGTGAGTTTTTCAACGATGACTCGTTTTATTGATGAAGAACGACAAAATATTGGTGTCTTAAGAGCCTTGGGTTACAGTAAATTAGATACAAGTCTAAAATTTGTTATCTACAGCTTAACTGCTGCTTTAACAGGTGTATTCATTGGAGCAATAGGTGGGTACTGGATTCTGCCACGAATAATTTTTAATGCCTATACAGCAAACCTGACATTAACAAATTTTCAGAGCGGTTTTTCATGGAAATACTTATTCTTAACCTTCTTAATTTCTATTCTCTGTACTACGGGGGCTGCGGTAATTCAATTGTTTATTGTTTTGCGGGCAAAGACAAGTGAATTATTGTTACCTAAGCCGCCGAAAAATGGTTCGCGGATTTTACTAGAAAAAATTAAACCTTTTTGGCAACATTTAAGTTTTAATTATAAAGTTACTTTGAGAAATATTTTTCGCTATAAAGTAAAAATGATTATGACTATTCTAGGTATTGCGGGATGCACTGGCCTATTAATGATGGGATCTGGGATTCGTGATTCACTAGCGCGTATTGGACAAAAACAATACAGTGAGATTATTAAGTATGATCTAATTGCGATTGATAAAAATTCTCTGTCTAGCGAACAAAGCACTAAATTAAATCAAAAGCTTTCCTCTAGTCAGGTAAATAAATATTTGCCGGTATATTTTGAAAATGTCTCGAAAAAAATTGCCGGTACTAATCAGGATCTTTCGATAATTGTTCCAGAAAAGAGTAGTGAGATTAGCAAATATATTAGTTTGAGAAATAGATCCTCTGGTCAAAAAATCAACTTAAATAGTCGGGGAATAGTTATTTCAGAAAAATTGGCTAAGTTACTGAATTTAAGTATTGGGGATGAGTTAAGTTTAGTAACTACTAATGGCAAAAAAGTAGAATTACCTATTAGTAATATCTGTGAAATGTATATGGGACACTATGTCCTAATGAATTCGAATGTTTATCAAAAGTACTTTAATAAAAAAGTAAATTCAAATGCCCAATTAATTGAGTTAAATAATAAAAAACAAACTAATTCCTTTGCGAATTCTTTGATGAAAACTGGAGCAGTTAGTGCAATTAATTTAAATACTAATAATCAACAAATTATCGATAGTTTGATCCAAAGTATGAATAAAGTAATATTTCTATTGATTGGGCTAGCTGCACTATTAGCAGTGGTGGTGATTTTTACTTTAACGACAACCAATTTAGAAGAGCGAATGAGAGAAATTGCAACCTTAAAAGTATTAGGTTTTTACAATAATGAGGCCAGCTTATATATTTATCGAGAGACGATTATTTTATCAATTTTTGGTATTTTAATTGGATTTTTAGTTGGTAATTGGCTACACGGCTTTATTATTGACAATTTAGCTCCCCTAAATGCAATGTTTAGACCTGGAATTTTGTTTAGTAATTATTTATTGTCAGCTTTAATTCCCTTAGTCATTACAGGTATTATGGCAATTTTCGTAAATCGTAAGATTAAAGAAGTTAATATGCTAGAAGCATTGAAATCAGTAGATTAAAAAATAAACCGTACGGAGAGATACGTACGGTTTATTTTAGGACGATATTTTAAATTTAATTTAATCATGATATCATTTAATTAATATTACGATTAAATGGAAGGTAATTAAATGAGAAAATACTTTAGCGTTCGCGGTGGTGCAGGTGATTTAACTAAGCCTGATATTAATACTAGACCACAAGATAATCTTTACTTGGCAGTTAACTCAGAATGGCTTTCAAAAGCAAAAATTCCAGCTGACAGAACTTCAACCGGAATTAACTTGATTTTAGATATGCGGATTGAAGATCAATTGATGAAGGATTTTGCTGACGGGAAAAAGAAGATTCCTACTATACCTAATTTTGCAAAAGCAATTAATCTTTATAAATTAGCAATTGATTTTGATAAAAGAAATAAAGAACAGGCAGAGCCAATCAAAGCTGATTTAGAAAAATTAACTTCTTTGAGTAGTTTTGAAGAATTTAATAAACAAGCTGCTGACTTGTTTGCAAAAGGATATGACTTACCATTCAATATTTTTGTAATGGAAGATATGAAGGATACTGATCATAATGCCTTATATGCAGAAGGACCAGGTACATTTTTGCCAGATACTACTGCATATCAAAGTGATGATGCTGAAAAATTGCTTTCTACTTTGGAAAAGCAAACAGTTAAGTTACTTGTAATGGCTGGAGTAGAGGAAGAACAAGCAAAGACTTGGGCAAGTAAGGGTATTGAATTTGATAAAAAACTTGCCAAAGTTTTAAAGTCGACTGAAGAATGGGCTGACTATGCAGCTGTCTATAATCCAGTTAAATTGGCAGATTTTGAAGCTAAATTTGAAAATTTCGACATCAATGCTTTCTTAAAACAGCTTTTACCTGAATTACCTGATCAAGTAATTGAAGCAGAGCCACGTTATTTTGATCATATCAATGAATTTTTAAATAATAGTGAATTTGACGAAATCAAGAGCTGGATGATTGTTAAGTTTATTAATGGGGGAGCTAATTACTTATCTCAAGACTTTAGAGAAGCAGCTTTTCCATTTAGACAAGCTGTTTATGGGGTGCCTGAAATGCCAGCACAAGATAAGCATGCATATCGTTTAGCAAATGCGGCTTTTGATGAAGTTGTTGGGATTTATTACGGTAAAGCTTATTTTGGCGATGATGCTAAAAATGATGTAATTAGCATGATTAAGAATATGTTGAAGGTCTATGAAGAAAGAATTCAAGATAATGACTGGCTTTCCGAATCAACTAAGAAACAAGCTATTGTTAAATTGCAAGCCTTAAAACTCAAAATTGGTTATCCAGAAAAGAATCAGGCCGTTTTTGACCGACTAGTAGTTGATCTAAATAAGAGTCTATATGAGAATCAAGCTCTTATTAATCAAGAAAAGATTAAAGACAACTTGCAAAAGCTAAATCAAGTTCCTGATCGAAGCGTTTGGGCAATGCCCGGTAATCTAAACAATGCTTGCTATGACCCACAAAAGAATGATTTAACTTTCCCAGCTGGAATTTTGCAAGCGCCATTTTATGATGCAAAACAATCTCGTGCAGCTAACTATGGCGGAATCGGCGCAACCATTGGTCATGAAGTTTCTCATGCTTTTGATAATAATGGAGCTCAGTTTGATGAAAAGGGTAATATGAAGAACTGGTGGACTAAAGAAGACTTTGCTGAGTTCAATAAACGTACTAAGGCCGTTGCCGATATTTTCGATGGCTTACAGTATGGACCAGCTAAGTTAAATGGTAAGCAAGTTGTTTCTGAAAACATTGCCGATTTAAGTGGTCTTTCTTGTGCAATTGCTGCTAATAAAGCAGAAGGCGGGGAGATGAAAGATCTCTTTGAAACTTATGCGAAGAGCTGGATGCAAAAACAACGTCCAGAATCAATTACAGCAGAAGTTCAATCAGACGTACATGCACCGCAACCAACAAGAGTTAATATTCCTGTTCAAAATCAAGATGAGTTTTACGAAGCTTATAATGTAACTCCAGAAGATGGAATGTGGCTAGATCCTGAAGATAGAATTACTATTTGGTAATAATAAAAAACCTAGTACTGACACAATTATGTGAAAGTTCTAGGTTTTTTATTATGATAATTTTTTTATCCAAGAAGACCATTCACTTGAATACTTATTTGCTGCATGTTTGTCCATTCGAGGAATATAAGTTTTAGAATAATGCATCCCATCAAATTGTTGCATTGAATTCATCGCAGTTCCCAGAGCACTTAACTCAGCGACTTCAGCAATCTTTACATTTTTTTGAGTGATATTACTTAAATATTGCATTAAATATTTATTTTGTATCATTCCACCATCAGCATGAATTTCACTGTTCACTTGAGAAGAAAAGTGATGAAAGGCCTGTAGAATATCATTGATTTGATAAACTAATGAATTTAGAGTGGCACGTACTAATTCTTTTTTACCAGTGGTAGCTGTCATATTAACAAATGCAGCTTTCATATTAGGGAGCCAATAAGGAGCGCCAAGTCCAGCAAAAGCCGGAATTAAAATAGTATGATCATTTGGATTAGCGGTTAGGGCCAGCATAGTAGTATCAGACGGATCGTGAATTAAATGTAGCTTGTCTTTTAACCATGTAACGCAAGCTCCTGCATAATTAATATTTCCTTCAAGAACGTAAGATTTTTTACCATTAATTGACCAGGCAAGAGATGTATTAAGCTGATTATTAATATTTTTTGGTAAATTATTACCTATATTTAACATCACAGAAGAACCAGTTCCAAACGTAACTTTAAAGTCACCAGGATTAAAACACCCATGAGCAAATAAGGCAGCTTGAGAATCACCTAAAACGCTAAGAATAGGAATTTTATGAGGAATGAGACCAAATAAATTAGTTTCACCAAAATTAGCATTTGAATCAACAATTTTAGGAAGATCATTGAGATCAATACCAAAAATTTCACCTAAATCCTGATCCCATGTTCCAGTTTTTATATTCATTAGCTCAGTTCGACAAGCATTAGAAACTTCAGTCTTAAAAGATTCGCCATTAGTGAGTTGATAAACTAGCCAAGAGTCTATTGTTCCTAAGCAGAGGTCATTGTTAGCATGTGCTTGAATCACTCTGGGTTCATTTAAAAGCATCCAACCCCATTTGGCTCCAGTAAAATATGGAGAAAGAGCTAAACCAGTTTTGTTTTTTACTTTTCTAGCTAATTCTGGATATGTAATTTGATTGATTAATTGTTCTGAGCGATTATCTTGCCAAACAATAGTATAGCAAAGCGGTTCACCAGTTCTTCGAGACCAGGCAGCTGCCGATTCACGTTGGTTGGTAATAGCGACGGCTTCAAGTTGTCTAGAATCAACTTTTTCAAGAATCTGCTTAAATAGCTGTTTTAGATTATTTTTTATTTCATTTAAATTATGACTCACCCAGCCATTTTCATTAATGAGCTGTTGGTGGGAAAGGGAAGCCTTGAAGAAAATTTGATTCTGATGATTGATTAGAAGTACCTTAGTTCCTTGGGTGCTTTGATCAATTGCTAAAATATATTTTTCAGTCATAAGAAATGCCTCAATGCGTGAGGAGGTCTTCAACTGCTTTTTCAATACCTGCACTATCCAAGCCATAATAGTGGAAGACCTCATCTTGTGTTCCTTGAATAGCTGGTTCATCAGGAAATCCTAAAATTGTTAATTTAGCATGTCCAAATTTAGCTACTTCAACTGCTACAGCACTACCGATTCCATTGATTAGATCATGTTCTTCAACAGTAACTATCTGATTAAATTCCTGTGCTAGTTTATCAAGCATTTCAGCATCCAAAGGTTTAATTGATGCTAAATCAACAACTTCAGCATCAATACCATTTTTTGCTAATTTTTCAGCAGCTTGGAGAGTGAAATAAAGCATTTCACCAACAGAAATTAGACAAACATCTTTTCCTTTGCGAATAATTTTTGCTTTTCCAGGTTCAAACTTAAAATCTTCGTGATAAACATTATCAAGTTTTCTTTTACCGATCCGAACGTAAGCTGGACGAGGTGAGGTAAGCAGATAATTGAAAAGTGCTCTAGTCTGATATTGATCACATGGTTGATAGACTTCAAGATTAGGAATAGCACGAGTAATAGCTACATCATTTAAAGAATGATATGTTGTTCCGAGCCAAGTGTAGGAGTTGCCACCAGAAATACCAATTAATTTAACATTAGTTTGGTTAAATGCAACATCCACTTTGACTTGTTCAATTGATCTCATTGCTAGGAAAGCCGCTGGTGAGAAAACAAAGGGATGCTTTCCGGCATGAGCCATACCTGCAGCAACTGTAACTGCATTTTGTTCAGCAATTCCCATTTCAACAGTGCGATCGGGATGAGCATTAGTAAAATTAACTAACCCTGCAGAGCCACGTGAGTCACAGGTTACAACTAACAAATTAGGATCAACTTTAGTTGCTTTGTCTAGTGTATCAGCGATAACTGTATTGGCAGATAGTTTTTCTTCTTTAGTCATTGTTAAGTCCCTCCAGCTGTGTATCTAATTCTTGTAATCCTTCTTGATACTCTTCTTTAGTCGGTATTTTGTGATGCCAATCTGCCCGATTTTCTGCAACGGTAATTCCTTTACCTTTAACTGTGTTAGCAATAATAACTCTTGGTTTTCCGGTGTTATTTGGCTTATTTAAAACATCTACTAAAGCATCAATATTGTTACCGTTTACTTCAATCGCATCCCAACCAAATGCTTCATATTTATTACTAAGTGGATTAGAACGCATAACTGAGTCCGTTGTACCAGTAATTTGTAAGTCATTGTGGTCAATAATTGCAGTTAAATTGTCCAAGCTGTAGTTACTTGCTGCCATAGCAGCTTCCCAAACAGATCCTTCTGCTTGTTCACCATCACCCATTAAAACAAAAGTACGTTTCTTTAAATGATCCATTTTTGCAGCTAAAGCAACGCCAACGCCTAAACCAAGTCCATGACCAAGAGAGCCTGTATGAAATTCCATTCCTTTTACATCAGTAGTTGGATGACCAATGTAGGGACTATTAAAAGTGGAGTACCGTCTATCTAAATCTTCTTGATCAATATATCCTTTGTCAGCAAGAATTTCGTACCAAATTTCTACTGCATGTCCTTTACTTTGAATATAGGTATCAGAGTTTTTGTCTTCAAAAGTATCGGGAGTTTGGTTGAGAACGCCATAATAGAGAGCAACTAAAATATCAGTACATGATAGGTCTGAACCTGTGTGACCGTTATGATGACGATAGATTAGTTGCCATGTTCTTTTCCTTAATTGAATGGCTTTTTTCTTTAAACTTAAACTATCCATTAGAAACACCTCAATTTGTTTATTATCTTGTAAATGCTTACAAAATGAGGGTATCATGTTTATAGTTAACATAGATTAATTATTTAATTAGTTTAGTTTAGATTAGTAAATTTATTTAAGAAAGAAATAAAAAATGAAATTAAAGATGAGTGATATTGCAGAAAAAGCAGGTGTATCAAAAGCGGCTGTCTCTTTTGCACTAAATGGAAAAGCAGAAGTAAGTGAAAAAACGAGGAAGCATATTTTTAAAGTAATAGAAGAAATGGGCTATGAACCACTAAGAAAGCATAAAAAGGGCGGTGTGAGAAAATTAACTAGCATTAGCTTAGTAATTATTAAGACTACTACAGGGTTAATGAATCGAAGTTATGCAAGTTTACCGTTTTTTGATTCATTAGTATCTAATCTTTCTCAAAATGTTGGTGGATCTGGTGGACAAGTTCAAATTGTTACTTTAAATATTCGAAATTTGAAACAAGACATCGAAAATAGTACTGCTCTAAAGAAAAGTAAGGCGGCGATTGTTCTAGCAACAGATTTAAATAAAAAACAAATTCTATTCTTAGATTCTAAAATTAAGAATGCTATCTTTATTGATAATTATTTTGAAGATGTAGATGCAGACTTTGTTTCAATTGATAACTTTCAAGGAGGATATAATGCTGGAAAGTTTATTATAGAAAAAGGTTACACACAGATTGGTTATGTTGCATCAAATCGGATAATTACTAATTTTTTGAAGAGAAGAGAGGGTTTTAGAACTGCTCTAAAAGAAAAAAATCTTGAAATTCCGCCAGACTTTGTCTTTAGTTTAAATCCAGTTGAATTGAGGGGAACATTACCTAAATTTTTCTATTCGAATAAAAAATATCCGCATGCAATTTTTTGTGAAGATGATTATATGGCTCTACGTTTAGTTAAAGAATTAACCAAAATTGGTATTAAAATCCCTGACCAATTGGCAATCATGGGTTTTGATGATATTTTTGAGGATACAATGATTAATCCGGAATTAACAACAATTCACGTTCCGATTGAACAAATCGTTAGACAGGCAATTAATCAACTAGAAGAAAAAGTAAGTAATACGCATTGGCTTAGCCAGAAAAGCTTTATCTCGACAAAACTAATTGTAAGAGAATCATTAAAATAGCTAGTTAAGTTTAATTAAGTAAATTAACTATTGATGTGTTAGGAAATACTAGTTATTGTAATTTGTGTAAGCGAATACATAAATTTGAGAGGTAATGAGTATGACTAATTATGATAGTTTAAAACAAATTAAGATTGGCTTTGCACCAACAAGAAGAAACATTTTTTCTGCAACAGCAGCAATTGAATTTGCAAATAAAACACGTGAAAAATTAGATGAACTAGGTGTCAATTATGTTGACATTAAAGAAGTAAATGATGACGGACTTCTGTACGACGATGATGGATTAGAAAAGATTACTGAGAAATTCAAGAAAGCAAAAATTGATGGGTTGTTCATTGCTAATGAGAATTTTGGTACTGAGTATGAAGTGGCAAGATTAGCTGCTAAACTTAATGTCCCGGTATTACTTTGGGGTCCAAAAGATGAAGCTCCAGCTCCCGACGGCTCACGTAGAAGGGATACACAGTGTGGATTATTTGCGATTGGAAAAGTTTTACGTCACTTTAATGTCCCGTTTACCTACATTAAAAATAGCGATATTGACGATCCTGCTTTTAGTAGAGGGATGATTGATTTTATCAAAGTATGTAATGTAGTTAAAACTTTTAAGAATACAAGAATTTTACAAATTGGTACTCGTCCCTTTGACTTTTGGTCAGTGATCGTTAATGAAGGAGAGTTATTAGAAAAGTTTGGTATTCAACTTTCACCAATTCCTTTAGGAGAGTTAACTTCTTATATGTATGAGTTAATTGACAAAAAGGATTCTAGAATTGAGGAAACAAAAGAAACCTATCGTAATTGGGCTGATATTAAAATTAAAGATGAAGATTTCACCAAAGTAGCTGCTTTGAAACTTGCTATGCAAGATAAGATGAAGGAATATGGTTGCAATGCAGGTACAATTCAATGTTGGACTGAGTTGCAAAGGGAAATCGGTATTTTACCTTATGCTTCTGAAGCACTACTTCAAACCGAAGGCATGCCCGTAACTTGTGAGACAGATATTAATGGTGCTATTTCTGAATTATTAGCAGAAAGTGCTACTTTGGGTGATGAACGAGCCATATTTGCGGATGTTAACTGTCGCCATCCCGAAAATGAGAATGGTGAATTATTACAGCACTTAGGTACATTCGCCTTTCAAACAGCAAAAAATCGGCCAATTTTACCACCTTCACATTTTGTTTTTGACTATCCTGGCTCAGCTGCTTTTGAAGCTAAAGATGGAACCTATACCTTAGTGCGATTTGATGGTGATCACGGTAAGTATTCAATGTTAATTGGTAATGCTAAAACTTGTGATGGACCATATGAACAAGGGACCTATGCCTGGTTCCAATTTAAGGATTTGAATAGATTTGAAGCAAAATATGTTTATGGACCATATATCCATCATATGGCTGGTGTACGAGCTGATGTTGTACCTATTTTAGCAGAAGCATGTAAGTACATTAATGTAAGTCCAGATTATTATGATCCAATTAAGGATAAGGTTGCAGCTTATTGGTACGGCGATTTAGATAGTATTTTGGATGATGAGCAGAAACACAAATAAGCTAAGTATTAAAGAGGAATGTAAAAGAATGTTATCAACAAAAGGCAAATATTTGTATAAAAATGGAGAAAAACTATTTTATTTAGCTGATACTTGTTGGGGAGCCTTTACTAGTATTACAATGCCAGATTGGCGATATTATCTTGATATGAGAAAATCTGAAGGATTTAATGCTATTCAAATTAATATATTACGCCAATGGGATTCTAGTAAACCATTAAAAGGACGAGAACCATTCACAGTCGTAGAGCACCCGGATGGGTCATATGAATATGATTTTACTAAGATAAACGAGGAGTATTTTGATAATGCAGTTAAAATGCTGGAAGAGATGAAAAAGCGCAACATGGTTCCAGCACTGGTTTTACTCTGGAGCAATTTCATTCCAGATAATTGGATTGATAATCTTCACCTTGCTCAAAATAATTTAATGCCATTTGATTGCATTAAACCTTATGTTACTTGCGTAGTTAATAAATTTAAAAGATTTAATCCAATTTGGTTTGTAAGTGGGGATGTGGGATTCACTAATAATGAAAGACAAAATCGCCAAACGGCAATTAAGTATTATCAAGAAGTGCTAGAGAGTGCCAAAAGTGTAGATCCAGCTGGCATATACACTTTTCACATTAATGGAGAGAGTCATGATTTGCCAGAAGAATTTGTTAAGCAAGTTAGTTTTTATAGTTATCAATCTGGTCATGGTTATAGCGGTCAAAAAACTGCCTATACTATTCCATTAGCTTTACGTGAAAAACAAGATTATCAGGGACCGATTATTGATACCGAACTTTGTTATGAAGGCTTGACCCAAATGCATTCGCCAGAACCTAAACGCTATAATGCATTCGATGTACGAAAGGCTGCTTGGCGAGCAGTTTTATCGGGAGCTGATGCAGGCCTAGGTTATGGAAGTTTTGGAATATGGCCTTGGAAAGATATTAGTCATCCTGAGCAGAAGTTAGAGAAAAATTTTAACGTTCAACTTGTACCATACGACTGGAGGACCTGTTTAACTTTTCGTGGTGCTAAGGATTTAGGATTTCTGAAAGCCATTTTAACTAAATTTGCTCCTAATGGTTTAAAACCGCTTAATATTGATGTAAGTAAAGCAATTAGAGGCGCGGAAAGTGAGAATTATATCTTAATTTATTTACCAACAGCTGGAAATTTAGATTTTAATAAATTAGATTTACATATAAATAATTGTAAAGTTATTGATTTAAATAATAGAAGTATTTTAGAAGGTCAAGTAGAAAATAATGTCCTTAAAATGCTGCCAGTGCTAGAAGATGAACTCATAATTATAGATAAGCAACTAAACTAAGCTAAACTAATGTAGCACTTATTGCAATCGTTTACATTAAATGCTATGCTTATAACTGAATAAGAAATCGGATTGTTACATTAAGTTGGCAAGACCAAATAAATCTAAATTATTTTAAGTTAGGTTTATTGAGTCTTGCCATTTTTTATTGAAAGGTAAATTATATGTTTCTAATTAAAAGAGTTCTTAACAATAACGCTGTTGTTGCTACAGATAAGCATAAGCAAACATTAGTAGCTTTAGGAAATGGAATTGCCTTTCATAAAAAGGCAGGTGAAGTTATTGGTGAAGAGAGAGTTGAAAAAGTATTTTATCCAAAAAATGAAAAAGATACTAACTCAATGAGTGAAATGCTAGCTAGCATTGATCCAAAATATATTGAATTATCTGATCAAATTATTTCAGAAGCAATTGCAAGTTCAGGTAAAAAGTTAAGCGACGATATTTATTTATCATTGCCAGACCATTTGCAGTTTGCAGTTGAAAGGATAAAGAAGGGAATGCCGATTCAGAATCGTTTAACAATTGAAACGATGCAAACATATCCGGATGAGTTTCAATTAGGAAAGCGGGTCCTTTATTATTTAGAAAAAAGTGAAAATTTAAAATTTCCAGAAGATGAGGCAACTAATATTGCAATGCATTTAATTACTGCTGAAGAAGGAAACTCACTTGAACATACAGCCGGAACAATTGAATTAATTAATAGGCTTTTAGATATTATTAGTGAAATGTTAAATATAGAAATTAGTTCAAAATCAGTTGCTTATTATCGGTTAGTAACTCATCTAAAATTTTTTGCTCAGAGAATTTCAAAAAAGCAAATCCAAGAATCTAGTGTTGATAAAGAACTTTATAGCATGGTTGTTCACCGCTATCATAAGGAATATTTAATTTCACAAAGAATCACAGGAATTGTGATGCAAAAGTTTGATTATAAAGTACCGCAAGATGAAATTATGTACTTAACGATCCATATTCATCATATTGCGGTTGCAGATAGGTAATGTAAATGAATAACAGTTATAAAGAAGTAGCGGAAAAAATTTTGGTTGCAGTTGGTGGAGCAGAAAATATTAATGAAGTATTCAACTGTATTTCAAGGCTAAGGTTCTATTTAAAAGATTCAAAGAAAGTAAACTATCCAAAACTAAAGTTGATTCCAGCAATTTCAGAAAGTGAGTTTGAAGATGGACAGTTACAAATCCTTTTAGGTCAAGATGTAGAGCTTTATTATGATGCATTGGTTCACTTATTAAAGCAGAAAAATATAAGTGGAGGAGAAAAGAAAATGTCTAAAGTAGATGAAAAAGATAAAAAACTAGCTGAAGAAATAGTCAAGCTAGTTGGTGGTAAAGATAATGTAATTAGTTTAGTTCATTGTGTGACTAGACTACGTTTTAAATTAAAAGATGAAAGCAAAGCTGATGATAATGCAATTAAGCAATTAAAAGGAGTAATGGGCGTTGCTCATGCAGGTGGTCAATATCAAGTTATTATTGGAAACAACGTAGCAGATGTTTATGATCAAGTAATTCCACTTTTAGGATTGAGTCAGGATCATAAAGAAAATACAAATAAAGATAAAAATATAGTTAATCGCTTTATAAAATTATTAACAACTATTTTTACACCATTTTTAGGAGTCTTAGCAGCTGCAGGTGTATTAAAAGGATTTTTAACGCTCTTGGTTGTTTTACATGTATTAAATACAAAGAGTGGCACATATTTAATTCTTTATGCTGCAGGGGATGCATTATTTTACTTTTTACCCGTGATGATAGGCTTTTCAACTGCTAGAACATTTAAAATAAATGAATATGTTGGAGCAATTATAGGGGCAGCACTCTGCTATCCATCTTTAGTCCAGGCATATCAGATGAAGCAAAGCATTCAATTCTTTAATATTCCTGTTATTTTGATGAATTATACCCAAACGCTAATTCCAGCAATTATTGCGGTATGGCTAGCATCAATTCTGTATAAGTTTTTAAACAACTATCTACCTTCATCATTAAAGCTTATCTTCACGCCTTTAATAACTTTAATGATTGCTGTTCCTTTAACTTTCTTAGTCGTAGGACCAGCAACTTCTTGGGCTAGTGAAGAATTGACATATAGTATTCTTTGGATTTATGCTCATGCAAGAGTTGTAGCTGGGTTTATTTTAGCTGGTATTTGGCAAGCAGTAGTGTTACTAGGACTACATTGGGCCTTTATACCTATTTTTTTAAACAATATAGCAACTCGTGGTTTTGATCCTATTGATGCGATGTTATATTGTACAGTTTTTGGACAAACTGGGGCTGCATTGGCTTTAGTTCTAAAGGCTAAAGATTCTAAATTTAAGGAAATTGGTTGGCCAGCCGTTATTTCTGGTTTTTTGGGAGTAACAGAACCAATAATTTACGGAGTTACATTACCACATAAAAAATCCTTTATTCTTGGATCAATCGGATCAGCATTTGGTGGAGCAATCGCTGCTTTTTCAAATGCAAAAATGTTTGGAGGCTTTGCTAGTGGTGGTATTTTTGGAATTCCAATGTTTATTGATCAAAAAGCTGGAATTAATGGTAGCTTTATGGGATTTTGTCTATCTTTACTTGTCGCTTTTGGAATTGCTTTTATCAGTACTCTAATTTGGGGCGATAAAATTGTCTCTACTACTTCAAAGAAAGATTTTAAAGTTAAAAGAGTTGAATTCAAAGATCAAGGAATTGCATCCCCAGTTCAGGGTACTGCACTTGAATTAAAAAATGTCGATGACCCAGTTTTTTCGGCTGGTACTATTGGTAAAGGAATTGCTGTTCAACCAAATAATGATGAAATTCATGCGCCATTTGATGGTGAAGTAGTTTCTGTTTTTCCAACTAAACATGCTATTGGATTAAAGTCAGACAATGGAGTTGAATTGTTGATTCATTTAGGTATTAATACGGTAAATTTGAAAGGAAAATATTTCGAGGTAAAAGTTGAAGTAGGTCAAAAAGTTAAACAAGGTGACTTACTTGAGACATTCGATGTAGATAAAATTAAGGCAGCTGGATATGACACAGTAGTTCCAATTATTGTAACGAATGCTAATAATTTTGATGATATTATTATTGAAAAGAAAAATGGAGATTCAGTAAGATTTGAAGATCAAATTTTAATGGCAACCGTTGATCAAGAAGTAGAAATTCCAGATAATGCTACTCAAGCATAAGAGTTCACGAAAACTATTAAAACAATATCATCTGTAATAAGACTTGGCAGTTTGCCAAGTCTTATTTTGTTGACTCTCTTTTTACAGTTTTAATATCTATCACACTATTTTCAGTAGAACTTTTACCATCAATCAATGCAAGCAATCTTTTAGCAGCAGTTTTGCCAATTAATTCAGGTTGTTGGTCAATCGTTGAAAGAGTAGGTGAAGTAAGCTCAGACATTTCAGTATTATCATAGCCAACTAATTGAAAGTCAGCTGGTACTCTTAGATTCATTTTTCTAGCTAATTTTAAAATATGGGCTGCATAGATATCGTTAATTGTAATGATAGCATCGTAAGTCTGAATATTATGAAGAGCTTTTTCAGCGACTAATTTGTAAGTGTCGTGTTCACTAATTTCTTGTAAAGTATAGGTCAAGTGCCTCTTTTTTAATTCATTAATAATACTTGTGACTCTTTCTTTAACAGTTGGCAAGCTTAAAGGAAGATGTTGAATTAAGACAGCTCTTTTGGCAGTAGAGATTAACTTCACGCTTTCCTTCCCACCTTTAGCATTATCGGAAGCTATACGAATAATATCGTCAGAAATGTTTGCACTATCATACATCACAAGCGGAATACGACAAATATTCTCATTCATTTCAAAGGCAGAAGAAATGATACCGTCAATATTATTTTGAAGGAAATTATTGATGGCCGCTTGATACTTTTTATTGTTTGAACCTACGCTGAAAGATATCAAACATGTGTAGCCTGCTGGCTGCAAAACAGATTGAATTCCATTAATAATTCGACTGTAGAAGATGTTTTCAGCAAAAGGAATAATAATTCCAATCATTTTTGAACGCTTTTGATATAAAGTTCTAGCTACTTGATTAGGATGATAGTTTGTCTCTTCAATTATCTTGTTTACCTTTAATCGTGTCTTATCGCTTACTTTTCCTGAATTATTGATGATTCGAGATACGGTAGCGACAGATACGTTAGCTAATTTAGCAATATCTCTAATGGTCATATTTTTAAATCCTTATTTTGAAAATACTGGGTTACAGCAGCTATTATAGCGCAAGTAATAATAAATATTAGTTTAGTGCTAGTTAAGTAATTGCTTATTGTAATGTAACCGGTTACATAATATTATAGAGATGTGAGAAAAACAAGTAAAAATAAGGAGGAAAACAATGAATGTTGAAAAAATAAAGCAAGATAATAAACATAATTGGAAATTAAAAGTCGGAATTCTTGGAATATCACTTTTCTTGCAGGTAGCTGGCTCCAATCTAGCAGCTATTCCTTTGATTGCTAAGTCCTTTCCGAATCAATCTTTAACTTCAGTACAAGCTCTCTTCACTTTACCATCTCTTACTATTATGCTTTTCATTTTATTTAGTAATGCAGTAATTAAATGGGTTGGTAAAAGAAATACAGTTATTATTGGGATGATTACGACAATAGTCGGTGGTTTAATACCGTTTTTTATTAGTAATTTTGCAATTATTGTTGCTAGTAGATTACTGGTTGGTGCTGGCATTGGTTTATTTACATCACTAGCGGTTTCGTTAATTGGAGACTGTTTTAGTGGAGAAGAATAAAAAACTTTAATTGGCATTCAAGGTGCTATGGGAACTTTAGGAAACAGTTCAATGACTTTTGTAGCTGGCCTTTTGTTGGGAATTAAGTGGCAAGCAACTTTTCTTTACTTCCTATTTATTATTCCATTTTTGATTTTATTCATGATGGGTTACACCCCAAAGATGGAAAAAGAAACTACTCTTGAAAAATCATCTACTAAAGAACAGAAACAGAGATCTAAGCATGCAAAAATTCCGGCAAGTATTTATGTTGCGTTCTTAATGCTATTTTTATACTTTTCGGCATTTATGGTTGAAGCAACAGCATCAGCTCTGGTTATTCAACAAAATCATTTGGCAAATCAGGGGATGTTGTCTACCGAAATTGCTATTGCGGGTCTGGTTGGAGCTCTAATTTCTATGGCATACGCTCGTATTTTCAAAGTACTAAAGAATTTTACTCCAGTAGTCGCAATTTCTTTAGGTACAGTTGGATTTATTGTGTGTTCACAAGCCCCTAATATGACTATTTTCTTTATTGGTTTATTGTTGATGATGATTTCAAGCTTAATTATTTCGTATGTTTACGACAGTATTTTAAGTGAAGTAGACAGTTCCATTAGTAACTTAATTATTTCAATTGCTCAGATTTGTAACAATTTAGGTGCATTTGCATCACCATGTGTAATAGCTTTATTGAGTGGAATGACTGGGTTGTCTACTGCGGTTGATCAAATGAGAATTAGCGCAGGTATTTTAGGAGTAATTGCCTTGGTATTTGTAGTACTTGCGGTTTCAAGAAACACTAAAAAAGCTTCGGCAAAGGCTGTTAAATAAGAAGGAGAATAAAAATGAAAGAAGTAGAAAAGTGGAAAAGATATGAATTAACATTGGATGGACCGACTGATGGAAATCCATTTCGAGATGTTGAATTAAGTGCAACTTTTGATAGAAATAATCATTCGATTACAGTTGATGGATTCTACGATAGAGATGGAAAATATAAAATTCGCTACATGCCCGAAGTTGAGGGGGAATATACTGTTACGACACACTCGAACGTTCCAGAATTAGATGAAAAAAATGATAATTTTACAGTAACTAAGGCAAGCAAGGATAATCATGGACCGGTTAGAGTAGCAGGCAAAACTCATTTTGCTTATGCAGATGGTACTAGCTACATTCCGTTTGGAACTACGGCTTATGCATGGACTGTACAACCAAAAGAGGTTCAAGAAGAAACACTAGAAACGCTAAAGAATAATAATTTCAATAAAATTAGAATGCTCGTATTTCCTAAGAGCTATTCATATAATGAAGAGGAGCCAGAAATATATCCATTTGAAGGATTTTTAAGATATAAGCGTGGAGCGAATGATTGGATTTTTGATGCTCATGAAACTGGTTTTGATTATACGAGACCAAATCCAAAGTATTTTCAAAATTTGGAAAATAACATTGATAAGCTAGACAAACTTGGCATAGAGGCTGATTTGATTTTATTTAGTCCCTATGACCGTTGGGGCTTTGCTCGTATGGGATTAGAAAATAATCTTTGGTACTTAAAGTATATTATTGCACGCCTTGCTTCATATAAAAATGTATGGTGGGCACTTGCAAATGAATATGATTTGATGAACTTAGTAGGACAAATTCCATTAAAAGATTGGGATCGAATAGGTGAATTCGTTCATGAAAAAGATCCGTCCCAACACCTAGAGTCTATTCATAATTTCTATGATCCACCACAACATAAGGATACAGTTAAGAATTGGTATGATCATACTAAGCCTTGGATTACACATTTAAGCATCCAAAGTGACAATGTTTTCATAATTCCAAAATGGATTAAAGAATATCAAAAACCGGTTATCGATGATGAATGTCGCTATGAAGGTAATATTGAATTTGGCTGGGGTGACAATACTGCCAAAGGCATGATGGACAATTTCTGGCGTGTGGTTTTACGTGGAGGAGGATGTACTCATGGTGAAACTTACATTGATAAGCCTCATACAAAACGTCCAATTTGGTGGGCTCATGGAGGAAAATTATATGGTGAAAGTCAAAAGAAAATTAATTTCTTATATGACTTACTAAAAGATAATGGCTTTGATTGGGTAAATCCACAGGCCACAAGTGGACCAACATGGGAATTAGCAGTTGGTTCAACACCAGATGAAAAGAAATGGTTAGTTTATTTTGGCGAAAATCAGCCAGAGTTTGAAGTTTTAAGCTTTTTGCCAAAAGGAAAGAAATATCATGCCAAGCTTATTAATGCTTGGGATGAAACAGTGGAAGATTTTGATCAAGAAGTTGAAAATGATAAATATATTCATTTACCACGGAAAGATTATCAAGCTTTGTTATTAATAGCAGAATAGAAAAAGAAGAAGGATATACATTTTAAAAGATGTTGTATCCCTTTTTTATATCATAAAAATTTTATACTATAATACTCAATGTAAGCGCTAATAAACATAGGAGGATAAAATATATGGCACAATTTGAAAACAATAATTTCGGTGATGTATTACTCAATCGTCATTCGGTTCGGCATTTTGATAAAAATGTGAAAATTTCTCGGTCTGAATTAAGAGAGATAGTTAAAGAAGCAACTACGGCACCTTCTGCATGTAACTTACAAGCATGGCAATTTGTAGTAGTGGATACTGATAAAGGTAAGAAGAAACTACATGAATTTTACATGTCCTTTAATAATCCGCAAATTGATACATCAAGTGCAGTTATTCAGATTTTTGGTAACACTTTAGCCTTTAAGAAGTACCGTGCATTATGGGATCAAATGTATGCAGAAAAGAGAATCTCAAAAGAAGAACTAGATAAAGTTTATAATACATTTTTACCATTATATGAGCATGCAGATAAAACAATGCTTACTGCGGATGCAATGGTTGATTCTTCACTTGCTGCAATGCAGTTGATGCTAATTGCTAGAACACATGGATATGAAACAAATGCAATGGCTGGTTATGATGCAAAGAAAGCTGCAAGTGTAATGGGACTTGATCCAGAGCAGTATGTTCCAGTAATGGGGATTGCTATTGGAAAACCAGATAAAAATGTAGAAGAACTTAAGTCAGTTAGATATCCAGTTGATGAAGTTTTGAAATTCGAATAATTGGATAACTTACTTTACGTAAGAACAAATTAGCACTATACTATAATCATAAACTAATAAAAAGTAAGAAGATTATAGAAAGTGTCATTGTTATGAAAAAATTATCCGACAAAGTAACTTTTAAACATGGTGCAGTTATTAATAATCGAATGGTGCAACCACCGATGCTTACCAACAGTGGGTTAAATGGCATGGTTAGTGAAGATACAATTTCTTATTGGAAAGCACGTGCAAATTCTGCAGGTTTAGTAATTTCAGAATATAATTATGTGAGCCCAGCAGGTGGACCTGCAATCACTTGGGTGGATAATAGAACACAATTAGCCGTTTATGATGATAAGTTTTTACCTGGTTTGACTAAGATGGCAAAAACGATGAAATCAGGAGGGAATAAGGCCCTACTTCAAATTGCCCATACAGGACGAGAAGCAAATTATCGTGCACATTTAGGGTTGCCAGTATATGCTCCAGATAGTGCCAATTATCCATTTTTACCTTATGGAGTTCAGGCTTTCACTACTGAACAAGTAGAACAAGTTGTTAAAGATTTTGGTAGAGCGACTAAGCGAGCAATTGAAGCTGGTTTTGATGGAGTAGAGATTCACGGTGCCAATCATTATTTAATTCAACAGTTCTTTTCTCGCTTTTCAAATCATCGTCAAGATAAGTGGGGAGATTACGAAGCATTCCCATTAACTGTGGCTAAAGAAGTTTTCAAAGTTGTGAGAAAGTATGCTCCACAGGACTTTATTATTGGTTATCGGATTAGTCCAGAAGAAATTAATCCAGGTAATGTAGGTTATACCTGGCATGAATCAACAAAATTAATTGATAATTTAACAAATAATTTTGACTTTGATTATATTCATTTATCATTACCGGACTATAAGGCAAAACCAGATGATTCTGCTAAAACATTTGCAGAATTATTTAGACCAGTAATTGGCAAAGATACAAAATTAATTATTGTCGGGGATGTAATGAATCAAAAAAATGCTGAAGATGCTCTAAATTACACTGACTTAGTAGCTGCTGGGAGAGCTCAAATAATTGATGCTAGCTTTGCGGCAAAAGTGGTTGCTGGTGAAGGAGATAAAGTCATCACTGAGTTGTCAGATGAAGAAGAAAAAGAGCAAGCTTTAACGCCAGGCTTGCGTGAAGTAATGGATAAACAGACTAAACGTCCTAATTTTGCAAAGATGTTGCAGGGACTTGATTATAGTAAGGCGATTAAAGTTAAATAAAGAGATGTTAAAGGTAGAAGTTTATTTCTACCTTTTTCTGTAATTTTTGGAAAAGTAGGGTAGCATGATAATGATAGAAAGTAAAGAGCAAATAATAAAAAGATATTTTAAGTCGTGGATTGTTCCAAACTTTGAAGATTTTGAAGATACTTTCAATAAAAAGTGAATGTTATGGGCCAATCTATAGAAATAAAGCTGAAATTATAGCTTGGTATAAAGATTGGAATAAGAATGGGCAAGTATTGGAATGGCCAATTAAGAATATTTGGATTGCTAATGAGATAGCTTTTGTTGAATGGTATTTTAAATGTAATTATAAAAATAGAATTAGTGAGTTTGATGGTGTATCAATTATTAAATTTGATAAAGAAAATAGAATAATTTCTGTTAAGGAATTTCAGTCTAATTCCACTCACGTTTATCCATATAAAAATATAACTTCTACCGTAGCCTAGTAGAACAATAGTCTTATTCGGTATTAATTCATGATCTTGACCACTTTTATGCTAGAAATAATAAAATTATAAAGAAAATAAAAAGTATTAATTAGACAAACACAAAAATAGAGGACTTAATAATGACAAAATATGTAGTAGCTCCGGATTCATTTAAGGAAAGTATGACAGCAAAAGAAGTCTGCAATGCAATGGAAAAAGGAATAAAAAAGGCTGATCCAGCTGCTGAAGTGATTAAAGTACCTATGGCAGATGGTGGAGAAGGAACAGTTGATTCTTTAGTAGATGCGACACATGGTCAAAGAGTTATAGTTGAAGTTACAGGTCCGCTTGGAAATAAGATAAGTGCATATTATGGAATTCTAGGTAATGGGACAACTGCTGTAATTGAAATGGCTAAGGCTAGTGGCTTAGAGATAGTAGAAAAGAAGAAGCGCAATCCAATGATAACCACCACTTTTGGTACTGGCGAATTGATTAGGGATGCCTTAGATCACAACGTTAAAGAAATTATTATTGGATTAGGCGGCAGCAGCACTAATGATGGCGGTAGCGGTATGGCACAAGCTTTAGGTGCAAAACTACTTGATCAAAACAATCATCAAATTCCTTTTGGTGGCGGAAATTTAGATAAACTAGACAAAATTGATATTTCTAACTTAGATTCAAGACTGCGAGATGTAAAAATAATTTTAGCAAGTGATGTTACTAATCCATTAATTGGTAAAGAGGGTGCATCAAGAGTTTTTGGACCGCAAAAAAGTGCCACACCAGAAATGGTTGAAAAACTTGAAAATAATTTACAGCACTACGCTAAAATTGTTAAGCGTGATTTGAATAAAGATGTTGCCTCAGTGTCAGGCGCAGGAGCGGCAGGTGGTTTAGGAGCTGGTTTAATGGCTTTCACTACTTGTGAAATGAGGCGAGGAGTAGATCTTGCAATTGAAGTAACCAAACTAGAAGAAAAAATTAGGGATGCTGACTATGTCTTTACCGGAGAAGGTGGCACAGATTTTCAAACTAAATTTGGAAAAACACCCTACGGAGTTGCTAAATTAGGTAAAAAGTATCATAAGCCAGTTATCTCATTAGCAGGGTATCTGGGAGAAGGAATTGATAGTTTATATAGTGAAGGCTTCACTGCAATCTTTGGAATTATTCCCGGAGCGTGTGATCTTTCAACTGCTTTGAAAAATGGACCAAGTAATGTGGCTAGAACTATAGAAAATATAGTTCGTTTACTTAATTTTTAAAGGGATGTAAACGTATATTGTTGATGAGGTATCTAATATACATACTTATGAAAGCGGTTTATAATATAGGTAAGAATGAAAGAAGGCGGTTGAGGTGAAGGACTTAAATGAAGTAATGATTGGAAAACCTGTAAAGATTAGTCACGTTTTACTGGGTGTGATTTTAGTTGTTTTATTATCTTTATTTGTAACGGGATTTGGTTACTTGCCTTGGTGGATATTTTTAATTGTCCTAATTCTTGGTATTTTTATTACACTACCAACTTGCTTTAGTTCTTATTGGTCGATCGATAAGAAGAGGATAAAAATTATTACTTATAGCGACAAAGATATTATTAAGTTAATGCAACTTTTGGGACTGAAGAAAAAATATACGCAAATAATTGATTTAAATCAAATCAAAACTGCAGAGATAAGATATACAAAAAATGTAAGAATGAGTCCAGTAGATTTTAATCCCGATTACCTTACTTTATATTTACAAGATGAGAAAAATAAAGCGTACAGTTTGTCCTTAGGTAAAATTAGCTATCAACAAATTGAACTAATTTTGCAATTTTTAAAGGAAAATCAAATAGAAATAATTGATAAACAGGGAATTGTTAGTCTCTTGAAAAATAATATAGACTTATTTACACATTTTCACAAAAAATGGACAGCAATCTAGAATACTAAAAAACTTCTACTATTAAAAAAAGTAGAAGTTTTTTTAGTGGTGTGGAGGAATTAAAAAATCGCCTAGAAGTAAATGATACAGCAATTCAAAATAATTTAGCTGTTAGCTTAGATCAATTAGTAGAAATTATCTAATTCTAATTAAAGCGGATTTGAACCCTCTAAGTTGATTGTATTACAAAATCATGTACAATATTAAGTACAAAGTGACCTAATTTTATAGAAAAAAGTGCCACTTTGGCATAAAAAATCAATATGAAATGTGAAGGAGGAAGATTTATGACGTTAGCATTAACTCAAAGTGATTTTAGAGCAAATTTAAAGAAATACTTAGATCAGGTCAACGATGATGATGAAGTAGTTTATATTGCTAGATCTAATAGTCGATCAGTAGCAGTTCTTTCACAAGATAAATTATATTGGATGGAGAAAGCTCTCCGAGCAAAAGAAGACTCTTTAGAGTACGCAATCGCTCGTGATCAACTAATTCAAAGACATGAGTTACCAGAGGATCCAATTGTAGAATCAACTGATGATTATTGGGAGCAATTTAAGTAATGGGAAAACTACAGTTTAGACCACGAGCAACATTTAATGCTGATTTAAAACGGCTTGGACGTATTGATCCTACTATTATTGATGATGTAAGAGCTGCAATTGATGAGTTACTTGAAACAGGTACTTTGCCTCTTGAGTATAGAGATCATCAACTTAAGCGTCGCTTATCTGGATATCGTGAATTTCATATTCGCGATACTCCTAAAGGAGAGCGTCCTACTGAATCGAATGATGTAGTAGTCATTTGGTATATTGAACGTAATGAATTAGTAGCAGTGGGTGTGCGAGTGGGGAGCCATGATAGGCTTTTTCCAAATCAAAATAGCTCAAAAAAATATCATAAATAGCTTATGTAGACGTACTATTTTTATTTATAGAAGTAGTACGTTTTTATTATGTTCAAATTTTAGTTTTCTAAGTGTATTAATTAATTCCTGATCTTTGCCCCATTTAACACTAAAAAAACTTCTACTTTTAATGGTAGAAGTTTTTTAGTGTTCTTATTAATCTTCACTTTGATCCCAAATCTTTTTAGCAGCTGGGATTTTGCCTAAATCAGTGATTTCATCTTTATCTAACACAACTAAATTGTTAGGTCCTTGTGCTAGTTGGTTAAAACTATCTAGGCTTTGATTTCTGAAATAACCATCTCCGGCTTTATCAAGAGCTTTTTGTAATTTATCAATTCGATAAGCGTCGGCATCAGCTTGAGTTTTTACTGCTTCAGCATTTGCTTTTGCAGTAGCAACAAGTGCATCGTTCTTGGCTTTAGTAGTTAATTCAATATTTCTAGCTTCACCTTCCGCACGAGCAATAGCGGCAGTTTTTTCACGGTCAGCAGTTAACTGCTTATCCATGGCCTTTTGAATTTCTGGACTAGGGAGCAATTCATCGACGTTAACACGAACTACTTGAATTCCATAAATATCAGTTAAATCACCAATTGCTTTTGATAATTGGGCATTGATCTCACTAGTTGAACCTAATGCTTCATTCAATTCCATTCGTCCGATAATATCACGTAAATGACCACGAATTAATTGCACCATCGATTCAACGGAGTCAGTATTGTTGTAAAAATACTTGTATGCATCAGTGACAAGATAGTTTAAGGTTAGGCTGGTGGTGATTTCAGCATTATCCTTAGTGATAATACGATATTTGGAAATTTCTAAGGGCTGCAAAGCTAAGCTTACCTTTCTCAAGCTTTGAAAAATTGGCCAAATAAAAACTAAACCAGCTTTAACCATCCTCGAGTATTTACCTAACGTTTCGACTAAACCGACATAATTTTGCGGTACGATTCGCAAACCACATAAAAAATAGATAAGAATTAATAAAAAAATTACTCCTATAAAAACATACGTCATCCCTATAGCCTCCATTAATTGAATTTAATGATATTATCTAATACTTTAAGTAAAAATGAAAGATTATTTAATCATTTTTGTTGTATCGATAGTAACTTTTAAGCAATAACTTTATGTAAGCATAAAAAATACTACTATAGTTTTTTCAGTGAAAATGCACGTATTTGGCGATCTGTGTCGCTTAACTTATATAATTTTGCATCTTAGTTTCTTTTTTTGACCACTTAATAAAAATAGCTTGTAAATTAAAATCTGAGCAGTAATATTAAAATATAAATAAAAAATTAAAGGGAGAGGTTAAAGATGAAGCTAAGCGGAATATTTAGAATAAACAAAAGTCGCTTTATTCTAATTTTTTTAATGATAATATTTGCTGCTGTAATAGATACCCTTTCTCAGTATTTGATGACACCGGCATTTAATAATTTAAAGAATTTGAATTTTTTAGGCTTTGTAATCTTTATTGCTTTATCAAGGCTCTGTGATATTTGCCGGTTATTATTGAATTCTGGTTCGGACTACTTATACAGTAAACAAGGTCAAAGTTATTTACATCAAATAAGAAAAAAGATCAGCTTATATTTGTTTAAAAAGCAAATTGATGATACAGCGGCAGTTCAAAATAATTTAGCTGCTAACTTGGATCAATTAACTAGAAACTATTTAACGCCAATTAAAGCTGCCTTCTTATATGGGTTGATGGTTATTTTTTCAATAGTAGTGTTATTTTCTTATAATTGGAGCTTAGTTTTCTTAACGCTTATCCTAACTGTAGTTTCACTTTTCTTACCGAAAGCATTTGAAAAAATGAGCTCAAATGCCACCATTAAAGTCACTGAAAATAATGAAAAACTTTTAAAAGCAATTTCAAACTGGATTAATGGCCTAGATGAATTAAGAAGATATAGTAGTTTTAGAATTTATTCCCAGTCGATGAATCAAGCTGCTGATGACTATAAAAAAGCTGCTATTCACCAAGGTGCAACAATTGCTATTGCAGATCTGACTACCGCTATTGTTAATATAGGTGGACAGATAATCTTGATGATTCTGTCTGCATATTTATACTTTAATGGTCAAATAGTCTTTGGTGCCGTTATTACAACAATTCAATTTTGTTCAACAGTTATGAATGGGACTGCATTATTAGCTGCTCAATGGAACTTAATTAAATCATCAAAGAAGTTAAATGAAAAAATAACTTCATTAGAGGCCGCGAGCGCACCTTTACAAAATGAGCATCAAGATGAAAACGTAGCTAAATTACAGATAAAGGGGCTACAGCATCAATTTAAGAATGGTGAACTTATTTCTTACCCCGATTTAACTATAAAAAGTGGTGAAAAAGTTTTAGTAACAGGCGATAGTGGTAGTGGAAAATCGACTTTATTTAAGCTGATCTTAGGTAAATTATCACCAACTAGTGGAAAAGTAATTTTTGAAGATAAGAATGGTAAAGAAATTAAACTCAATCGGGATGAACTTGGATATGTAGCACAAGATAATACTCTTTTCCCCGATACTATTGAAAATAATATGACAATGTTCAATTCAAAGCTTGATGAGAAAGTAAAAAGAGTAGCTAAACAAGTTGAGTTTGAAAATGATCTTAAAAAAATCCCCGATGGTTTAAAGCATGAAATTAATTTAGATGAAGGAAATCTATCAGGAGGACAAAAGCAAAAAATCGTTTTGGCAAGAGCAATTTTAGCCGGATCAAAATGGCTCTTTATTGATGAGGGAACAAGTGCAATTGACAGTAAAGCCACAAAGAAAATCCTAGAAAATTTACTTGATCAGGAAACTACTATTGTCATGATTGCCCATAATTTTAATGATGAGCTAGAGAACCTGTTTGATCGGAAAATCAGCTTGAAAAATGGAGGTGAACAGGGATGAGCTTTAAGGGATTTATCAAGACAAACTACCTTAGATTTATTTATATCAATTTTTTATCCATTATTTCTGGATTAGGCGCAATTGGTGCAGGGTATGTCCAAATGTACTGGTTAACTTTCATCAAGAATAAAAACTGGATGGGAGTGTTATGGACAAGTCTTGCTATCGGGGTCTTATATTTAGCAGCGCAAGGGTTAATTTATTACATTCAGTTTGTTACTCGTATTCAAGAAGAGGAATATAATAAAAAAATTCGTAATAATCTTGCTAGTCATTACTTTAAGGATAATAAGTATCACAAAATAGCTGCGGTTCAAAATCGAATGACCAACGATCTTGAGATGGTAAGAGAAAATTATTTTGATTGGTACCCTATTGTTCCTTTTTATGGAACAATGTTCATTGGTGCTTTAGTTGCCTTACTCACAATTCATTGGCAAATTTTTATTGTAAGTATTTTGATTGATATTGCATCTTACTATATTCCTAAACTTATTCAGAAAAAGATGGAAAAAGCGACAACCAATGTTTCTGTTCAAAATAAACATTATTTAGATGTGTTGGAAAAATGGTTTTCTGGGGTTGAAGAATTACATAGATATTTTGCTGGTGCAAAGCTATTTCAGGTTCAGAGCCAGGCAGCTAATAAGATTGAAAAAGCGCATGTTCATCAAACGGGTACCCAGCAAGAACTAATTGTAATAAATGGATTATGTAACTCAATAGGACAATTAATCCTTCTTTCTATAACTGGATACATGATTACGCAAGGACAAGTACTCTTTGGTGCAATTATGTCAGTGCAAAATTTTGCAGCTAATATTTCCATTGGCTTGCAACAAATGATCCAAGCATTGAGTTTTATGAAATCTTCTGAAGAACTAATGGACCAAATTAGCAGTGATTCTGCACCATTACAGAATAATTTAAATATTCAGAAGAAAAAGCCAGCTCTAATTTCTACTGAGAATTTAGCTTTAGCTTTTCCAAATGGTGAGAAATTAAGTTTTCCTGATATTCAAATAAAATCTGGAGAAAAAATTTTGTTAACTGGAGATTCCGGAGCTGGAAAATCTACCTTGTTTAAATTGATCTTAGGTTCAATAAAACCGACACAAGGATCGATTATTTTTAAAGATAAAGATGGAAAAGAAATTGATCCTGATATGTCGAAGATGGGGTATATTCCACAAGATCCAAATCTATTTCCTGGGACGATTGAAGAAAACATTACTATGTTTAATTCAAAATTAAATTCTCAAGTAGAGCCTATAATCAAAGAGGTTAATTTCGCTAATGATATTTCTAAATTCAAGGAAGGATTAGAGCATCAATTAAATCTAGATAAACTAAATATTTCGGGCGGTCAGAGACAAAAGATTGTTCTAGCCCGGGCTAAAGTTCATGGAAGTGACATAATTTTGATCGATGAAGGAACTAGTGCGATAGATCAAAAGGCAACTATGAATATTTTAAAGAATTTAGTTAAGGGTAAAGAGACGATTATTTTTATAGCACATAATTTTAATCAAGAAATGCGTGCATTATTTGATCGTGAAATTCATTTAGTTAAAGACTAAAGGTAAAAAAATACTGGTAATCAATGTTAAAAGAAATATTGATTACCAGTATTTTTGTTTAAAGGGATTATGACTTAAATTAAACTAACTCACTTTTAGGAACTCACATTTCTAAAATATATGTATTAAAACTTTCATTTACAGCTACATTAAATTGATTAAGTAGCGTCATAGCTGCCCAATCAGTATCGTCTGCTTCAAAAAATATACTTTCGAAAGAGCTGAACATATCTAATAGCACGCTTTGAGTGAACTTAGGACATGTTTTTGGATTCGTAGAACAAATATAAGCAATCTCATTATTTTCAGTAAAAATAATATTTTCAATTTGAAAATTTTCATTAAGTTGATAATATCCTGTTTTAGTAGGAACTTCTTTAATAAACTGATCTTTTGAGATAGTTAGTGGTGACACAACTTTATGACTGTTTTTATAATATTGGTATAGAAAATCACAACAGTCTAAATATTTATTATTGTGTATATTGAACTTTTGAATAGTTATTTTTTCTTCAGGAAGCAATTTCATATTATCTTTTTTAACAGTTAATGAAAAACACCGTCTTTTTAATTGAAAGCCATTTTTAGTTAAAAAATCGATTAAATACTTTTCAGTTGAATCAAGCATAACTTGTAGTGGCTTCTTTTTATCTTGCATGATTAAAGAAAAAGGCGAAGAGAGTGGATGTGTAAGAAGGTTAAATTTAAGATAGCAATTTTGATTATGATAATCATTGGTGTAGGTAGAGATGGTGCCGATATTTTTGTTATTTTCAAATAATTGATAAGTGTTTGAATTGATTTTCAAAATATTATTGGTCATTTTATTCTTAATCCTTACTAAAACAAAAGAAGTATTAAAATAAATATAGCGTAAAAGTAAGATTTATTAAATAATTTTATATAAAATTAGGGATTATTGAATTTAAATACGATTTTAACCTCAAGGCAAAACTTAGCGATGCGATTAACTAAGAGTATGAGAAAAATTATTTTGTATTATCTCTTGCATTTAAAAATAATGCTGGTATGATGAAAGTGTAAATTGAATAGGTGATGACGTTCACCAATTAAACCGAGCAAAATCTAACGACGTCTACTTCCTACAAACTCTTTTTGAGTAGCAGGCGGTAGGGGTCGTATTTATTTTGCTCTTTTTTGTATATCAGGAGGTATTTTAAATGACTGTTTATGTAGAAAAAGTTAGAGCATTAGAGATTTTTGATTCAAGAGGTAATCCAACTGTAGAAGTTCATGCTTATTTATCTGATGGAACAGTAGCTAAAGCTGAAGTTCCTTCTGGAGCTTCAACAGGTGAAAAAGAAGCTGTTGAATTAAGAGATGGTGGCAAACGTCTTCAAGGAAAAGGCGTAACTCAAGCTGTTGCAAATGTAAATGGTCCAATCAATGATGCTCTTAAGGGCTTGAGTCCTTACAATCAGGCAGAGATTGACCGGACAATGATTAAACTAGATGGAACCCAAAATAAAGCTAAGTTAGGGGCCAATGCAATCTTAGGTACTTCAATGGCAATTGCACGCGCAGCAGCTAGGTCAAAAGATGAACCACTATATCGTTATCTTGGGGGATGTGAGTTAGAAATGCCACAAACTTTTCATAATGTAATTAATGGAGGGAAGCATGCTGATAATGGAATTGATATTCAAGAATTTATGATTACTCCTGTTGCTAAAAATTCATTCCGCGATGGTTTTGAAAAGATAGTTAATACCTACCATGCATTAAAAGCCGTAATTGAAGAAGCCGGATTTGAAACTGGATTGGGAGATGAAGGTGGCTTTGCTCCAAATCTTAATAGTTCTGAAGAAGCCTTAAAGATATTGCGAAAAGCCATCATTAAAGCGGGGTATAAACCTGGAGAAGATATTGCAATTGCTTTTGATGCTGCAGCAAGTTCTTTCTATAATACGGAAGATGGAAAATATCATTTTGAAGGCCACGTCTGGAATGGGGAAGAAATGCTTAAGTATTATGACAAATTATTAAAAGAATTCCCAGAAATTATTTCTTGTGAAGATCCTTTTGATGAAAATGATTGGGAGAATTTTGAAAAATTTACTGCTAAATTTGGCTCTACTCATCAAGTCGTTGCAGATGACAATGTATGTACCAATCCTAAACTTGTTAGAAAAGCGATTAAGGATAAATTATGTAACTCTATTTTAATTAAACTTAACCAGATAGGAACTATTACAGAAACTCTTGAAACAATTCGTTTAGCTAGAAAGAACAATATGACAACGATGGTATCTCACCGTTCGGGTGAAACAGGTGACACATTTATTGCTGACTTTACAGTTGCTACCAACGCCGGGCAATTAAAATCTGGGGCACCAGCAAGATCAGAAAGAGTAGAGAAATATAATCGATTACTTGAGATTGAAAATCAGATCGGTGTTGAAAATGAAAGATTGAATCATTTTCCAAATAATGTAGATTTTGATTAGTTAAAAGCTTAAGTGATAAAAAAATGCTGCTAAATCAAGGCTTAATAACCTTTAGATTCAGCAGCATTTTTTTAGATTAATATTAAAGTATTTAATACTTATGTTTTAGATTGGCGTACATATTTCTAGCAACTTCAATTAAGGTTACGATTCCAAAGAAGATAGCTGAGGAAAGTAGAGCTTTATCTGAATTCTTAGCGATGATTGAAATAACAAATGGAGAAATTACAGCACCAATGTCCATCATAATTAAGCATAATGTAGTAGCAAGATTACTTAATTTGTCAGGGACACTTAAGGAGATCGATTTAAAGATGTACGGCATTACAATACCAAAACCTGCTCCTAGTACAATACATCCTGCTACTAATACATAGGTATTTCTTGCGCTACTAGTTAAGTAAAAGCCAAGCGCATTTAAAAGCATACATAAAACCCATACCCATTTGTTTAGTTTAGTATAAAGCCAATTAAATGCCATGCCACATGGAATACCGGTAATGGCAATTACTGCTAGCATTAACGAAGCCATACTTTCATTTCCTAAATGAAAATCTACGATAAAACTAGGAAGTTTATAAGCAAGAGCCATGTAGAAAATATAAATTAAAAGTGTAAGGATGCTGAGATAAATAATGTTTGAATTAAAAGCTTGCTTTATATTAGAAAGAGAAAAATGTTTTCCAGAAGAATGCTTAGTTTTCTTAGGAACTTTAATAAAGTGTTCAAACATAAAAAATACGGGAATGGCAAGAATGTATACCCAGAAAACAGCGTGCCAAGATAAGGTAACTAGATAACAAATAATAAAGGCAGAAGCGATGTAGCCCACATCGTTCATAATGTTTTGGAACCCTAATAGGCGATTGAGTTCAGTTTTATTATTTTCATAAATCATCATAATTAAACTGACGGCTAAGGAGTTATAAATTCCGATACCAAGTCCAAGTAAGATGCGGAGAATAAATATTAGCCAAAAACTATTAACAATTACTGGTAAAGTTCCGCAGATTCCAACTAGAGCTAATCCAATTAAAATTACTTTTTTTCTGCCAATTTTTTTAACTAGAAAAGGATTTATTAAAAGACCAAATATTTCTCCAAAATTGGGAATAGTAGTAAGTAATTCAACAGTAACACGAGGAATATTAGGAAAGGCTTTTTCCATTAAGGGAAGAGCAGGAGAAATAACTGAAGGCATCATAATAAAGAGAGATATTGCTAGTAAAGTAGCTTTAAATATTGGTTTAGATACCTCTTTTTCAATATTCATAACTATCGTCCTTTCGTTGACAATATTGCTTTCAACGTCATTCTAACAAAGATAGGTAGAAGAAGAAAAAATAACTATCAAGAGCTTCAATTAAGGGTCTTTTATTACAATTTCTCTATGAGAGAGTAAAATAAACTTATATAGATGGTAAATAGTCTCACCTTAAAAGGAGAAAATTATGAACGCAATTTTTGAAAGAGAAGCAGTTAGAAAATATACTAATGAAGAAGTAGAAGAAGAAAAAATTCAAAAACTAATTAATGCTTTTCAAGCTTCACCTTGTGCCATGCATCAAACAGATGTCATGGAACTTAGCGTCATTACAAAACCAGAACTACTTAAAAAGATAGAAGATAGTACCGACAATTCTTGTTACAATGCACCGTTAATATTTATGATTAATAATTAATACTAAAAAGGACAGTCAGTTTGGTGAAGGGGATGCTTCTGTAGCTGCTGAGAATGTAATGGTAGAAGCGGCAGATTTAGGTTTAGGATCAGTTTATGTAATGGGCGGAGTATTTGCACTAAATAAGTTTCCTGAACTTCAAAGAGAATTAGGAATGGATGAAGGTTATGAAACTAGTGTGCTCGTGCCAATTGGTTATCCAGCCGATAAAGAACAAGTAGAAGATAGACGTAATCGTTATAAAGTAGTTAGAAAATAAGTGAAAATATACTAAAAAGGTACAGTGACGCTATATGTAGTGGCTGTACCTTTTTAACTATATTTTATTTACTTAAATCAATAATTTTATCGAAAAGTTTCTTTTCTTGATCAGAAATTTTATGGGCTACTTCAATTACTGCAAAGTTAGGATTAGTTAGAAGTGTTTTATGAATTTGCAATGAAAGCTTATTATCTAACGCACTGGTTGCTTCATCAGCAAGTAAAATTGGTCTTTTAGCTAAAATAGCTCGAGCAATTTCAATTCTCTGAATTTGGCCTCCAGAAAGATTATTACCATTTTGACCAACTTGATAGTCGAATCCTTTGCTGTCAATTAATTCTGTCAGTCCAGCTAATTGAATAGCATTCATTAATTCATCTTTTGAATATTTTTTACCTAAAGTTAAGTTAAAAAGCAAACTTCGATCAAAAATAAATGGTTTTTGGTTGATATAACCGAAATATTCATGAGCCTTGTTCCAGTTATCTTCTATATGTTGATCATCGATAATGACTGAACCAGCAGTTGGAGTAAGCTGTCCTACTAACAAGCGTAAGAGAGTAGTTTTACCAAAACCACTTGGAGCCATTAGTAATATTTTTTCGTTCTTTTCGAGTGTAAAGGATACATCTTTTAAAATTGATTTATCATTCATAATATATGTTAAATTTTCAATCTTTAATTGATTAAAAGATAAAAAAGATGAGGTAGGGGATGTATTTTTTGAGTGTAGTGCCTTTTCGATTTTGTCCCAGATTGGTTTAGTAGAACGTATTTGGTTAATCTGATCAAAAATCATTGTAATTGGATTAATAAAGTCATTAGATAATTGAACAATCATGACTAATGTACCCGCTCCAATTTGGCCATTGAACATTAGAATGGCGCCAACTAAAAATGGAACGATAAAGCTGAAAATATCTGCTATTGTAATAATTAAAGTAGAAATAGCTCCCTGGGTATAGTTCAAAGAACGCAATGCATTCTCCATTTGTTTTGCTTGTTTGATTACATAAGAAACAAGCGGCATTTCAACATCATAGAGCATCGCTGTTTTCGAACCATTAATAGCATCGGTGACGGCTTGAGTGTAATCGGCATTTTTTTCTTCCCAAATGCTAGCTTTATTTTGAATATCTTTTACAAATAGTTTCTGAATAAGTCCTGGAATAATTGTAGTGATTACAAAAATTATCGTTAATAGCCAAGAGTTTAATAAGCCAACAATAATTGAAATAATAAAAGCTGCTATCTCAGAGATAATCATTAATTCGTTTGTGGTTTTAAGTAACTCAATTTGCTTTAGGTCATTAGTCATTAAATTAAGACCCTCTTTTTGTGAATCAGCTTGTTGACTTACTAAGTAGTTGATAGTTTTATCCTTGAGCTTAATATTAATATCCCGTGTAATATCGAAACGTAAATAACGATATCCAAAATTTAAGAACATGATAACAATTAGAACAGTTGCTCCTAAAAGAGCGATAAGAACTAATTGCTTTAATGAGCCACGATGATATTGTGCACTATTTAGCATTATCTTTGTGACATAAGCGATGACGACATTACCACAAGCACTTATGCAGGCTAAAAGGGCATAAAGTGCTAGCTTCTTTTTGTTAGCAAACTTTAAAGACATAATATACCTTTCTAGACCCCATCAAAGTGACTTATTTAGTCGTTTCTTCTTTGATAAGAATAATATTAGCACACTTTATTAAATTATGAAAATAAAATTATAAAAAGTATTGCAAAAAATATTATAAATTATTAATATAATCAAAAAGTTTGTTAATAGAGATAGGTGAAAAGATGAATACTTGGATCGATATGCATACCTTTATTCCATATTTATTTGCCTTTTTGTTTTGGGGCTTTCAAGACTTGTTTAAGAAAATATCATGGAAATGGTACGTGGGTGCGATAATATTTACAGTAAGCTTAGCTTTGATTTTTCCTTTAGTTGGATTGAAATCATATGTCAATGAAGTTGCAATTATTTCGGAATCATTGATGATTGTTTTTAGTTATAAATTAATGATCAAGAGATTAAGTGGACCAGTAACTTTCTTTTCAGGTTTGCTTGTTGGTTTATTTTGGGGAGTGGCATTATTTAGCTTAGTAGGAGTTATTTATAATATCAATTAATAATAAGGAGTAGAATTGGGCTATGGAAATAGAAGAAGTAAACATATAAAATCAACAGATGATCATATACCAATAAAGAAGTTGACTAGTAATGAAATAAGTAGAAATACGGTTTTAATTGTTAATTCTTTAGAAGACAAAAAAACTGATGCATCAAAGTTTATTTAACAATGATGTATCAGTTTTTTAGTTAGAGTATTTTTCAAATGCTTTAAGTTCTATAAGAATGATTGTGAGATCCAGTAGAAATTAAGTCAATAGTTAATAATTCTAATTGACCTTTATGAATTTTATATACTAAAACCCAATTTCCAGCGTTATTATGTTCAACATGCAACGCACGCATAGACTTGAATGAACCTTTTAATTGATGATCATCGTATTTTTGAGCAAGAATCTCAAATTTTTCTTCAACTAATAAATTGATAACATGTTTCAACTTATTGGTATCGTAGTGTTTTCTTTTGAGCTTCTTGTAATCTCGCTTAAATTGAGGAGTGAAGTTGATTTTTGCCATTAATCTTTATCAAGCTCCTCAAATAATTCATCTACTGAATCTGCAGTTTTGTAATCTCCTATTTTGTATTCTTGGAGTGATTTTTCTATGTTAGATTTCATTGTTGGAGAAATATCTGAATATCTTGATAAATTAACTGGTATAGCGTTTTCGCTTACTACTTGCGTTAAAATCATTCTCATTGCTGATGACCAATCAAGACCATATTCGTTAAAAACATCAGTTGCTTGTTTTTTTAAATCTTCCGGTAATCTCAAACTTACAGTAGTTGTCATAATTTTCACCTCAAATGTATTATGTTTAACCACATTATAACACATGATAAAACATTTTTGATGAATCTAAGAGGCCTTTGCGAATAAATTAGGTTGTTAATAATGTAGAAGATAGGTATAAAATAGCTAAAAAGTTAATATCAGAAAAAGGCAGCAATTCAAAGATAAAATCACTGCCTTTTTTTAATTAATCCATTCATCACGCAAAATATCGTATTTCATGCAATCATAGTATTTTTCTTTATAAAAACGTACTTTCCTAATTTAAGCTTCTTTTTTTAAACCTATTTTTTGAGCAAGATGGATCATTCGTGGGTTTCCACTCCAAGTAGTCAACCCGATATGCTCTAATTCTGGATATTGGTCAAAAATTTCAGATATTCATATTTTTAGTACTCGACTTCCTATTCCACCGTGCCAATAGGTGGGATTATAAATAACTATGCCAATTTCAAGCCAACGGGTTACTTCATCTATCCAATTTTTTGAAACCATCCCGATGCCTTTTTCATCTAAACAGATGCATTTACAAGAATTGCTTAGTAGATAGTCAGTAATGGGACTATGTTCAAACTGAGAAAAAGAAAGATAAGCATAATAATCATTAAAATAGGGCGCATTCCATTTAGTCCATTCAGGATTTTTATCTTGAAAACCGTCTCGCCAAATATGTTTTAAATACTGTGAATTAAAGGAAGATAAAGTTAATAATTTATTTTTCTGTGTCATCTAATTTTCTCCCGTATTTAACAATATAAAAAAGTTGAGTTACTAAAGTAATTAGCCAAATTATTGTTAAAGTGCCTGAAATAGCAAAAAGTATATACGAAAATTGAGGGTCATCTTTTAATTGATGTGAGGCATAGATCATTAATAGGATGCCACTCCAGAAGCTTAGATTACTTATAAAGTCTAATGATTTTATTTTTGAATTTGTTTCAATTGTTTTTAACTTAGAAGCATCTTTATTACCTTTATCATCGCTAGTATTTTTAATTGCGCTTCTAAAGTAATAAAAGGCGGCACTGAGCAAAATGATAATCTCTATTATGTACCAAATAATTTGTCTAGAATTGTGAGCTTGTATTTGTAAATACGATACCGATATTAATAATCCAATACCAATTATTGAAACAATAGCTGCAAGAATGTACCTTATTCTATTTTTCATTCAATCATCCCCAATTCGTTATTGTAAGCTAAATGGTTTTAAAGTTAATGATTTATTTTTTAGTGTCATCTACTTGTCTATCATATTTAACAACATAAAAGAGTTGAACTAATACTGTGATTAGCCAAACTACTGTTGTTGTACCAGAAATGGTTAAAAGAATGTATGAAAACGGGAGATCTTCATGTAATTGACTCGAAGCATAAATCATTAATACAAGACCACACCAAAAACTGGTGTTACTGATAATATCAAAGGCTTTTGCTTTTGATTTTGTTTCTAGCAGCTTTAGATCAGGATCATTGTCTTCCGTATTATCTAAGTCAGCAATACTAGTATTTTTAATAGCATTTCTCAAGTAAAGAAAAGCACTAATAAGTAAGACTATGATAGCTAAAGCATACCAACCGAGGCCTTTGTATCTATGTTCGCTAATTTGTAAATACCCTGCAAAGATCAATAGACCAATGCAAAAAACTGAAAAAACGAATGCAAGGATATATTTAACTCTATTTTTCATTCAATCATCTCCAATTCGTTATTGTAAAAATATAAAATTATGTTAGATTAATAATAAATAAAAAAATAATTAATGTAAATAGAATTAGGTTAAAAATGAGTCTAGAGATCAAATCTTATGAACAAAAATATTTTAATGAGTTGTGCTTAGTAATGGATAGAGCAAGAAAACAAGAACTTCAGAGTGAAGATTTGGAAGAGGTTTTTCTACCATTACGAGATGCACCATATTTAGATTATTTTTTGTCTTGTAAAATTTATGTAGCGTTTGAGGATGGGGTATTAGCTGGATTTATTGGTTTTCGGCCAGGTAGTTTGAATTTTATTTATGTTGATCCAACTCACCAAAATAAGGGGATTGCGACTGAGTTAATTAAAAAAGCCTTAACTGAGTTAGAGAGACCTGTTAGATTAGAAGTATTTACTGATAATGAACGAGCAAAAGCTTTATACAGGAAATTTGGTTTTGAGAGAGTAAATACACTTACTGAAAAGTGGTCAGATGAATTTCCTGTCGTTTTTTCACAAGATACGATGGAATTGAGATAAATTATTATGCGAAAAATTTTGATATCTACTGTTCATCATCCGAATATTATGAATAGTGAACTTATTGATGTAATCAATCATCTAAAAAAATACTTTGATAATATTTATTTAAGTGTAAGTATCGTTACTTCACAAAATATCCGAGATAGGTTTAAAGAAAATAACATTAATTTTATAACTATACCAGCCCAGGGAGCAGCTGATGCAAGAAGAAAAGTATTAACTTTTGCATTAGCTCATGAAAAAGACGACTGCCTCTATCTGTATTGTGATTTTGATAAAATAATTACTGCTATTTTAAATACAAGAGATGAATTTGTTACTTTTATTGACAACTTGGAAATAGAAAATGGATATCAAATAATTGGTCGAGATTGGGCTACTTTTTCAACATATCCAGATACTTGGACAGAGACGGAACAGATTACTAATAAAGTAGCAGCAGATATTTTGAAAATTAGTAATCTTGATATTTTAGCTGGATGTTGCGCATTCAATAGTAAAATTGGAAAAACTATTATTCAAAATTCAAAAGAAATACTAACGGACGTAGAATGGCCGTTGATATGCAACCAACAAAATATTGAACTAAACTATGTTTCTGTTTCTTTTTTAATTTTTGAATATAAATATAATCAAGGAAGGAATGACTATAATTGGCAAGGCTACATTCCCCGATTAAAGTTAGCATTACAAGCTCTACGTATTTTTAAAAAGTATGACTTTTGAAAACTATTAACAACAAAAAATGGAAGAAAAATCTATGTGTCTAATTTGTGAACGAATTGAAATGATTAAAGATAATGAAAATAAATTCTTTGTGAAAGAGTTAAAAACAGGTTATGTGGTATTGGGTGATAATCAGCATTTTAGAGGCTACACGCTTTTTCTTTATAAAAAACATAAAAATGAACTATATGAGTTAGATTCGACTGAAAGGCAAGCTTTCTTAGAAGAAATGTCGTTAGTCGGTGAAGCAGTCTCAAAAGCTTTTGAATGTGAAAAAATGAATTATGAATTGCTGGGAAACGGTGATTCTCATTTGCATTGGCATTTGTTTCCAAGAGTGAGCGGAGATTTAGGAGAATATGGCTACCATGGCAAGGGGCCAGTATGGTGGTATCCACGAGAAAAAATGTATAGTGCAGAGAATGTATTGAATGATAAAGAGCTTGAAGAACTAAAGCAAAAGTTGAAGATTGAATTAGATAAAATGTATAAATGAAGGATTAAAAATGCTTATTGACACTAAAAAATTACAAAAAGCTGTCCTTGAAAATAAGAAAAACCATAATTTTAATACTACTGATATTAAGTTTGAACTTCTTCTATTATATGGAGAAGTAAATGAACTTTTTCAGGCGTGGCTAAAGGATGATCCGGAGAACATCAATGAAGAATTGGCAGATGTTGCAATTTTTCTTTTAGGAATTTCAGAAATGGTAGGAAGCGATCTTGGTGAAGATATTCTTAGAAAGATGGAAATTAATAAAAGGCGAAAATACATTGATGGAAAAAAGATTGAAGGATAGAAAATGACACAAATTGAATTAACTCGCTTTCGGATTAAGAAAGGTAAAGAGAGAAAAGCCCAAGAGTGGATGAATTTCTTAAATGAGCATCACGTCGATACAGTTAAAACAATGGCTGCTGAAAAAATGTATGTTGAGACTGTCTTTAGTGAAAAGAATGAAGATGGATATACATATTTTTACTGGTATTCTGTCCAAGGCGAGAATGGTCAGAATGTTGAAGAATCAGAAAGCTATATAGATAAGAAACATATTGAGTATTGGGATGAATGTATTGATTCAACCTATAATCCAGTAAATATGAAAGTTCAACAAAGTTTAATCGCACCAGAAATAGAGAAAATAATTAATGAGGATAATTTATGACAACAAATTTATTGCCAGTTAATAGTATCCTTAATCCCCGAGATTTGGGTGGAATAGTGGGATTAAATGGAAGAAAGATAAAAACACACCGGCTGATTAGAACGGGAACCCTTATCCGTATGTCTGATGAGGATATCCAATTTTTAAAAAATTACGGTTTAACGACAATCATTGATTTGCGATCAAAGAGTGAAAGAAAAGATCATCCCGATCCGCAAATTGAAGGTGTTAAAAATATTTCTTTGCCTCTTTCTGAAGAAGAAGGGACTTTAGGTGGGATTCAAGATTTATCACGAGAAGATGATTTATATCATCATGATCCTCATTCTGCCTTTAAAATGATGTGTGACCACTATAAGGATCACGTAGTAAAAGCTCATGATCAAAATACAGTTCGTCAGGTTTTAAGTATTTTAGCTGAAAAAGAAAAGGGAGCAACTATTTTTCATTGTACCGAAGGAAAAGATCGTACTGGTTTTGTAGTTTTATTTGTTTTATATATTTTAGGTGTTGATTTAGAAGTAATTCGTCAAGATTACTTAGCGTCTAATTCCATTCTTTCTGCTTATCGAGCAGAACGTGATAAAAAGTTTGAAAATGCAGGTGAAAACCTTACCTTTAGGAGTAATATGCGAATCTTGAGCTCGGCTTCTGATTCCTTTTTTGATACGATATTACTTACAATTGAAGAGCAGTATCATGATATGGATGCATATTTGAAAAATGTGTTGGATGTGACACCTGAATTAAGAGATCGTTTACGTAAGCTTTATTTAGAGGAAAGGTGAGCTTTAGACAAAATAAAGTATCTTTATAAAGTAATACATAATTTCAGATCAGAGTTTTAACTTAAGAGTCATTAGACAGAACGGAGTTTACAAAAGGAGTAAGATAAATGGAATTAGAAGTACATATGCTTGTCCCTTATTTATTAGCCAGCGTATATTTTATTTTTCAAGATTGGTTTCAAAATATCGCTTTAAAATGGTATGGTATCGCAATAGTTGCGATCGTAATTATTTATTGGATATTTAATATACGGATCCATCTTAATATAATTCAGATTGGTGCAGAGCTGATTCAAATAATATTAGCTTACCTTTTATTAACAAGAAAATTCAGTAAATTAACTACTTTTGGATTAATTATGATAATCGGTATTGTAACTGCAGTTGTTATTTTTTGTTAATTCGTGGAAAAATAATTAAAGATAATAATAAACTAAGAAAAGTTATTCTTAGTTTATTTTTTCGTCTTAAAAACTATGATATAATTTCTACGTAATAAAATGCGAACATATGTGCGAAAAAATAGAAAGAAAGGGGATAAATATGCTAACAATTTATGATTTAAAGAATAATGTAATGCTTAAACAACCAGATTTCTTTAAGTTGGTCGAAGGATATGACTCTTTTAAGGGAGTTAGTTTTGTTGGAAGTTTTAAAATAATAGAGAAAGAGCTTTTGCCACGCTTTAAACAGATTGATCTAATTTTAGGGATGGAAGATCAGAAAACTGGTAAGAATTTAGATCAATTATTAAATGTCTCTAATAAAGTAAAGCAGCTATTGTCTTTAAGTCGGGATTCAGACTTTTTAGATCGAATTGAAAATCAAACTTTAAATTTAAGATTCACTAAGGATAAACTTTTTCATAGTAAATATTTCATTATTGAAAATAATACTGATTTCATTATTTTCAATGGTTCAATGAATCTTACTAAAAAAGCTTTAAAACAGAATCATGAAATGCTTTGGATGTATGAAGGTAAGAAAAATGATTTACAGGATTTAAAAATCTATGAAGAGCATCAAAAGCTTTTTAAGAAAAATTTCGAAGAAGATAGTGTTGATTACTTAGATAGAAAAATTATCAATAATCTATATGGTAAAACTAAAAAGCAAATTACTGCAATTATTGCAGATGAAGTAGTAGATAAAGTTCAACAAAATATTGTTGAAGTAAATCCGGATGACATTGTAAAGATTACTAAAGATGCTGATAGAAAAGAAGAAACTTATGAGCTCCATCCTGAGACTGTTCAAAAAGTAGCTAAGCAACTCTTTACAGAAAAGGGCAATAAACGAAGAAATGAAGAAAAGGTCCGTGAAGAAGTTAAGAAAATTGTCTATCAAGACTTTAGTGATCCATCTCAAAACCGTGTAATAAAAGCTAGCACTCTATATCCTAAACCAGTTTGGGCTTATCAAGATAATAATATTATTGTTGAAGATACCAACACTAATTTATTTCATTCGCTTGAAGTTAATTCGGACATAGTTAGTGAGGATGATGTTCGTACTTTTGTTAGAATTATTGAAAGCTTTAAATTGAATAAGGTAAAAGATGAAAGTCACCAGGCACTTTCTGCATTTATTTATCTGATGACTGCTCCAATGATTTGGAAAATTCGTGAAATTTATCGTAAATCTAATTTTTCAAAAAGTGCTGATCAGATTCCTCTTTCGATGGTGTTAATTGGCCGAGGAACTACGGGGAAAACTTTATTGGTACGAGACTATTTTAAAAAGTTTACTGGAGACAAGTCTCATAGTTTGCAATACACTGAAATTAATGACGGTAATGGTGCTAGAACAGATAAAGCAGTTAGATTTTTAGACAATTATTTGCATTCTCAACGTTTTATTTCTCCGATGATTGTCGATGAATTGAATAGTAATTTTCTTCACAGTAAAGTAGCTCTTAATGCAATTAAACAATGGTCTAATACGATTAAAGGGATTCATAATGTTAATATCTTTGCGATGAACCATAATGCCGGTAGTAAAGAAATTAATAATCTTGAAGAAATTACCAAGCGTGTATATTACTTATCCTTTGAGGCCCCATGGCTTCCATCAAATCAACAAGAAATTAACTATAATATGTTAATTAATGATAATAATGACCATATTTATCGCTATGTAGTTTCTGAACTCAATAAGCGTTTAGTACATCTTACAGGTGAAGAAGAGGCAAATCTAATCGAAGATTATTTGAGCTTAACGAAAGAAATCTTAGGAAATCTGTTGAAGAAATATGGCTATTATGATCGTCTAAAGAATATTTTAGGAGCTAACTACGATTATAAAATTGATCGCAATCGTATTACGTGGAAAATGTTAATTCTTGATGATCATTATGAACATATTGCGTTTACTGATGGGGATGATAAGTATTTCCATGTTTCAAAAGCAATTTTTAATGATTTTAAAGCCAATGGATATGAGAATATTAATCAAACTCTAGATAATTACTTTAATATGTTCCCACGAGAAGGCGGTATTGCAATTGAGCAATACGGTAATGGAATGCGTCTTGATATTGACAAGTTTGATAAGTTCATTGGTGAGCCATTAATTAGAAAGCATTATGAACGAATGCATAAAGATGAAAAGCAGCAAGATACTGTGACTGCTTTACTTAAAGCTCAAGTTGAACAGAACAAGATGATGCAAGAAGCAGTTGAAAAGTTAACTGAGCAAAAAGAGCAAGAAAATAAGAAAAAAGGTTTTATTTCTCGTCTATTTAATCGTTAGTAATTACGCTGAACCTAAGTTATAAACTATAATTAACTTGAGGTGAAGAAAATGGAGATTACAATTAAACGTGATGGTCTAAATTTACATGGTTTACTTGAGGGAACCGACAAGATTGAAAATGATACGATTGCTATTTTAATGCATGGTTTTAAAGGTGATTTGGGTTATGATGACAGCAAGATTTTGTATGCTCTCTCTCACTACTTAAATGATCAAGGCCTCCCAACAATTCGCTTTGACTTTGATGGGTGCGGAAAAAGTGATGGTAAATTTGAAGATATGAGTGTCTATAGTGAAATCTTAGATGGAATAAAAATATTGGATTATGTTCGTAATACTGTTAAGGCAAAACATATCTATTTAGTGGGACACTCGCAAGGTGGAGTAGTAGCGTCAATGCTGGCTGGATATTATCGAGATGTTATTGAAAAATTGGCTTTACTTGCTCCTGCAGCAACTCTTAAGTCTGATGCTTTAGATGGAGTTTGTCAGGGTAGTACTTATGATCCAACGCATATCCCTGAAACTGTCAATGTTAGTGGCTTTGAAGTGGGCGGAGCTTACTTTAGAACGGCCCAATTATTACCGATTTATCAAACAGCGGAACATTATAATCGAGAAGTGTTGTTGATTCATGGCTTAGCAGATAAAGTCGTATCACCTGATGCTTCAAGAAAATTCCATACACTTTTGCCTAAAAGTGAGCTCCATTTAATTCCAGATGAGGGACACATGTTTAACGGAAAAAACAGACCTGAAGTATTAAAACTAGTTAGTGAGTTTTTAATAAAATAAAAGTATATTATTACGATAAGCAGTAATTATTTAACTAATTACTGCTTATTTTTTTATGAATAATTATTATGATTTTGCTCTTGAAATATTAAATGCACTTAAGTAAAATTTAATGTAATTTAACCGTTAAGAGAAGAGGAACACCATACATGAAGCATATTGCATTTGTTTTACATAATTTTTCAACTGGAAATAAGAAAATTGAATTAGTTTTACCAGAAGTCTGGCAAGCCGCTTCTCTGTTTGATCAACTTCAAAAGAATTTTGTTGAATTTTCTAAATACTTAGAATGGGTTGAAAAAATCGGTTCTGTCCAAGATGAAGCTGCATCAATTAAAATGTTTCAAGAAAAGATGGTTGCTGGGGAGGCATTCAATTTAGTTATCTTAGTTGATGGTGTTCCTAGTGGAATGATTGATTTGCACGAATTGAATCAAAGCTCAGGTGAAGTAGGTTATTGGCTTTCTGGGGATGTGCAACATTTAGAAATTATGACTAAATCTGTTGAGTTTTTAGTTGAGTATGCATTTAAACAGCTAAATTTAGAATTTTTAATTTTACGAACGGCTCAAGATAATTTAGCTAGTCAACATGTGGCCCAGCGTGCAGGATTTCAGTATATGAAAGATGATGAAAATGATCATAAAGTCTTTGTATTGAAGAACGAGTCACATCAGGAGGAATAGGTATGGAATTTAAGAAGATAACAAACAAAAATTTATGGGATGTTGTCAATCTTCAAGTTAAGGCAAATCAAAACACATATATTGCGACTAATACAGTTAGTTTATTAGAAGCTTATGCTACCCAGAATGAAAATGAACGAGTTGAAACTTTTGCTGTGTATGAAAAAGATATATTAGTTGGTTTTATCATGATTAACTTTAATGTATTCAATTGGGACGGCGCACCAAGAGTAGCTCGTAATAATTATTGTATCTGGCGATTTATGATTGACCAAAGATACCAAGAAAAAGGATTAGGCAAAAAAGCACTAAATAAACTTATTGATTATATAAGAACAAATCCTCTAGGTGAGGGTGAAAAAATATATTTGTCCTATGTACCTGGAAACGACTGGGCAGAAAAATTATACAAAGAAGCTGGGTTTGTTCCGAATGGAGAAAAAGATGGGGAAGAAATTGTGTTAGTGCTCGATTTAGGTGGTGAAAATAATGACAGATAAAATTGTTGATTGGGCTATACGGCTTCAAAGCTTAGCACAAGCTGGATTAACATATGGAAAAGATAGTTTTGATCTTGAGAGATATCAAGAAATCCGCGATATTTCAGCTGAAATGATGGCTGAGAAGTCAGGTCTACCAATTGAGAAGGTAAAAAATCTATTTTGTAATGAAATAGGCTATCAAACTCCTAAGATCGGAACTCGGGCAGCTATTTTTAAAGATAATAAAATGTTGCTGGTCCAAGAAAGTGATGGCTTATGGTCGATCCCTGGTGGCTGGTGTGAGGTAAATCTATCAGTTAAAGAGAACGTAATTAAGGAAATCAAAGAAGAAGCTGGCATTGATATTACAGTTGAAAAGCTAATTGCGATTCATGATAGTAATAAGCACTATAAAGGAATGTATCCTTATGGAATTAGTACAGTATTTTTCTTATGTAAGCCAACTGGTGGAACTTTTAAAGAAAATGATGAAACAATTGCAAGTGATTATTTTGCGTTAGATGATTTACCTAAGTTGAGTGAAGATAAGGGATCACGTGAGCAGGTAGAAATGTGCTTTAAGGGATATCATGATACATATTGGCAGGCGGAATTTGAGTAAAAAGGTGAGTTTATGCAAAGAAAAGATGTTGAAACTGAGCTAGGTAAAATTAATTTTGCTTATCGAGAAGGTGAGCCATTAATTGTTTGTTTGAATGGTTTTGGCAGCTTTGATACAGCACAATCTTTTTTAAGATAATAGATTCTTTACCAGAAAGCTACGGCATATTTGCCGCAGATTATTTGAATAGTGGTTTCAGCAGTAAATCTTTAAAAAGCTATACTATCGCCGATGAAGCTAATAAATTAGCAAGTATTATTAATAGCTTTAAAGCAAAAAGAGTTATTATTTTGGCTCATAGCATTGGCGGAGTTTATGCCATGCAGATGAAAGATAAAATAAATAATTTGAAGGCTTTTGTTGGGATTGAACCAACTACTAGAGAAATAATTTTGAATCCGCCTAAAGAATCAGCATATATTGAAAAAAGTAAGAACATGGATAAATTGGAAGAGCAAATTAGAGCTGATCTATCAAAAATACTTACTCCAGAAAAAAATGAGAATTTCTGGAATACTACAGAGCAAAATGTACAGAAGTTCGATGAAAAAGATAATCAAAATGCTCAAGCTGCTCTTGAAAATGATTCCTATTGGAAAGACGATACAAAGTTAGACAATGATATTTTAAGTGTATTAATTACTGAGAATTATCGTCAAAAAGAATATAAACGTTCTGAATATACTTCAAAAAATTCTAAAGTTGTTTCACTAGGGACATATCACTATATTCATTTTGAATACCCGCGAGAGATTGCAAGGATAGTGAAGGATGTTGCTAAATTAGAATAGAAAAACTGAAAGATTGATAATTATGAAAAGGGGCAGTCATTACTATGGATAAAACATGGAAAAAGATGTATCAATTAGCGCAAAGTGCACAAAATTATCGCCAAATTTCTGCACATATGGAAGCGGGAGGAGTAGCTGCAGCAGTCTTATCAACTACGGGAAAAATTTACGTGGGCGTTTGTATTGATACAGCTTGTACGTTAGGAATTTGTGCAGAGCGAAACGCCATTTTTAATATGATTACAAATGGAGAAAATGAAATTACTAGAGTTTTAGCAATAATGCCAAATGGTAAAACCGGTGCTCCATGTGGTGCATGTCGTGAATTTATTGTTCAGCTAATGGAGAAAGATTATCGTAATATTGAAATAATGGTGGATTATGAATCAGATAAAATAATGAAATTAAGTGAATTGACCCCAGAATGGTGGTTATAAACAGATAATGTTTCATTATACAAATAAGTTACTGAATTAGCATAAAAATAGAGGAGTTGATGATTATGAAATCAAAAAGTGTAAGCTTTAAAATTGCAGTTTTATTTTTAATTTTTACGGCAGTGTTTACACTATTCCGATCATCAATGTCAGGAATATTTTCATTATTCTATGCTAAAAATGGCATCCCGAATGCTAATATCAGTTCAATAAAATCCTTTCAAAATATTGGTATCATGCTAGGGTTGCTACCAGCAGGGTACTTAGCAGATAGAATTGGAAGGTTAAAAGTTCTATCTTTATCTTCAATAGTTATTGCGAGTAGTTTTTTAATCCTAATTCTATTTAGAAACTTTTTATTCTTTTCTTTAGCCGAACTCTTATATGGAATTGGACTTGCACTTAATTCTGGAACACTCATTGCCTATATAACTGACTTGCAGGAGCAAAATCAGCTTTCTCCGAATAGCAAATTGATGGGGATGCAAGTTATTACTCTAAATTTAACCACCTTAATAGGTGGAAATATTGGCACCGGGCTCTTTGCAATTACAGATACTGCACCAGTTTGGTTTGCATTGATTGGCTTAGGATTATATCCTGCGTTTATTTTTGTCATGATAAAGTTTTTATCTTTTTCGGATAATAAGGCAGCGCATAAGCGGAAGAATAATAGTATTAAAAATATCGCTAATTTCTTTAAAAAAAGAAATTTCTGGATATTGTTGTTGCTAAACGTTGGATATGATTGTGGGACGCAATTTATTTTAATATATTGGTCAATTATCTATGTTGAAAAATTAGGCTTTAACTTATCTCTTGTCTATACCTTGTTTATGTGTGCACTTATTTTAGGGTCACTCATATTTAATAGGATATCAACATTTGCTAGTTCAAGAAGCATCACGATATTAAATACACTGTGCATGATTTCTGTGTTTGTTTTGAGTGGAATTTTAGAAAATAAATATTTGTTATTGACCCTTTTTCTATTAATTGAATTATTAATGGGGATGATGTCAGGACAGATTTCTGCTACTAGTAATGAAGCAATTTATGGAGAAAGCAACAAATCCACTATGCTTTCGACAGTTTCATTTATTGCTGAAATTTTAGTCAGTCTTTCTCTATTTGTAAGTAATGCAATTATGAAGTGGGCTGGTAATTTAAAAGTAATGTTTTTTGTATCAGCAGCTTACTTTAGCATTGTTTTATTAATAATTCCGTTGATAAAGCAGAAGGAAGAGTTAAGTGCAAAATAAAAAAAGACGATCAGCCATAATTTGGTTGATCGTCATACCTATGTAAATTTAAATATTTCTCATAACTCTTCCATCCAATTATCCAGATCGTCTAAAGTTCCAATTTTTTCAATATTTCCATTTTCTACTTCTTGTCGACCAGCATTAATTTTATTCATAAGAGATGGATTTGATTGGATTTCAAGAGTTTCTATTAGCGAATCATACTCGTCTTTAGATAGAATAACTATATTTTCGTCGGATGATTTATTAGCAACCAATAAAGGTTCCCCTGTTTCATTAACTTGCTTAAAATAATCTTTGATCTTTTTTCTAAAATTACTGTAAGTTATAACTTTCATTCATCACTATCTCCAATTATTCATATAATAAACAAATACTATTGTAAAAAGGAAAATGATATGGAACAAGATTACATTAAAAATTTGCGTAAAAAGGTAGGGCATGAACCACTAATTTTAAATTTTGCTGGTGGAGTTTTGGTCAACGATCAAGATGAAATCTTATTGCAGAAAAGGTCAGATTTTAAGTCATGGGGGCTGCCGGGTGGAGCAATGGAATTTGGAGAATCGTGTCAAGAAGCATGTGTTCGTGAATTTTTAGAAGAAACAGGATTAAAAGTGAAAGTCAAATCTTTGCTAGGAATTTCGACTGATTTTATTCAGCATTATCCTAATGGGGATGTAGCCCAAGCTGTCGTAATTGAATTCTTGGTAGAGCTAGTAGGCAAAACGAATAAGAAACCAGATTCAGAAACATTGGAGTTAAAATATTTTCCTAAAGATAATTTACCGGATATTTTTAATAAGCAGCATTTAAAGTTTATTGAGCATTACTATCAAGGTGATTATCCATTTTTTGAATAGGAGTATGTATGAAAGAAGAGCGATGTATTTTACAAATAGATAAAGATCCCAACGCTGTTATTGAACCCGATTATGAAAAACAACCCTTTAAATTTCATTCTAAATTATTATTTGCCTTTGTTCCTAAAGAAGATATTGCTAATTTTTTAGAACAAGTTCCCCATAAAGTGTTAGGGTCGTATGATACCATTTCCTTTCAGCCAGATATTTATGAAATTGAAAGTAACGGAGAATACTTTACTTTATGTCAGGCTCCTTTAGGAGCTCCGGCCGCCACACAATTACTTGATTGGTTAATTGCATATGGTGTCAAGAAAGTTTTAGCATTTGGAAATGCTGGTGCACTTGTAGATTTACCAGAAAATGAAATGTTTATTCCCACTAAGGCAATTAGAGATGAAGGAACTTCTTTCCATTATTTAGAAGATAGTCTAATGGTCGATTTGAACACTGAATTTTTAAGTCAGGTAAAAAATGTAATAACTGAGCTAGATTACAAATACGATGAAGTGACGACATGGACTACAGATGCTTTTTTTAGAGAAACATCGAAAAAAGTAAATCAATTTCGTGATTTAGGGGCATCCGTAGTAGAGATGGAGTGTTCAGCACTAGCAGCTTGTGCGCAATTTAGAAAAATTGAATTTGCTCAAATTTTGTTTACAGCTGATACTTTAGCTAATGAAGAGGACTATGATCCACGTGATGGTGGAACCGATTCACATCGGCGTGGATTAGAAATTTGCTTTGAGATATTACAAAAATTGTAGGAGGAGTAGGTATGAAAGAAGAGACCGGACAACCATTTATTTTAGATTTTGATGGGAATCATCATGCCGTGCTTGAACCAGATTTTGAAGACTTACCGTTCCACTTTAATCCCAAATTACTTTACGCCTTTGTTCCTAAAGAAGAAATTGATTCTTTTTTAGATCAATATCCTCATCGCACGCTAGGAAGTTTCCGCACTATTTCGTTTAGACCTAAAATTTATGAGGTCAAAATTGAAAACAAATATTTCACTTTATGCCAAGCTCCATTAGGAGCGCCTGCGGCCACAAAGTTACTCGATTGGTTAATTAACTATGGAGTTAAACAAATTTTAGCGGTTGGAAATGCTGGTGCATTAAATGATCTGCCCGAAAATACAATGCTTGTACCTACAAAAGCAATTCGAGGAGAGGGAACTTCATTTTATTACTTAAAACCTAGTCAGTTTGTAGAACTAGAACCTGCATACTTGTCTCAAGTTGAAAGAGTAATTTCAGAATTAGGCTATAAATACAATCAAATCATCACCTGGACGACAGATGGTTTCTTCAGAGAAACGCCAAAGAAAGTTGCTCAATTTCGTCAATTAGGAGCCGATACTGTCGAAATGGAGTGTGCGGCTTTAGCAGCATGTGCGCAATTTAGAAAAGTAGATTTTGCTCAAATTTTGTTTACTGGAGATTCATTAGCAAAAATGGAAAACTACGACCGCCGTGGTTGGGGACGTAAGTCATATGGAATTGGATTAGAAATTGGATCTAAAGTTCTAAGTAAATTAAGTCCAAAATAGGGAGAAATAATTATGACAGAAAAAACAGAACAACCATTTATTTTAAACTTTGACTCAAATCATCATGCAGTAATTGAACCAGATTATGATCAGGCACCATTTCGTTTTCACTCACGCTTGCTTTACGCATTTGTTCCTAAAAATGAAATTGATGCTTTTTTAGATCAACATCTTCACCGCACTATAGGTGAATTTGAGTCAGTATCTTTTAGTCCTAAGATTTATGAAGTTGAATTAAACGGTGAATATTTTACTTTATGTCAAGCACCGCTTGGAGGACCGGCTTCGGTCCAATTACTTGATTGGTTGATTAGTTATGGCGTGAAACAAGTTTTAACTGTTGGTAATGCGGGGGCGTTAACTGATTTACCAGAAAATGAGATGTTACTAGTCAAACGGGCAATTCGCGATGAAGGAACATCTTTTCATTATATGGAGCCAGGTCAATTTATCGATTTGAATCAGAATTTCTTAAAACAGGTAGAAGATGTATTAGCTACTTTAAATCTTAAATATGATGAAATTACAACTTGGACAACTGATGGCTTCTTCAGAGAAACGCCCAAGAAAGTTGCACATTTTCGTCAATTAGGAGCTGCAACTGTTGAAATGGAATGTGCATCTTTGGCAGCGTGTGCGCAATTTAGAAAAGTGGATTTTGCTCAAATTTTATTTACTGCTGATACATTGGCTGATATAGAAAACTATGATGAACGCGACTGGGGGTATGAATCTCACAGTGCGGGGTTAGAGATTGGATCTAAAGTTTTAACGAAATTAGGTAAAAATGAATAAACAATTGAAACAATTTTGGCAAGATTTTTGTCAAAGGCATAACTTAGAATATGATACTCCGGTAGAAGTATGGGCTTTTGGTGCAACGCCGCAGCAGGCAGACGAATTGGCTCAATTAGTAAGTCAGGGCATAAAAACGGCTACTACTTCTGCTTACGAACTTTATGATAAAAATGAAAAATTACCTACTGCAGGGGAGTGGAGTATTGTTTTGAATAGTAAAGAAGAACCTGTTTGTGTCATTCAAGATAAGGTAGTGGAAATTGTTCCTTATAATTTGATTTCTAAAGAGTACGCCTATCATGAAGGTGAGGGTGATCGAAGTTATGAATATTGGCGTCGAGCCCATGATGATTTTTTTGATTGGGAATATCGAGAAGCAGGTAAAGTATTTTATCTTCAGGCACCAATGGTATGTGAAGTTTTTGAAAAGGTAGAGTAAAAAAATTCATTAGATAAAAACATTGATCAATCTTTTGATCACCATGATTCACAGACCATTAAACAAATCTTTGGCTCTAGCTCGAATCAATTGAGATAGAGGAAGTAGTAGAAGATAAAAAGACGTTAAGTAATGTAATACTGTTTAACATCTTTTTCTATTTATTCCATTCAGCCAAATCGACCGTTTGTTGCATTAAAGTTGCGATAGTCATTGGACCTACTCCACCAGGAACTGGGGTGATATTTTTAGCGACTTCTTTGACATCATCAAAATCGACATCCCCAACTAAATGATGATTTGCCATTCGATTAATCCCCACATCGATCACGGTTGCACCAGGTTTAACCTGATCTTTTTTAATCAAATTAGGTTTGCCAGCAGCCACAACTAAAATATCAGCATGTTTAGTGTAATAATCGATATTATCGGTGTGTAGACTCACCATAGTGACGGTCGCATTTTCATTAATGAGGAGCGATTGAAGAGGGCGACTTACTAAGATACTGCGGCCGACAATTGTGACATTTAAGCCTTCAATTTTATCTAAGTAAGTATGAAGCAAAGTCATAATTCCGCGGGAAGTACAAGAAACGGGGTAGTGCCCTTCTTCATTGTTATAGAGTTTTCCAACGTTTTTTGAATTAAAACCATCCACATCTTTTTCAGGAGCAATTGCTTCAATTAGTTCAGTTTGATTAAGATGCTTAGGCAAAGGAAGCTGAATTAAAATCGCGTGAATAGTTGGATCATCATTGTAGTGATGAATTGCTTGTAAAACTTCAACTTGACTGACATCTTTTGGAAATTTTCTCAAGATAGATTTCATGCCTAACTTTTCAGCATTTTTCTGTTTATTACGTGTATAAATTACACTAGCCGGATCATCTCCTACAAGAATAACTACAATTCCTGGAATTATCCCTTCTTCTTTTAATTTATCAACTCTGGTTTTGGTTTCTTGATTAAGTTGTTTGGCAATTTGACGGCCGTTAATAATATTTGTCACTAATGAAAACGCTCCTTTCAAAAAATACTACTTTAGAGCAGAAAATTTGTATTCAAAGTTCCTTTAATAAATCTATAGAATATCTATTAAGTCATCAAGTAAAAGTTTGTAGACAACTCCAGATATTTTCCAATTGAAAATATATTCTTTTCTTGACTCTCTAGTTGCTATAGACTTTATCATACAATTAAAAGGAGTGAATTTCTAATGATGCGTAGTAATCTTCTTTACAGAAAGACAAAAAGGTATTCTTAAGTATACGATTGAAAAAGGAAATGTCCTAAATTTTGAAAGGGCTAAGGAATGGATTAAAGAAAATAATTTTGATTATATTTATATTCACTTAGATGTCGATGTGATGAGTCCAGAACCCAATAATCCAGAAAATGTATAATCTGATGGGAAATACAAAAATCTTTTTTGACGAGTAGAATAATTTAATAAGCATAGAACCACCTAGGAACTCTTAGGTGGTTTTTATACAAGATTAAGGAGGTAGGAGAGAGAAGCGAGTAAAATAAATTCGGTACATAAACTGCTTTAAAAGTGTTAATATTAAAAAGAGATATTAGAATATTAGTAAATACGTTTTAAGAAGAGGACTAATGACTATGAAAAAAACTGGCGTAATGAATTCTAATATTTCAAGAGTAATTGCGGACATGGGCCACATGGATTGGCTAGGAGTTGGAGATGCTGGTACTCCAGTTCCAGCTGAGACTGAAAAGATTGATTTATCTGTGCGTCCAGGCTTGCCATCATTTATTGATGTTCTAGAAGAAGTCTTGAAAGAATTAGAAGTTCAAAAAATGTATATTGCAGAGGAAATTAAAACTGAAAATCCAAAGCAATTAGAAGCTATTAAGAAGGCAGTTCCGAATGTTGAGATTGAATTTATTCCTCATTCAGAACTAAAGAAGGATTTAAAGTCTTCTAAAGCATTTATTAGAACTGGTGAAGAAACTCCATATTCTAATGTAATTTTGGAAAGTGGAGTAGTTTTTTAAAGTAGATATTTAGCTATAAAAGTAATTGCGTATGTAAACTACAATTACTTTTATATTTTAAGGAAAGTTTAGTGTATGAATGGAATAGCTTTATTAATTGGTTTAGGGCCATTACTTGGATGGGGCTTGTTTCCGACAATTGCCTCAAAAATTGGCGGTAAACCAGTAAATCAAATTATTGGTACTACATTTGGTACTTTTATCTTTGCTTTAGTCTATAACTTAGTTCAAGGAATAGCGTTGCCTAGCGGTGCTGCTTTGATCTGGTCAATTATCTCCGGAATAGGCTGGGCTAGTGCGCAGATTCTTACTTTTCATTCTTTTACTTTGGTTGGATCATCACGCGCAATGCCAATTACAACTGCCTTTCAGTTGTTAGGTACTTCTTTATGGGGAGTATTTGCTTTAGGAGATTGGCCAAGTACGAGTGATAAGTTAGTAGGTTTTCTTGCATTAGCGCTGATCATTTTAGGTGCTTGGATGACAACCTGGAGTGAACATAAAACTGATGAAAACAGTGCTAAGTTAAGAAAAGCCGTAATCATTTTATTAGTTGGTGAAATTGGATATTGGGCATATTCTGCAGCCCCTCAAGCTGCTAAAATTGATGGATCCAAAGCATTTTTACCACAAGCTATTGGAATGTGCTTAGTTGCTATTTGTTATGCAGTTTACTTAAAAGTTAAAGAACCAAGTCAAAGAAGCGCTTTAGCTCAAGGGGTTTCTTACAAACAAATTATCTCTGGATTTTTCTTTGCATTTGCTGCATTGACATATTTAATTTCGGCTCAACCAAATATGAATGGTTTAGCAACTGGTTTTATTTTGTCACAGACATCTGTAGTATTAGCAACTTTAACAGGAATCTGGTTTTTGCATGAAAAGAAGACTAAGAAAGAAATGGTAGTTACTTTAATTGGTTTAGCCATCATTATCGGAGCTGCTACGATGACAGTGATCGTATAACGTATAGAGTTTTTGTAAAAAAAGAAACTTATAGAAAAAAGTAGGATTTAAATCCTACTTTTTTTGTTATCAATTATTATCTTTCTTTTTAAACCAGTCTCTAGCAAAGTCAATTAAAGGTCTCATTTCGATTACCTTGATAAAACTATTGTTCAAGCTCAGCTGGTTAAAGCACTCGGGATATTGTTTCTCAAAAGCTAATCCAAGCTCATTAAAATCATCATAAGAGTCTAGGTCAACATTTTGATATTTAGTCCAGGTAGTTTTACCTTGATCATCAAGACCAGTAGCAGCTGACCATGTTTCGGTTGGCCGATTAATTGTTGATTCGGCATAGTGAAGGGCAGTACAAGTTTCATAGTCTGTTCCTAGAAAAACTATTTTACCATTATTTTTGTAGAGATAATCTAAAGGACTATTAATGCCGTATGGAAGATTTAATGGTTGTTCTTTGGCTATTTGAATTTTATTTTTACCCCAAATTGCGATTGGTAGATAGGGATGGTTACTTCTAACTACATCAGGCAGAGTTCTGAAACATTCAGGTGTTCTTCCGAGTCCCTCAGTAGCTGAGGTTATTGGATCATAGGGTGGCATATTATCTCTAATTGTTTGAATTAGATCAGAACGAACTGGAGGATACTCCCAGCTTGCTGGATCACAATTTGTCGAAACTTCTGAAGGCATCATAATGGTTCCTTTACTTATCGTCTCCTTAAGTGCCAGGATGACCGTTTCAGGACCACCGGGAACATAGTAGAACTTGCTTAATGATGTATGGACAATAGCTGTGTCGGAGGCATTAAGATGAGCACTGTTAAATGCCTGTTTGAAATCATTTTTTGTTGTAACTGTAGTAATCAAATCTTTCGCCATAAAAATCTCTTTTCTAAATTAAAATTAATTATTGACTTGGACGATAGAAAACTACTCTTGTTTTTATTTCAGCATTATTAATTTTTACTTTTTTATTACTCATTAGAAAACTCCTTAGTTAGAGCATTTATGCTCTTTTTCTTTTTAAAAATATTATTAGATAGAAGACAGCTGTTACTAGCTGAGCCAGCCCTTCAAGAATAATGGCTGGACAAGCACCGTAGTTTTTAACAATAAATCCTCCTAAAAATGATCCAATCGGAATCATGCAATTAACAATGCTGCTGTTAATCGTGATAATTCGTCCTAATAAATTAGAAGAAAAACTTTCTTGAACTAGAACCTTAAAATTAATGTTCATGATGCTAATCCAGAAAGTACTACATAGAGCAAATATTAGAATTAAAATAGGCCAAATTGGGGCACTTATTACTTCTAAAACAATTGCTAATCCAGATAGCATTAAGCAAGTAACAATTAATAGTCTTAGTTGGCTGTCTTTCACGTAAAGTCGCTGTACGATAAGGCTGCCTAGTAATCCTCCAATTGAAGAGGCAAGTTCTAAACTTCCATAGCTAAGTGCACTATTGTTTAAGTATTTGGTGGCAAAGTAAGGTAAACCAACAGATGATATTCCATAAAATAAGTTAGTTAGAGCAAAAGGCAAGATTAAAATTAAAATATTTTTATTAGTGCGTAATGCTTGCCAACCACTTACTAAATCTTTGAAATAGCTAGTATTACCTTCAGGTGATGAGGCAGCTGGAAGTTTAAAGTGTAAACGCGTGTAGAACAAAAGTGCAAATGCAAATACTAATGCTGAAATAATAATTGTATTTTTTATAGATAAAAAGGTAATTAAAATTGTTGCTCCAGCATTGAGGAATAAGTCTAAAGTTTGATAAGACATCTGAAAAATCCCATTAACTTTAGGTAATTCTTTCTTTTCTACTATATTGGGCAGTATCTTGTCTTCAGCAGGATAGATTAATGTTGAGCCGATAGTTGACAAAACATAGACTACTATCAAAAATGTAATTCCTAAAAAGTGTAATTTTTGATTATTAAATAGCGGAATAATGATTACGCTCAGCATTGTTTGAGTAATTGTCACTAATTTTAATGCTTTTTTGATCTCTATACGATCAATTATAGGTCCTAAAGTAAACGAAAACATATCAATGCTAGATTCAGCTATGAATATTACGGAAAGAAGCATTGGTGAATTAAAATGGGTTTTAAAGTACCACAATATCGCCATATAGAAAAGAGAGTCAGCAACATTTGTTCCGATCCGGCCGATTAAGAGGTTTATAATGTTATAGTTATTTTTGTTAGTCATTTTCCCGTTCCTTTTTAATACTTAAATTTATTGAGTACATGAAAGTTTAGGGAAAAGATAGCTAGATTTTAGTTAACAAACCCCAAACTTTCATCAAATTTGGGGATATTTATTAAATATAGCTTAATAACTGAAAGAAAATAATTCAGTTTTAAGCTTAATCCTAAGTTATTTAGAATAAACACTTAGTAATCACCTCGATTTATCATAGATAAAATAAGTATAGCATACTCGTTAAGTCCGAAAATATACCACTTAGGTCATAAATTTGTCCGCTTATAAAAATATGATTGTAAATTAAAAAAATATTAGTATAATTAATAACAAATAAAAATAGGAGGGGCAAATAATGACGTTTAAAGAGTTGGTTAAAATTAATGTTCCCCGTTCAATACTGATTTTTTGTTTGTATATTTTATATGCAGTTGCGGGTTCAATGGGAGAATATCTTTTTAAAGATTCATTAAACAATATTCTTAAAGGTAACTTAAATGGATATCTTTTTTGGACTTTTATTCAGGCTGGGATGGAAATAGGGACGGCAGTTTTATTACCAATTGCAACAATTGCTTTCACAAGACAAACCCAAGACTATGTTCATAAGATTAGAGAAGAAATTATTGAGCATTACTATGCTTCTTCAGAAGATGAAAAAACTTCCAAAATGCAAAATCAATTAACAGCAAATCTTAAGCTATTAACTACCAACTTTGCTATGCCATGGGTATCAATTTTGAGTGGAACTCTTGAAATTTTAATCGCAGTTGTTTTGTTATTTACTATGAACTGGAGCTTAATTTTAGTTAGTGCGATATTACTAGCGATTAATTTTCTTCTACCTAAAATTATGGAAAAGAAAACAGCTCAGGCAACTAAGAACGTAAATGATAAAAATGAAAAGTTGCTAAATACGATTGAACATTGGTTTGGTGGACTGCAAGAGTTAAGACGCTTTAGTGCATATGAGAGATTGAGAAGACAGCTACATAAGGCAAGTGACGATTACACGAAGGCAAATAAGAAAAACTATCGGTACCAAACTACTTCTTACTTATTCAATGGTTTCGGAAATGCCTTAGCACAAATAGGAATATCATTTTTTGCAGGAATTTTATTCTTAAATCATGTGATTTCTTTTGGAGAATTCGCTGTAGCGGGTGCATTTGGATCAGCTATCTTTTCAGCAGTTTGGGAAATTACCCATTCAATTACTTTAGTTAAATCAACTAAAACATTAAGAGAGGAAATTTTAACTTTACGCAAAAAAGAAAAGCAGCCTGTAAAGACAGCTGCTTATGGTGTATCGGTTGAAAATTTGAAAGTCACATACGATGAAGGTGAGACTCTCACTTATCCAAATTTCACTATTAAACCTGGTGAAAAAGTACTTTTAACTGGAGATTCGGGAACAGGGAAGTCCACCTTATTTAAAGCATTGTTGGGGAAAATTGAGACTAAATGTGGTAAGATTACTTATTTTGATAAAGAAAGTCGACCAATAACCAATGCTAACCTTGGTTATTTACCGCAAGATCCAATAGTTTTTCCGATTTCAATTAAAGATAATATAACGATGTTTGTTAAAAGAACAGAAAAACAATTAATGAATATTATTAATAATGTCGAACTAAAAAATGATTTAGATAAAATGCCTTCTGGAATTGATACAGAAGTTAATTTAAAGAAAAATAATCTATCCGGAGGCCAACGACAAAAGATCGTATTAGCTAGAAGTGAAATTTATCATCAACCATTTGTATTAATGGATGAGGTAACTAGTGCAATTGATCAAAAAGCTACTGAAGAGATTATTACTGCGTTGCTAAAAACTGATCAGACAATTTTAATGATTGCCCATAATTTTACACCAGAGTTAAGAGCTAAGTTTGATCAAGAAATAAAGTTAGCTAAGAAAGGGGAAGAGGAATAATGAATTTAAGAAATTTTATTCGAATTAATAGGACACGTTTTTTTCTGTTTTTAATTTTAGCTATTCTTTCTCCTCTTTTAACAATTGCGATGACGGCCTTAGTTCAAATAGAGACGAGTATTATTCTTTCAAGAAATTTACCAAATTTTTTGATAATTTCAGCTATTAGTTTAACTGTGTGTATAATGTTTTATGCATTATTTAGTTTGACCCAATATCTACTTCTTGCTCAAACGCAAGATTTAAATAATAGTGTAAGAGAAAAGATAGTAGATCATTATTTCCATGATGATAGAGATCATCCGGTTTCAAAAATTCAAAGTAGACTAACTAATGATTTAGAATTAATTAATGATAATTACTACGGCTCTCTTCTAAATCTAATTTTTGGAGTTGTTCAACTTATTGCAATTATCATATATTTAATTATGTTAAGTTGGGCTCTCTTAATTACAATTTGTATAATTGTAGCCATTTCTCTAGCTTTGCCAAAATTGATTGAAAAACCACTCCAAAAAGCTAATAAACTTATTTCGACTAGCAATGAAATATATTTAGATACTTTAAATGACTGGCTACGCGGTTTAGATCAATTAAGACAATTTGCAGCTGGTGCAAAGCTATTTTCTGTCACTCAAAATGCTAGTAAAAAACTTGAAGACGCAACTGTTAAGCAAACTACTTATACTAAATTACTTAATGCGATTAACGGGATAGCTTCTGCATTGTTTGGGTTGATCATATTTGTTTTGACTGGATTTTTAGTCAAAAATGGCTTAGTACAAATGAGTACTCTATTAATAGTGGGAAATTTCAGATTTTATTTAAATCAAGCAATTAATGAAATCTCTCAGGCTAGGGGAGAAATGAAGGGAGTAAAGAGTCTAATTGAAGAAGTAAATGAAGTAGCGGAAAAAGTTCAAGTTTCAGATAAGCAAAAAACAAATATGCCTACTGTAATTAAAACAGAATCATTAAGACTAAATTTTCCAAATGGCGAAAAACTAAGTTATCCGGATATTCAGATTAATCAGGGTGAAAAGATTCTCTTAACAGGAGATTCTGGTACTGGTAAATCAACTCTATTTAAATTAATATTGGGAGAATTAGCACCTAGTGCTGGGAAGATTATTTTTGAAGATAAGGATGGAAATGAAATTAATCCAGATTTGAAAACAATTGGATACTTACCGCAAGATCCGGTTATATTCCCAGCTTCAATTAAAGAAAACATTACTATGTTTAACAACAAGCTAGATAATAAGGTTGAAAAGTCAGTAGAAGAAGTAAATTTATCTGCTGATCTGCAAAAATTTGATGAGGGCATTAATAAACAATTGGATCTTGATAAATTAAACATCTCGGGAGGACAGAGGCAGAAAATTGTTTTAGCAAGGGCTCAAGTTCATGAGAGTGATATTATTTTAATTGATGAAGGGACGAGTGCGATTGATCAAAGTGGAACCATTGATATTTTAGACAAATTATTAAAAAGTAAAGCGACAATTGTATTTATTGCCCATAATTTTACTGAAGAAATGCATGAATTATTTGACCGCGAAATTCATTTGATAAAAGAATAAAACCAATATCAATTGACTTTTGATATTTAGGAGAATGAAGTTCATTAAATTAACTTGTGGTATAGGTCCAAATTTAATTTAATGAACTTTTTTATGTTTATATTTAAATTAATAAAATTGTTACTTTAACATTAATATATAACAAAACAAAAAGGATGGCTGCTTACAGCAGCCATCCAACGAAATAGCATCAATTATAGAGTTGTCGAGTGAAATTGTAAAGGTCTGTATCCAAATAATATTTAACTTCATCGGCTTTAGAAATATGATCTAACCCAAATAGAGCAGTTAAAAGTTTCAATTCATATTTTAAGTTTTGAATAGCAGCAATTAAAGTCTCGGAATCTTGGCTAGCAAACTGCAAGAAATAGTTTGCAATACCAACATACTGTGCACCTAAAACTAAAGACTTAAAAATGTCCAGTGCATTTGTAATGCCACCAGCTGCAATAATAGTTTTATTAACAGGGATAGGGCGTGCTGCAAGCAGCGTTTTAACAGTAGAAAGACCAATATCTTCTAAAAAGTTTAATTTTTGAGTCTTTCGTCTTTCATTTTCAATTTGCGCAAAATTAGTTCCGCCACTTCCACCTAAATCGATAATTGAAAAGTCATTGATTAAAAGGGTACGAAGAGATTCAGGATCAATTCCCATTCCAACTTCTTTAATAATAATTGGCACATCAACTGTATCTCTAATTTCTTTTAGATTATCTATCCAATGAAAATCTCGATCGCCTTCAGGCATTACAGCTTCTTGAACACTATTAAGGTGAATCTGTAATGCATTTGCATCTAAAGCGTCAACAATCTTTTGAGCTATTTTTGGATCAGTAGTTGGATTAACATTTGCAAAAATTAGTCCATCAGGATTTTCTTGACGTGCAACTTCAAAGCTCTTTATTTGATCAATTTCTTTTTCAAGAATGCTAGCGGATCCTAAAGCCATCGGAATATTTTCTGCAGCAGCCGCTTTAGCTAAACGTTGATTGATGGTATAGGAAGTATCAGAGCCGCCAGTCATTGCATTAATAAAGAAGGGAGCACTGATAGTATGACCAAACATTTCAGTTGAAATACTATCTCTACTTACTGCACTTTCTGGAAGAGCAGGGCGGATTAAATGAACATGATTAAAATCATTATCTTTATTACTATTAAAAAACATCTTAGCTAATGCTAGATGTTCTTCTTTTCTTTGAGATCTTTGTGACATAATTTTTCCCACTAAGCAATTGAGTGAACTAGAAAGTTCAATGGCATAATTCCATTTTTACGCCAATTATTTTTCATTTCTTCGATATCAGTTTTTTCATCTGCAATCACAATACCACAATCGCCATTTCCTGCACCAGAAGTCTTAGCAGCGCCATTAAATTGTTCGGCAATATTAATTAATTTAGTTAAACGTGGAATTTCGATAGCAATATGGTTAAGAGAAGCAAAGTCTTTTAATAACTGACGATTTAAACGAATTTGTTTTTGAATTAAAGAAATATTTTTTTCATTAAAGCCCTTAATCATATCAAGAACACATTTCCGTGATTCATCTAAAAAAGTGTCATATTGAGTCTTAATAAACTTTTTCTTTGCATTAGTTTTATCAACTAATTGAGAAGTTGAAGCAGGCTTTTGACTCCAGCCAATTACCAAGTTTAGTCCTTCTGGAGGAGTTAATAATTGAATTTTAAGACCAGGCCAAGCTTCATTTAAAACTTCGCTAAGAGATTTAGTAGCTAATTCTTTCTTAAGCCATGCTTTATCAAAAGTTTGATAAGCAAGCCAACCACCGTAAACACTTGCTGCAATATCACCAGCAGAACCATTACCTTGAACGCTATAGTGAGAAATAGCAGAAAGTTTAAAAATAAGATCTTTTGTACAGTGTAATCCATAGAAATTAAGAATAGCCTTCACCGTAGCAACTGTTACAGCCGCTGAAGAGCCAAGACCGTATTTTTTACCGTCGGCTGAATCAAGATCTGAATTAACATGTAGGTCATATAAAGACATTGAAACTTTTTGTTCAAGACAAAAACGTTCTGTAAAGTTAATAGCAGATAAAATGTATTCAAACGGATTATCACGATTATCAATAACCATTTGGTTACCTTTACGGATCCAGTGAATTGAATCTTGAGAATACTGTTTAGAATGAATTAACCCACTTGTACCTGTACTCTTTGCAATTGAAACACGTACAAATTCATTTACTGCAACTAAAATGGCAGGGCAGTTTTGCTCAAGAACTGCATACTCTCCCGCAATATACAACTTTCCTGGTGCTTGTTCTGTAATCAACGAATATTCCTCTAATCTTTTTATTTTCAAATTACTAAAGCAGAGTAACGCCTGGGCCGAAACTCGCAACGACTATTTTAACATTAGTCAAGGTTTTCTGAACAGCTGAAATAATATCTTTTCTATTTCTTAAGGTGCAGAGAATTTTTACGTTTGGACCAGCATCAATTGTATAGTAACATTCGATGCCATTTTTTCTTAAATCTTCAACTAATTTAATAATTTTAATTGTTTCCGGTTCAAAATAAGTAAAGGGTTCTTTAGCAGTTAAATTGCAAGCGTGCATCTCGTTGGCACTTAGTTCACTAAGTTCACCAATTCTAGTAAAGTCATTATTTTGGATAGCTTGTTTAATTTCAGCAATTTCTTCTTCGTTTCTAGCTAACCAAGGTTGATAAAAAGGAGAGGTTTGGGCTAACTGCATTCCTTTTGTTGAAGAAATTTTTTTCTGCTTTGTATTAACTTCGATTGCTAGTAGAGAAAGATCAAGATCAGGATTTTCATCAATTGGAGCTGCATAGGAGCTCTCATCATCAAATCCTTTTTTCCATTCAACAAAGCCGCCATAAACTGATCTAGTCGCTGACCCAGACCCAAGGCGTGCAAGTCTTGAAAGCTCCTTTTTAGAAAGATCTAATCCATAGCTTGCAACAAAGCTTGTTGCAAGAGCCGCAAAAGCTGATGCTGAGGAAGCAAGGCCAGCAGAAGTAGGAACATGGTTTGTAGATCTAATTGTAAAATGATCAATAACGCCAAATTTTTCTTGTAATAAATGAATATAATTAAAAACTCGCTTGCTGTTTTCTAATGATTGTTTTTGATCATTTAAAATAAAGACATCTTCAGTTAATGAAGAATTATGTTCAAATGTAGTATCAGTATAAAAAGCATCTAATGTCATTGAAAGACTAGACATTAACGGTGTCTTTAAAGCTTGGTCAGCTTTTCCCCAATATTTAATTAAGGCGATATTAGTGTGGGCACGAGCAGTTTTCTTCATTAAATTTCCTCAATCCAGTCATTATCAAAATTAGCTTTAGCCTTTTCGGCAATTTTTTTAGCAACTTCTTGATTAGGACATAGTGCAATTACAATGCCACCTAAGCCACCACCAGATAATTTAGCTCCTAAAGCGCCATTTTCATTGGCAATTTTACAAATATTATCGATTCTTTCAGTTGAAAGCTTAAAGGAGGCAAGGATGTCTTCGGCTTCATTAAAAATCTTCCCGATCTCTTCTGCATTTTGGTTAAACCAATTTTGTCGTGTTGCGGTAGCTAATTCTCCAAGCCGTGCAATTTGTTTCTTTTTAAGATCACTTTCATCCATTTGCTTTTTAACTGATTGAACTGCGACTTTGGTATTTCCAAGTTCACCCGTATCCATAATTAATAAGGTAGCACCTAATTTTTGAGAAAGCTGTTTTGGTCCGTCTTGTTTATTGAAGAAAACTAAGTAATCGGAATTTACGGTAGCAGCGTCAAGGCCGGAAGCTTTTCCATGATTAATCATTTCTGCATGATTAGTGATTTCCATGATCTCAGCTTCAGAAAGAGTTAATCCTAAAAATTGTGAAACAGCCTTGGTAGTTCCTAAAGCTACAACAGCACTTGATCCAAAACCCCGTTCCATAGGAATTTCACCAGTATAAGTAATTTTAAGATTAGGAGCGTTTTCTACTCTTTCAAGTAAAGTTTTCACAATATATTTAATACCATCGTATTCATCCGGCGCATCAAAAAAAGCACCATGATAATGAGTTGTATCCATCCAAGTAGGACCATCAGTTTCTTCAACAGTTGTGGTGATATTTAAGGCCTGGATTGGAAGAGCGAGGGCATCATAGCCATAAACTACAGAATGCTCACCAATAAGAATCACTTTTCCATGTGCTTTGACTTCTATTTTTTTATTCACAATTATCTTTCCTATATTATAAATTTCATTAAGTCTAATTGCCTTGTCTCATATGCTAAAATATTTGCTAAGGAGACTAGAGACTTATGATTAATGTAATTACTGGTAGACAAGTAGACAACTTGCAAAATGAAATAATTGATCAAGCTGTTAAGTCATACTACCAAGATAAAAGACACGATGTTTTTATTATCGTGCCAAACCATATTAAGTTTACCACAGAAGTACGCGCACTTAGCAAGCTCTCTGTTTTAACAAATAAAAAACAAGTTGCAGTAAATAAATTGCACATCCTTTCTTTTTCACGGCTAGCTTGGTATTTCTTGAGAGATGAGGCAATTAAACTACCACAAATTCTAGATGATGCCGCTAGTGTCATGCTACTAGAGCAAATTGTTAAAGATCATCAAGATGAATTAAAACTATTTCAGAATCAAACTCAAGTTACATCCGGTGCCTTAAGACAAATGTATGAGGCTATTTTATCTGTACGAGCCGGTAACATTGAACTAGACAATATTGATGAAAAGAAATTAAATGAAGAGACCAGCTATAAAATTCATGACTTAAGAATTATTTATGATGAGTTTATTGAACGTTTATCAGAAAAATTTGCTACCAAAGATGAAATGCAATTATTGCTTAATGAGTTCTTAGCAAAAAGCAATAACTTGAGTACGATGGAATTTTATTTTTCTGATTTTTCACATTTTTCTTTACAAGAGTTAACCTCGGTTCGTTTAATTTCAAAAAAAGCAAAAAATACAACTTTAGCTTTTAAGACAAAAATTGGCAAAATTGATAATAACGCTGAACCAGGTGACTATGACTACGTAGTGCAACGTACAATCGGCCAATTAGAGCATTTTTGGCAAAATCAGCAATTAGATTATCAAACTCAAGAGTATCCACTTACTCAAACAAGTCCTAGCTCTTTACTAAATGGGGTTTGGACAAAAACGAGTGGGTTTGATGAACGTTTAAGTAAGTTTTTGCAGCCAGTCAAAGCAGACTCGCGGTATGCAGAAGCCTATTTTGTTGCGCGGACAATTTACCAACAGGTAGCCTTAAATAACTATCGCTATCAGGATTTTCTAGTTTTAGCACCTAATTTAAGTGAATATGAAACATATTTAACTCCGATTTTAAGGAAAAACCAAATTCCTTTCTTTAATGATTTGCAAAGAGAAATGAAATACCATCCCCTAGTAGTTGCTGTTGAAAATCTACAGCAAATTTTTAAGCGTGGTTTTCAAACGGATAATGTAATTGCTTTAATGAAGACGCAGTTATTCATCCCTGACTGGTACAAAAATTCTGCTCGCTATCAAAATGATGTTGACCTACTTGAAAATTTTGTCTTAGCCCACGGTATAAAAGGGAAGCTATGGACGAAATCACTAAAGAGTTTTGTAGATGCAGATGTAATTGCCTTAGATAAATCTGAGAAAGAAGTAGAGGATCTTGATCGACTACGAGATTACTTTATTGATGCTTTAACTAAGTTTTTTGAGCAACTTGATAAAGAAGAGGATCCCCAAGCTGGAGTAACAGTTTTCTGGAATTTTCTAATTAAAAATCGTGTTGCGAAACGTCTAGAAAGTTGGCGCAAAGAAGCTAATGATACTGGTGATTTACAATTAGCCCAGCAACCAGAGCAAGTTTGGTCAACTTTAACTGACTTATTAAAGGACTACTTACTGGTAGCAAATAAGTTTTCTGTAGATCAATTTTTTGATCTGTTAATCAGCGGCTTTAGTGAAGCTAATTTTTCACAAATTCCGTCTACTCTTGATGCAGTTAACATTTCTGAATTAGGTATGGTTCAAGGCCAAGGATATAAACAGGTTTTCATTATTGGTGCAACTAGTACTAACTTGCCCCAAATTGAAAAAATACCAGGTTTCTTTAGCTCTGAAAATTTAGAACAGCTAAATGAAGGAAATGAAGCTAATGGATACTTAGAAGATCAGCAAAAAATCAATAACTTAGACCAAAATTACCAATTTGGAAATGCTTTGAGCTTGGCTAGTGATAAGATTTATATTTCTTATCCAGTAATTAATACTGCAAATGAACAATTAGAACCTTCAATTTTTTATAAGCAGTTATTAAAGTTAACTCGCGCTGATGAATTTGCTCAACATGATTTACCTCAGAATAATGGAGAGGTTTTAACTTTTATAACTAATCCAGAAGCAAGTTTAGGTTACCTGACTTACTTAAAGAATAAAGCAGCTACTGATGTAGAGTCTCTACTAGATATGACGGAAGAAAAAATTGGTGAAATAGCGAAAAATGTGCTTGAAGGGAGCAGTTTTAAGAATATACCTCAAGATCTTTCGCCTGAGCTAGCCCAACAGCTGTACGGTGATCGTATTGAAACTTCCGTTTCACAACTAGAAACGTATTATCAAAATTCTTTTGAATACTTTCTAAACTATGGCTTACATTTGAAGAAACGCTTTGAAAATGAACTTGATGTAATTCAAGCGGGAAACTACTACCATGAAACTTTTGATTATCTTGTTAAAAGAATTAAAGAAAAGAAGTTAAACTTTGCTGATCTAACGGAGGAGAAGTTAGGCGAGCTTTTAATTGAAGTAAGAGAAGAACTAAAAGAAAAGGGCAGATATCGTCAGCTTTTAAATGATCCATTTAATAAGTATCTATTTCATAAGTTAGACCAAACTACAGCTAATGTAGCTCATTACTGGCATAGCAATGTAAATAAGACGACTTTTAGACCACAATATTCCGAATTAAGTTTTGGTAAAAATCAAAAGGTAAGTGGTCTTTCATATAGCTGGAAAGATGATAATAATAAAAAGAAGATTGTAGATCTTCGCGGAAAGATGGACCGAGTTGATTTGGCTCAAGTAAATGATCGAGTTTTAGGTGAGGTGATCGATTATAAGTCATCCGCAAAAAAATTTGACCTAGGTTTATTTGCAAACGGAATTTCAATGCAGATGATTTCCTACTTAGAAGTTTTAAAAAATAATAATAAGTTTTTTGCTCAAGGTAAGGATTTAGATGTTTTAGGCGCATTTTACCAAAATATTACTAGTAGTCTTGAACGTTTGAGCAGTGAAAAAATGATCTTAAGCAATTATCAAATTAAAGATTTGGCTAAAGAAAGTACTAAGAAGCTAATGTATAACGGAATCTTAATTGCAGATGAAGAAATGCTTGATCTAATAGAACCTGGAATGGAAAAAGATCGTGCTGTCTCTGATCTATATACCAGTGTTAAACGAAAAGTAAACGGCGATATTAGCTGGCCACAAAACCAGAGTTTTACTCCGGATCAACTAGATTTGCTATTAGCTTATAACTCCTACTTAATAAAAAATGCTGGTAATGAGATTTTGTCAGGAAAGATTGAGCTAGATCCTTATTCTTATGGGCAACAAACATCCCTTACTTATTCTGACTTTAAAGACATATTCTTCTTTGATGCAATGCTTAAAGAAAATAACTATCATAAGATTAAATCTATTGATAAAAAGACACTTTTGACCCTAATAAGAGAAAAATTAGACTTGGATGGTGAAGAATAGTTGACGAAATTTACTAAGGAACAAAATCAAGCAATTAACGATTATGGGAAAGATATCCTAGTTTCAGCATCCGCTGGTTCAGGAAAGACCACAGTATTAGTTGAACGTGTTTTGAAACGCATTTTATCTGGTACACCAGTTTCGTCGCTTTTGATCATCACTTTTACTAAAGCTGCTGCTCGTGAAATGAAGGAACGAATCAAGCAAAAAATAAGTAATCAGATTGAAAAAGAGCCTAATAATCAATTTCTTCGTAGCCAATTACTTGATGTGGATACTGCTAATATATCTACAATTGATTCTTTTTGTTTAGATGTAATTAGACGTTTTTATTATGTAATTGATCTTGACCCACAATTTAGTGTTTTAACTGATGAAACCCAAGCTGAGCTTTTAAAAGAGCGTGCTCTCCATGAAATAGAAATTGAGTACCTTGAAAAAAATGATCAAGATTTTCAGGACTTTTATGATAATTTTTCTGGTGATAGGGATGCAGAAGGAGCTCGAAATCTTTTATTGCAGTTGTACAATACTGTAGTTACTGAGCCTAATTATGAAAAATTTCTCAATAATTTACCTAATTCTTATCAAGTTCAAGATGATTTAATTGAATCTGACCTGTGGCAGACTCAAATTAAACCGCTTTTAATAAAAGAGATAAAGGATCTACAAACTGAAATAAGACAGTTCTTTGAAAATCCTCAAATGGAAAATCCAGATTTAGTGAAGGTTAAGGAAAACTACGATATCTTTACCAGTCGTTTAGAGCAATTCTTAAATGCTTTGGAAGATGATCATTCTTATAATGAAATTCGAGCTAGTCTAATGAATTGTAAGTTTGAAAAGAATATTCGCAAGTCTAAAAAGTGGTCAGAGGAAAGTCTTGAAACTTACCAAGAAAGTCAAAAGCTAAAATCTGATTTAAATGATCAACTTAAGAAGATCTTTGCTAACTTTTTTGTAGTAGAAGAAAAAGAACAGGTAAATATTCTCAAAAAATCAGAAAAATTAGTTAAAACCATTGTTGATGCTGAAAAAAAATTAATTAAGAGATTTGGTCAATTAAAACGAGAACAGAATTTAATTGACTATAGTGACATGGAGCAATTTGCTTTCAGCATTCTTACTACCGATACTTCAAATGCTCATATTGCCCAAGAGTATTACCAAGAAAAATTCAATGAAATATTAATTGATGAGTATCAAGATGTTAACGCTTTGCAGGAAAATATCATTGCAGCTATCAAAAAGAAGGGACAAAACAACCTATTTATGGTTGGAGATATAAAACAATCTATTTACGGTTTTAGACAAGCACGTCCTGACTTGTTTTTAAGCAAATATCATGCTTATGGACAGAATGATGATAGTGAAAAAATTGTCTTATCAGATAATTTTAGGTCAACAAAAAGAGTTACTAAGACAGTTAACTCTTTGTTCAATCCAATTCTAACTGCAAATTTTGGCGGAATTGATTACAAAAAAGAAGGACAATTACAATTTGGCGCGACTTATTATCCTACTGACTTGCCTACTGCAAGTGAATATATTTTCACGGATAAAAAACAAACGCAAGCTTCATTTGAAGAAAATTTCGGAGACGAAATGGACTTCAGTGAAATTCAAATGGTTATTGCCAGAATTAAGCAACTTAAGGAAGAGAATTTCCAAGTCTGGGATCGAAAAACACAGCTTAAACGCCCGCTGGAATATTCTGATATTGCCATTATTACGCGTACTAGAAGTGACAATTTACAGGTAATGCAAGAATTTGCAAAGGCAGATCTACCTTTATTTGTAACTGATGCTCAGAACTATTTTCAAACATTTGAATTAGTGATGATCATGAATTACTTGAGATTGATTGATAATCCACAACAGGACATCCCTCTAGTGGCAGTCTTACGTTCACCGCTTTTTAACTTTAAAGAGCCTGAATTAGCGCAAATCAGGGTCAAAACTAGATCCGGAAATTTTTATAATGCTTTAACCAGCTTTGCATCAGTCAATTCGGATCTTGGTCAAAAATGTAAAAACTTCCTTCAGCAATTAGAATCTCTGCGTTCATTTGCGGCAACCCATCGAATTTCTGAATTGATTTGGAGTATTTACGAAAGAACCCATCTGTTAGAAATTGTAACTGGCTTGCCTAATGGACAACAGCGTAGAGTAAACCTAGAATCTCTATATGAGAGAGCCACTTCTTACGAAAGTGCCGGTTTTAAAGGATTATATCAATTCATTAGTTTTATCGAGCGCATGCGGAAAAATCAAAAGGATTTAGCACAACCACTTTTAAGTGATAAGGCTGATAAGGCTGTAAAACTAATGACTATCCATGCTTCTAAAGGTCTCGAATTTCCGGTAGTGTTTGTCATGGGACTAGGTCACAAGTATCAGACACGTGACTTAAGTGGCAATTTTACGATTAGTAAAGATGGACTAGGGTTAACAATTAAAGAAAAAGATTATCGAATTGATTCCCTAGTTAAATCTTTAGCCGATGTCGAAAAAAGACAACAAATGCTTGAAGAAGAAGCTAGAATCTTATACGTTGGTTTAACACGTGCTCAACAAAAGCTCATCTTAGTTGCTAGTGTAAGTGAGATGGAAGCTAAGCAGAAAAAGTGGGAAAGTGAAATTGATCAAAAAACGAACATCCTTCCATTAATAAGAAAAATCAATGCCCAGTCTCCACTAGATTTTCTAGGACCTAAGCTAGAACAAAAGCATGAATTTGATCAAACGATTGAAGACATGACCTTAGCTTTAGAAGAGCAAGATAAGATATATTACTTAAAGTTTGCTGTGCAGTCAGATATAGAAGAAAAGGATGAGCAAAAAGACGATACTCAAAAATTAAGTTCTAAAATGAATGATGTAGTCAAAACCCTTTATAATTTTGAATATCCATTTGCGGATGCCACTAAGACTACAGCCTATCAGTCTGTTTCTGAGATAAAAAAAGTATTTAATGATCCTATGGATACTGAACTTGAGAATTCACGTCTTATTTCTTCAAGTAATCGATATTTACAACCAATTGATGAGACTCCCGTATTTTTAGAAAAACAAAAATTTACTGGAGCAGAGATCGGAACAGCGATGCACCTAGTTTTACAGTATTATGATTATCAGGGTGATAAAACTGAGATAAATTTAGAACAAGAAATTGAAGAGCTTGTAGAATTAGGTAAATTAAACCCATTGATGGTGCCACATTTATCAAAAGAAGCTTTAAATTGGTTTGTAATGAGTGAATTTGCGGCAGAATTTTGGCAAAAACCAGAAAAATTACATAGAGAAAGCCAATTTTCAAGCTTAGTGAATGCTAGTGAACTGTTTAATGATTTTTCTGACTCAGCAGCTAAAATTCTAGTTCACGGAACAATTGATGGGTATTTTGAAACAGATGAAGGTTTAATTTTATTTGACTATAAAACTGATTTTGTTGATAAAACTCATGAAGAACAAGCTATAGACAAAATTAAGCAAAAATATACTGGGCAACTACGTTTATATGAACAAGCATTAAATGAAATATCGGAAAATAAAAAGGTAATTGGAAAATATTTAATTTTGCTTGACGCAAGGAAAGTGGTCCCAGTAGACTAGAAACAGAATAGAAGGGAGATTATTATGAAAAAAGCCTTTACAGATGATGTTTTTGCCGTCGTCGATCTTGAAACTACGGGCACCCAGCGCAATCAAGGCGATCATATTATTCAATTTGGTTGTGCAATCATCAAAAAGCGTAAGGTAGTAAAAACATATTCATTCTTAATCAATCCTCATCGTGAAATCCCTCAAGCTGTTGAAAACTTAACTCATATTAGTAATGAAGACGTGGCGCAGGCTCATGATTTTAGCTACTATGCACCAAAGATACGAAAAATCTTAGAAAATACGATTTTTGTTGCACATAATGTAAACTTTGATCTTCCGTTTTTAAACTATGAGCTTGTAAATGCGGGCTTAGAGCCACTAACTGGAAAAGCAGTTGATACGGTGGAGTTAGCACAAATTGCTTTTCCAACTTTTCCATCTTATAAATTACGAGATTTAACAGCTCGCTTGAGAATTAAACACTTAAACCCGCACCGAGCTGATTCAGATGCACTAGTAACGGCAAAGTTACTACTAAAAGCAATTAAGAAACTGGAAAATCTTCCTCAGGCAACTCTCAATACTTTGACTTCCTTATCAAAAGGACTGCTACGAGATACTGATTATATTTTTTATGAAATTGGTCAAGTTGCTCGGCAGACTAAGAGACCGTTGCCTAAAGATTTGGTTCAGGTAAAACATTTAATATTGAAAAAGCAAAATATAGCTCCACGTCGTAATGATGTAGCAAGTCCTGGATCATTTCCTCAAAGCGATGATGAAAAGAAAGAATTATTTAAAAAGAATCTCCGCTTTAGACGGGGACAAGTTAGTCTAATTAATAGACTCCACGACTTTGTTTACAGTGACTCAGATAACTCACTAGTTGTTGAAGCACCAAATGGTAGCGGAAAAACGTTTAGTTACTTAATGGCTTATGCATATGAGCTATATTCTGGGAGAAAATTAGTCGTAGCAACGCCCACTAAGGTTTTACAGGAACAAATTCTAAAGCAGGAAATTCCGCAACTTTTACGGGTTACTCATTTAGACTTAGATGCCCAAATTGTTAAATCAAGCAGTCATTATTTAGATTTAGATGGATTTTACAATTCTCTTTATCAGACTGATAATCCGATTCAGCAAACTTTAATTTTACAAATGGGGATTTTGATCTGGCTTACTGAAACAGAAACTGGTGATTTAGATGAACTCCAGTTAACTAACTATCAGGCACCTCTCTTTGCAGCAATTGAACATCCTGGAGATGCGAGAATTGGAACAGCTTTTGCAGAATATGATTTCTGGAATTTAGCACGTAGTAGACAAGAACAAGCCGATATCTTAATTACTAATCATGCCTATTTAGCTAATCACTATATGGACTCAATTTGGGGCCAGAATCCGTTCCTAGTTGTTGATGAGGCGCATCGTTTTGTTGAAAATGTAGCAAGTTCAAGAAATGATTCACTTCAATTTGAAAGCTTCTGGGGGATGTGTAGTCACTTACGTAACTTACTTTTTTATGCAGAAGATAGTGCTAAGGCACGTTTTGGTAATAATTTAGAATTCAAATTGATCTTAGATAAACTTGAAAAAGATACAAATAATTTAATTCATTCTATTAACAAGATCCAGCAAGCCCTTTATGATAATCGAAAATTTGCTACCAGTTGGGAAGAGAAGAGACAAAATGCTATTAGTCTCGGATTTCAGGGACAGGATTTGTTCAACAATATTGGGCACTTCAAGCATTTGTTAAATCTTATGCAAGATAATATTGAAATTGTGCGCCAAGAGACTAATCAACTCCTCTTTTTGCTATATCATCAACAAAAGAATCTTTTAACGAGCGATGATGTTTTAATAAGAGATCTTCAGGAAGAAATAGATCAGTTAGATTATTACTCAGAGCAAAACTATCTTTTACTTGATCAATTAAGTGACCCTAAAAAGTTAGACCATGAAGGATTTGTTTTAGAAATAAGTAATGAAGATGACCCACTATCTACTAATTTAACTTGGTTAACACTTGATCCTGAAGAAGAAGTTAAACAGTTATATCATTACTTTGATAAAAAATTATTTATTTCTGCTACTTTAGCAGAACAAGACGACTTCTCATACACTATCAAAAACCTATATTTAGATCCTAAAAAAACACTTACTTATCGAGCAAAGCCTTCTTTCAAAGTTGAAAAGCATTTAAAAGTATATGCACTTTCCGATAATAATGCTCCGGAGGATCCAAACAGTCCTGAATATGAAACATTTATTAGTAATTTACTTACTCAAATTAAAGACTATAAGCATGTGTTAGTTTTATTTACTAATTTAGATGTTATCCGGGATGTTTTTAGCAGATTAAGTGAAAACAGTAATGCTTTAAAGGACTATGAAATTTTGGCTCAAGGCTTAACTGGTTCTAATGAAAAAATTGCTAAACGTTTCGGAATTGCTGAAAAAGCCATTTTACTTGGAGCAAATAGTTTCTGGGAAGGAATTGATTTTAAACATAATGGGGTAGATCTTGCAATTGTTACGCGTTTACCTTTTGAGTCACCCGATCAACCCGAGGTAAAATTACGAACAGAATGTTTAAAAAAGCAAGTTGGAGCTGATAAAATTTTTGAAGTGGATACACTTCCACGAGCAATTTTAAGATTTAGGCAGGGATGCGGTCGTTTGATCAGAAATGAGCGTGATCATGGAGTCTTTGTAGTTTTAGATCAACGAGTTTGGAATAAATCTTATGGCGAACAGTTTTTATCAGGACTACCTGTGAGTGCTAAAAAGGTTAGCAAGCAGCAACTACTAAATGTTTTAAGGAATAGTAAACAGAATGAATAAATATGTAAAAAAAGGACTTAAAATCACTGGAATTGTGGTTGGGATTTTGGCAGCAATTTATCTATGTCTTTGTATTGTGTTTTATATTGCAACTAAGCCAGCAAGTGACACAGTTAAAGAAACTAATAAAATTGCCCTTGAAAAGACCCCAATTACTACAGTTACCAAGAACTACCATTTAAGTCGTAGCGTTGAGAGCAATAGTTTAGAAGGAATGAGTAAGAAGGGTAAAAAGTATTACTTCATTTATCTTCCAAAAAGTAAAAAAGCTTACCTTTATCAAGCAAATAAAGGTAAAAGTGAAGAACAGATTTTAAATACTTTTAATGATGAGCATCCTGGACACAATAACCCTAAATGCCAGCTAGGTTGGTATAAGGGGATGCCAGTTTGGGAAGTAACATATAAAAAGAAAAATGGTAATTATGGCTATGTTCTTTATGATTTTAGAAATGGAAAAGAAGTAGTCTATGCGGATAATTTATAAATTTGTTAAACTAAAGAGTGATTTTTTAGTATAATAAAATTAAATTTAATTAAAAAGGTTGGTAAGTAATGACAGAATTAATCTCAATTAAAGATTCTTCTAAACATGTAGACCAAGAAGTTAAAATGCATGTTTGGTTAACTGATAAACGATCAAGTGGTAAGATTATTTTCTTACAATTACGTGATGGAACAGCATTTTTCCAAGGTGTTATTCGTAAGAATGATGTTTCTGAAGAAGTTTTTGAAGCAGCTAAATCTTTGCGTCAAGAAGCTAGTTTTTACATCACTGGTACTGTTCACGAAGATAAGCGCTCACACTTTGGCTATGAAATTCAAATTTCAGATTTAGAAATTGTTTCTAACAACGAAGGTTACCCAATTGGTAATAAGGAACATGGTGTTGACTTCTTACTCGATAATCGTCATTTATGGTTAAGATCTAAGCGTCCGTTTGCTATTATGCAAATTAGAAATACTATGTTTAAAGCAACTGTTGATTTCTTTGAAAAAGAAGGATTCATTAAGTTTGATGCTCCTATCTTCATGCATTCTGCTCCAGAAGGTACTACCCAATTATTCCATGTAGAATACTTCAATAATGATGCTTACTTGTCACAATCTGGTCAATTATATGGTGAAGCTGGTGCTATGGCTTACGGAAAAATCTTTACTTTTGGACCAACATTTAGAGCAGAAGAATCCAAGGGCCGTCGTCATATGACAGAATTCTGGATGATGGAACCAGAAATGGCATGGATGCACCAAGATGAGTCTTTAGATATCCAAGAAAGATACTTGGCTTATATGGTTAAACAAGTTCTTGAAAATAATGAATATGAATTAAAGATCTTGGGTAGAGATCCTGAAAAATTACGTCCGACTACTGAAGGTAACTTTACTCGTCTTTCATACGATGATGCTATTAAAATGCTTCAAGAAGCTGGTCGTGATATTAAATGGGGTGACGACTTTGGTGCACCTGACGAAGGATACATTTCAGAACAATTTGATCGTCCAGTCTTCATCGTTAACTACCCAACCACAATTAAGCCTTTCTACATGAAGAAAAATCCTGATAATCCTAAAGAATATTTATGTGCTGATGTAATTGCACCAGAAGGATACGGTGAAATTTTCGGTGGTTCTGAACGTGAAGGTAACTACGAAATTTTGAAACAACAAATTGAAGAAGCAGGTCTTAACTTAGAAGATTACCAATGGTACCTTGACTTGCGTAAATTCGGTGGTGTTCCTCACTCTGGATTTGGTATGGGATTTGAACGTACAATCGCTTGGATTTGTAAGTTAGATCACATTCGTGAAGCTATTCCATTCCCAAGATTGATCAACAGAATGCAACCATAATTGATAATCTAATATCATAAATATAAAAAGTTGAACTATTTTAGTTCAGCTTTTTTTGAAAGGAAAATTATATGGCGTCTTTTTCGGCTATTCAAAATGAAGGTTTTACGGTTATTTCTAATAGTCTTTTACGTTACTATCCCTCTTTAAAAATATCTGAAACTGAAGCAATGCTATTATTGCAGCTAGAATCTTTCAAACAGGAGAAAAAGTTTTTCCCTAGCGATAACAATTTATCAGAGAGAATGAATTTGTCTCCGATTGAGATTTCCCAGCTAATTCAAAACTTAATTGATAAAAATTTAATTGAATTGGGGCAAAAAAGAGATGGGGAAGGTCGCATAACTAATTTCTATGATTTAAATCATTTATATCAGAAATTAGATACGCTTATTGATGAGAGGGAAGAATCTTATCAAGATCAAGCTACTTTTAAATCCTCTACATCTACTCAACAATCCGCAAATCCAATTCAAGAGTTGGTAAGACAATTTGAGATAGAATTTGGCCGTTTATTGAGCCCAATTGAAAAACAAGAAATTGCTGCTTGGATTAATATTGATCACTATGACCCAGAAATAGTCAAGCTAGCTCTTAGAGAAGCCATTTTAGCGCAGGTATATAATTTTAAATATGTTGACAGAATCCTCCTAAATTGGCAGCGCCATGGCCTTACTACGTTAGATCAAATTAAAAATTTTCTTCAAAGAAACTAGGTAATTAAGATGGAAGAATTATTATCAGACGATGAAGCACGATTGGTTTTAAAAAGGATTCTTTCTTTATATCCAGATGCTAAAGGAGAATTGAATTGGGACACAAAGTTTCACCTATTATGTGCTGTTTTAATGAGTGCCCAGACCACTGATAAAATGGTTAATAGAACCACACCTAAATTCTTTAAGGACTATCCAGATAGTGCCACTTTAGCCCAAGCAGATATCAAAGATATTGAAAATCACATTCGTACAATTGGTTTATATCGTACAAAAGCTAGGCATTTAAAAGAGACAGCACAAATTATTACCGAAAAATTTGATGGTCAGATTCCAAAAGATAAAAAGATTTTGATGACCTTACCTGGCGTGGGGGAAAAGACGGCTAATGTTGTTTTAGCAGAAGGCTTCAAAGTACCAGCAATTGCAGTAGATACACATGTATCTCGTATTTCTAAAAGATTTAATATCGTTAGTGCAAAAGCGACTCCTCATGAAGTTGAGAAGCGGCTTGAAGAATTGCTTCCAAAAGAAGAATGGATTCATACTCATCATGCTATGATTTTATTCGGCAGATATACAATGCCCGCTCGGACTAAAAATCAAGATCCGTATTCTTTCTTACCACCATTAAACTAATAAATAATGTAAAAAAGATCCCAAAGTCGTTTTAACGACTTTGGGATCTTTTAATTTTAGTTTAATTTCAATTATTGATTATTATTGGAGTTATTTCCCTGATTTTGTTGTTGATTTTGATTGTTACCCTGATTATTTGTATTCTGATTCTGTTGTGAATTATTGTTATTATTTTCTGGTTGTTTTTCAGTCTGGCGATTATTATTTTGCGTTTGAGTATTGGAGTTGTTGTTAGAAGTAGAAGAAGATTGTCTTTGACTTGAAGATTGTTCAGCACGACTCGATGATGAAGAACTACTGCTTTGGGAACGAGATTGGCCCTTAGAAGAAGTATCATCTTCTGTATCAACTCGTGTATCAATATCGTCGTCTTCCTCTTTTCGTCTATCAACAGTCACATCACTATACGGATTACTTGGTGCATGACCTTTAACAAATAGTTGCCAGCTAGAATTACTTGCATTCGGAGAAACGACTTTATCTTGGGTACCATTAGCAATTCTGCGTCTAACAACTGTGCTTGGTTTTGACCAGTCTTTATTAGCTTTATCACTCATTAAATATGACATCATTTGCTTATATAGAAGTTGCGCAGATGATGAGCCAACACCTGAAGGAGTACCATCTTTCAGATTATCATATCCTGTCCAAATTCCCATTGAATAGAGTTTGGTATAACCAACAAACCAAGAATCTTTTGGTGAATTTTTGTATTGAGGATATCTTACTAACTCTTCATCAGAATATTTAACCGTTCCTGTTTTACCAGCTTCGTATAAGTTTTTAATACGTGCCTGTGTACCCGAACCTTTAGTCATAACCCCTTTAAGCATGTCGGTCATAATATAGGCGGTTGATTCCTTCATTACTCTTGTACCACTACTATCATAATTTCTAGTCAAGCCGTCTGGAGTTTCAATTTTTGAAACAAATTGTGGTTTGTGGTAAATACCGTCATTAGCAAATGCACCAAATGCGCCTGCCATTTGAAGAGAGGATGCATTAGCACCAATTGCGACTGATAGACCAGAATCAGAAGGAACATTAACTCCGAGTTTTCTTGCAAAAAGAGAAGCTCTTGCCACTCCAACCTTGCTTAAAGTTTTAACAGCTGGAACATTTCTAGATTGTTCAAGAGCGTGACGCATAGTCATTTTACCCTCATATTTATTGTCCCAGTCATAAAGTTGAATGTTAGTACCAGGGTAAACATATTTAGAGTCATCTAACATATGAGAAGTTGGCCAGTTAAGATACTCAATTGCAGGACCATAATCTAATACAGGCTTAACAGTAGAACCAGTTGAACGACCAGTTTGAACAGCACGATTTAAACCTAATTGAACTGCAGGAAGTTTACGTCCACCAATAATGGCAATAACATGACCAGTTCGAGGATCAATAATTGTAGCTCCAACTTGCATCTTATCGTTAGTAAATGGAACCGAACCATCATTTACTAAGTCATAAAGCTTTTGTTGAGCATCTTGATCAATATTAACTGTAATCTTTAAATTATCGTTGTATGGATTAAAGCCTTTACTCTTAACTTCATTAATTACTTCTTTGATGTATGGATCATCTACTTTTCGTAATTCAGAAGTAGAATTATTCTTCTTAGGCTGCAAACCTTGAGTAATGGGCTCATTAACTGCTTGTTTATATTGGGCTTTTGAAATTTTATCATTTCTGAGCATTGCTTTTAATACAATGTCACGTCTATATTTTGCTTTTTCTGGATAAACATATGGATCATATGTAACCGGGGCATTAGGCATCCCAGCAAGTAGAGCAGTCTGAGCTAAATCAAGATCTTTTAGATCTTTCCCATAGTAATAGTCGGCTGCTGTACCCATCCCGTAATTACCATAGTTCATATAAACTTTATTAATATAAAATTCCAAGATTTGTTCTTTGCTAAATTCTCGTTCTACCTTCATTGAAAGCCATGCTTCTTGAGCTTTTCTACGAAGGGTTCTTTGAGAAGCAGCAGTGGAGAAGACCGATAACTTAACTAATTGCTGAGTAATAGTTGATCCACCTGCAGCTACGCCTTTACTTTTAGCATTAACTAAGACAGACCCAATAATTCTAATTGGATCGAGTCCAATGCCTTCTTTATAAAAACGCCTATCTTCAACAGAGACAATGGCATTTTTAAGTTCTTTAGGGATTTCATTATTATCAACATAGGTTCTTTTTTCTGACCCTAGAGAAAGAAGAAATTTTCCATCACGAGTATACAGACTACTTGTCCCACCACTTTGAAGTTGAGCCTGTGAGATGCTTGGAGCGTCTTTAGCATAGTATGCAAATAAACCTACTCCAGAAACAACTACTAACATTGCTACGATAAAGAACCACTTGATTATTTGTAGCCAAATTCGTTTACGAGGCTTACCTTTTGGGTGAAGCTTAGCCATTCTAGAATTACTTGGCCTTTGATTATTATCTGCCATTCTTTTGTTCCTATCTATCTATAAAATTATCGATTGCATCCAAGTATGGGAGAGTTGGGCGAAATCCACTTTTAATCTCAATTGAATTATCAATTAACTCTTGCAAGGTCATTGAACTCTTATGTGGTGTCTTCCAAGCTTCAATCACAAAACTAGCAGGAGTTACAAAATATCGATTAAGAGTTACGAAGCGAATAATCGTAAAGCAAATTCCTTTTTGCTTTAAACATCTTTCAAGATGAATAATTTGGTGTTCATGGAAGTTCTTTAAAGGAAACAAGCTCTTATTTCTCGTTTCCTTAGCTTCAAAGTCCAAATAGCGTCCTTGATATACGCCATTATAGTCAGTTGTAGAAGCTTGCCTGAAGTAAGCTTCTTTTATAACTGCACGGGATCGTTTAGGATAGTCTACTTTAACAATCTGGACTGGGGTTGGCTTTTTATGAACAACGGCAATATCTTCAAGAAGATAATACTTATTAGACTCATTGATTTGTTGTTCTAGGCTCATTCCACGATCAGAAAATACAACATCTTTACGATGTTTTTGCTTTCTTGGATGTAAAAGGTCAGTTTGATCTTTAGTATAATGTGTTAAACTGCCTGTTGGATATTTTACCATCAACATCACTCCTGTTTAGAATTATAGCAAAGATTTTAAATCATTTTTAGAGAAAGGAAGGATCAGAATGAAGCGACTATGGGTTACCGGATATCGTTCTTATGAATTGGGAGTTTTTAGCGATAAAGATCCGAAGTTGACCGTAATTAAGTATGCTCTAAGCAATTATCTAAAGAGTTTACTTGAAGAAGGAAAGATTGACTGGGTAATTAGTGGGGCAAACCTTGGTGTCGAACAATGGGCGCTAGAAACAGCAATTAGTCTTCAAAATGAATACAGTGTTCATACGGCTTTGATGACACCTTATTTAGAATTTTCCAAAAGGTGGAATGATAGTAATCAAATGAAGTATCAAAACCTTACTGAACAGGTTGATTTTACTGCTTCTACTTCTGACTATCCCTACATGAGGCCATCCCAGCTTAAAAACTATCAAAATTTTATGTTAGAACACACAGATCGAGCTCTTTTACTTTATGATCCTGAGCATCCCGGTAAAACAAAATATGACTATGAAGCCATTAAAAAGTATCAAGAAAAAAGTGACTATCCACTGGATATAATTGATTTTTATGACTTACAAGAAGCTGCAGAAGAATATGAAGAAAATCATCGAAAGAATTTTTATTGAAAATAAATATACTCTTTAATTTTTTATATACCTAAGAAAATAAGATTTTTTTTAGATGGTATTACTATTATTGCTTGAAGGATACTTATAACTTATACTAGTTGTATACGATAGAATGAGTGCCATTAAGCTATCAACTAGCTAACATTTTATCGCCTAAATTAAAACAGACGTTAGTCTGTAACTAAGGAGTTTGACGAAACCAATGGCAAGTTTAAATGATATTCAATTAAATCCACAAAGTATTTTAAAAAAGCAATTTAGAACAAAAATGAAGGGATATGATTCTGATGAAGTAGATTCATATCTTGATACAATTATTTCAGACTACAGTACTTTTGCGACTATTATTGAAGATTTGCAAACACAAATCAGTGATTTAAAAGCTCAACAAAAACAGCAAACAGCTAAAAGTACTGCACCTAAGTTAGATTTTAAGAATGAGGAAATTGAAGATGATGTTAAAACTTATACTCCTCAGAAAGTACAAAAAGCTGCTGTAAATAATACTAATGAAGACAAAGAAGCACCGGAATTAACTACTAATGTTGCTATGATTCAACGTATTTCTACTTTAGAGCGTAAAGTTTACAACCTTGAACAAAGAATGAATCAACAAGATAGAACTTACCAAGCTAATTAAAACTATGGTATAATAATTATTGCAAATTTCGAGCGATCGCGGTTAGCTTATGCTAGCTGAGGAAAGTCCACGCACGCACAAGCTGAGATGCTTGTAGTTTTTGTACTCAGCCCAATAAGCTGGGGAACTTGTTTTTACAAGTTACGGCGGAAAAAGCACTAAATCATTTTTGACATGTGTGACTATCCTGAAAAGTGCCACAGTGACGAAGCAGTGAAGGAAACTTTGCTGGTGGAACGAGGTAAACCCTGCAAGCGGGCAACCCAAATTTGGTAGGGGCGCTTTCGTCTAAGTAAATGAACTAAAGACGAGGTCATTTTTAATGAAGATAGATGGTCGCTGAAAATAGGAATTAACCAAATCCTATTGGAACAGAACGTGGCTTATAGAGATTTGTAGGTTAGGGTTGAGCTTTGGCTCAGCCTTTTTTTATAGAAAAATTTATATAGATAGAGAAAATATAAAATGAAAGAATATACATTATATGCAACAATGGGCGCTGGATTTGAAAGTGTAGTTGCAAAAGAATTAAACAATTTAGGTTATGAAACAACAACTGAAAATGGCCGTGTATTTTTTAAAGGAACCCAAAAAGATATTGTAAGAACTAATCTATGGCTGAGAAGTGCTGACCGCGTAAAGATCTTACTAAAAGAATTTAAGGCCACCAGTTTTGACCAATTATATGATGAAGTTTATAGCTATGATTGGGCAGAATTATTACCGGTAGATGCTCAATTTCCTGTAAAGGGAAGAAGCGTCCGTAGTAAGTTACATTCTGAACCTGATGTTCAATCAATTGTAAAAAAGGCTATTGTAGATAAGTTGACCGATCAATATCGAAGACGTGGATTTTTACCAGAAAGCGGGGCCGAGTATCCGCTAGACATCCATCTCTACAAAGACACTGCACGTTTAAGCTTAGATACTACTGGTCAAAGTTTATTTAAACGTGGCTATCGTGTCGAGCATGGTGGAGCTCCTTTAAAAGAAAATTTTGCAGCAGGTTTGATTGAACTAACTCCTTTTGATGGTTCTCATCCCTTTATTGACCCTATGACTGGTTCCGGAACAATTGCAATCGAAGCGGCTCTTAAGGCAAAAAATGTAGCTCCTGGTATTTGGAGAAAATTTGCATTTGATAATTTTGATTGGTTTGATAAGAAATTGCATCCCGAATTAGTAGAAGAAGCTAAAGCACAAGAAAAAAAGGAGCATGCTCCAATCTTAGCTAGCGATATTGATCAATCAATTTTAGAAATTGCTAAAGTGAACGCGCATAATGCGGGCGTATTACAAGATGTAAAATTTAAGCAAGTCGCTGTAAAAGACTTTTCAACTGACTTAGAAAATGGAGTTATTGTTGCAAATCCTCCTTATGGTAAACGGCTTAAGGATCGAGAAGCAGCTGAAAAGATCTATGAAGAAATGGGACAGACATTGCGTCCTCTTACTTCTTTTAGTCAGTACTACCTTACATCTGATCCTCAATTTGAAAAATACTTTGGTGCAAAGGCCACTAAGAAGAGAAAATTCTATAATGGTAATTTACGGACCGACTATTATCAATATTGGGCTAATAAGAGATAACAATTATGTTAACGCAAGATAAGAAGACTAGTTTTTGGGTTATTAGTGATACTCATTTAATTGCAGATAGCTTACATGATCATGGACAGGCTTTTTCACAAATGCAAAAAACTAGTCAGGGTAAAGATCTATACTATCAAGAAACTGCTTTAAGCGCATTTGTAAGAATGGCGCAAAAAAAGAAACCGGCTGCAATCGTTGTTACGGGGGATGTAACTTTTAATGGCGAGAGAGTGTCAGCAGAAAAATTCGCTGAGATTTTTAAACCTTTAGAAGAAACACAGCTTTTAGTTCTTCCTGGAAACCATGATATTTATGATGGCTGGGCCAGAGAATTCCGCGGAAAGAAACAATACTACGCTGGTCAAATTAGTCCTAGAATGTGGCGTAATATTTTTAAAACATCCTATAAAAATGCAGTTAGTGTTGATGATAAATCTTTAGCTTATAGTGTTCAGCTTAATCCTGATTATTTGTTGATTTTAGCTGATTCTAATGACTATGGTAAAGAAGAAGCTACTACTGCACCTGCGACAGCTGGCTTTTTAGGAAGAGAGCAACGGCGCTGGATTAAGGCACAACTACAATATGCTAGTGAGAACAATCTTCAAGTGATTTTTTGTATGCATCATAACCTCTATGCCCATAATCCAGCTGTAAACAAAGGATATGTTGTTGGTGATTATCGTGAACTGCGTAAGTTATTAGCTCAATATAATGTAAAATTAGTTTTCTCTGGTCATATTCATGCTCAGAATATTATGTTGCCGCAAGATCCTTGCCCAGCTACCGAAGTTGTAACTGCTAGTTTTTGCTCCAATGATCAAGGCTATGGGGTAGTTAAAGTTTCGCCGAAAGAAGTTAGTTATACTTGTCATCATTTTAAGATGAAGGACTATTTAACTGACAAAGAAAAACAAAACTGGACTTTAACTCACTTTCATGATTATTTAGAAAATATTCAACTAGGAACTATTTCGGCAGAATTAATGCAGAAAAATCTTTATCAAAATCATGATGATTTAGATACTGTCAGAAAAATGGGGCGTCTTTTCGGCGAAATGAATTATCACTTTTTTACTGGAAAAAATCATATTGAAAGTGAAGAATTGCAAAAACTTAAAAAGTCACCAATTTATCAACGTTTAATTGCGGACAACCCACATTATGAATTGTATTTACAAACGTTATACGATATGTCAAATCATGATAACTTGCATGTAAAAATTAAATACTAAAGATAAAAAACTCTGACAACTGCTCCTAGTGGCAATTTTCAGAGTTTTTTAGATATATAGGTGGGTATTTCTAGCTATCATTTTCTTTACTTTTGTCCACCACATATGTAAAAGATACGCAGATGAAAATGATAAGATCCAGGTTAATAACCAGCAACCAAATAAGGTTAAAAATGGATGGAATTTTGCATGATATTGCATATTTAATCCCCGCCAGACTAACTGATTCCAAAAGACATTAGCAAGATAGGCTCTATAAGCATAAATAGCTAAAAAATGGAATATTCTCAAGCTATTTATCTGTCTTTTACGAACTTGATATAAACAGAAAGCAGCAATTAAACAAATTACTGCCAAACAGTAAAACGTCATTGATGGTTTATAGTAAAGCGCATTATAGAAATTAACAGGGTAACCGAATTGACTTAATTCATAATTAGTCCAGATGAAGCAAAGAATAAAGATTACTACGATTAACCACCAAAACTTAGTTATAAATTGATTAAAGTACGATCTAAATTGCCAGGCTAAAACACCAAAAACAGCATAAATAAAAAAAGAGATAAATACTCGATCTAATAAATACCAGTCATTTTGGTGAACACCATGAAAAACATAATAGTCGTAAAATGCTAACCAGGCTAAGTAAAGAATTAAAGTAACAATTGCCACTGCAAAACCACGTTTAATATTATTTCTTACATAGCGACTAATTAACCAGAAAAACGGCATTAGAATAATAAACTGTAGCATCATCGTGTTATACCATAAGTGAGGTGCTGCATTACCATTAATAAATTGCCAGCAAAAAGTACCAAAGCTATTAAACTTGTTACCTTGCTGAAGCCATGGCATCCCTAATAAATAAATTAAAGTCCACCAAATCGTTGGTACAAAGAGATTGGACCAATTCTTTTGCAGATGCTTGAAGTAAGAGAAATGACCGTTTAAGTCACTAGTCCTAATAGTCGTGTATAAAATACCAAAAATAAAGGCTGGAGCAGTATATTTAACTAGATTATAAAGAATACCAAAACCAACTTGCGTTTGCTGAGACTGGGGCAGATTAATAATAAGGCTCATAATTGGCTGCGACATGACCGCCGTACAAGCAAAAACTTTTAAATAGTCACCAATATCTGCAATATCGTAACTAGAATATTTATATTTTTTCATAATTAGCACTCTTAAAGTTATAAATTAAAAAGAGAAGCAAATTTAATAAAATTCTTGCTTCTCTTAATTATATTAGTTAAATAGTATCAATCTTCAACAACTTTTGACTTAATATCCTTAATCGGCTTGCCATTTTCATCGAAATAAGAATCTAAATCTCTGCCCCAAATCATAGCCATAGTATGTTGTCCTACATGAACACCAACTACTGGTCCGATAATACTTTGATAAATTTTGACCTTAGGAAAACTACTTTCATAATCACTAACCCATTCAGCTTCTCTTTCTTCATCATCAGCATGAAAAATTGTTAACTGAATTGGATAAGGCATATCAGAAGTTAAACTATCAAAGTCTTTTTTAATATGATTATAGGCACGTTTATAATGTCTCTCTTTGGCAATTGCTGAAATTTTACCCTCATTTTGAACGTCCATAGATAAGATTGGCTTGATCTTTAAAATAGAACCTACGAAACTAGCGGCATTTGATAAGCGGCCTGTTCTTTTTAAATGATTAAGATTGGCTACCATAAATCTAACATCGGTAGTGTTTCTTAAATCCTTTAAGTCATGCATGATTAAATCAATGTCAGCCCCAGCCTTGACTAGTCGACCAGCTAGTATTGCAGCATTAGCTTCTCCTGCACAGGTTATTTTACAATCAAAGGGATGAATATTAATTCTGCTTTCTTCATCAGCCACACTTAAAACATTATTGTAAAAGCTAGAAATACCGCTTGAAAGAGTAATGATAATTAGATCGGTATAACCTTCATCAATATATTTATCAACATATTTTTTTACGGTTCCAGTTGAGGGTTGAGAGGTAGTGGGAAGAGTAGAAGAAGTGCTTAGCTTTTCATAGAATTCATGGAAACCAATATCAATTAAATCCAGATATTCTTTATTATCCCAGATAATTGGAATTGGTAAGACATCAATTCCATATTTTTCACATTGTTCTTTAGTTAAATAAGATGAACTGTCAGTTAAAACGCCGATTTTCATGTTGTTATTTTCCTCCATATTCTTGTTTAATATTATAGTCTAGAACGCTATTTTAAACAAAAACGTAAATCTGCTTGATTTTTGTTACAATAGAGGTAATTAACAAATAGGGTGTGACCTAAATTCTAAATTATGAAAAAACATTTTATTTTTTTAGGCGCTGCTGGTGTAATTTATTACTCCTGGCTCCTAGCACTAATTTTTGTAGCCTTTATTGTCGGGTATGAAAGCAATAAAGCAATTAGCTATCCTGCACTTAGCTTAGGAGCTATTTTTGTGGTTATAGTTATTTATACCTGGTTTAATTCTTATTTTCAGAAAGAAGCAAGTATTTACTGGCTAAAACTACCATATCGTCAGAAACTTCAGCTTCAAAATTTAAAGATTAAGTGGCAATGGAAGGTATTTGTTGTATATGAAGCAAAGAGTAAGATTAATACTTACTTGCTTTTAGCACTTAAAAGAAAGAAGAAATGAATTTGAAGTCAGATATTAAAATCGCACAAGACACTAAAGAATTACCTATTACAGAAATTGCAAAAAAAGTTGATCTTCAACCAGATGAAATTGAACTTTATGGTAATGATAAGGCTAAGATTAGCTGGAAGGGAATTAACAGAATTAAACAAGGTAAAAAGCTTGGTAAGCTAATTCTTGTTACTTCAATTAGTCCTACACCGGCTGGTGAAGGAAAATCTACTATTACCATTGGTTTAGGGGATGCAATCAGCAACCAACTTCACAAAAATACTTTAATTGCATTAAGAGAACCCTCAATGGGTCCTGTTTTTGGATTAAAAGGTGGTGCAACTGGTGGTGGATATGCACAGATCATCCCAATGGAAGATATTAATTTACACTTTACTGGTGATATGCACGCATTAACTAGTGCAATTGATACTTTGGCTGCTTTAGTTGATAACTATATTTATCAAGATAATAGTCTAGAGCTAGATCCTAATCGTATCTTATTAAAACGTGGAATTGACGTTAATGATCGTACTTTAAGAAAAATCACTATCGGACAAGGTTCACGTTTTAATGGAATAGAACATGAAGCTAGCTTTGCAATTACTGTAGCTAATGAATTAATGGCTATTTTATGTTTAGCAACTGATATTGATGACTTGAAAAAGCGCATTGGAAATATGCTAGTTGGCTTTTCTGTGAAAGATGAACCTGTTTATGTTAAAGACTTAGGGTTTGAGGGGGCAATTGCTGCGCTTTTATCAACCGCATTAAAGCCTAACTTAGTTCAAACACTTGAACATACCCCAGCAATTGTTCACGGCGGTCCATTTGCTAACATTGCTCATGGTGCTAATTCAGTAATTGCTACTAATACTGCTTTACACTTAAGCGACTATGTTTTGACTGAAGCTGGTTTTGGGGCAGATCTGGGTGGCCAAAAGTTTATGGACTTTGTTTCTAACCATTTGGACAAACGTCCTGATGCTGTGGTAGTTGTTGCAACTGTAAGAGCGTTGAAGTATCAAGCAGAAGAGACAACTGATCACTTAGATGAAGAAAATATTCCAGCTTTAGAAAAAGGTTTTGAGAACTTAAAGCGCCATATGGAAAACATGGCTCATTATGGTGTACCTGTAATTGTACTAATAAATAAATTTGCTAGTGATACTGAACAAGAACTATCAAAATTGAAAGAACTTGTTAAAGCTGATGGTTTTGAATGTGAAGTGGTCTCTTACCATGATGAAGGATCAAAGGGCGGAATTAAGGCGGCAGAAAAAGTGGTTGAGTTAACTAATAAAGCTAGTGACTTTACCTCAGTATATGAACCTACTGACTCTGTAGAAGAAAAAATTAGTAAAATCGCCCATAATATTTATCATGCCAAGGATATTGAATATTCTGATAAAGCTAAGGATCAATTAGCAGAAATTAAGAAAATGGGTAAAGACAACTTACCAGTAATTATGGCTAAAACACAGTATAGCTTTACTGATAAAAAGAGTATCTTAGGAGCTCCAGAAGATTTTACACTCCATGTTAAGAATTTAGCTCTTAAAAATGGAGCAGGTTTTATTGTGGTAGCTACGGGATCTATTTTAGATATGCCAGGATTGCCAAAACATCCAGCTGCCTTAGATATTGATGTAGATAATAACGGAAAGATTTCAGGATTATTCTAATGAGTAAAGCTAAACAAGCCTTATATCTAATAATTTCTTTATTAGTAATTATTGCAGATCAATTATTAAAGAATTATATAGTTACTAATTTTAAAATTGGTGATGAAAAAACCATTATTCCTGGTGTCCTTTCATTTACATATTTACAAAACGATGGAGCAGCCTGGAATATCTTCAGTGGACAAATGATTTTATTTTATTTAATCAGTATTGCCGCTATTGCAGTTGTAATTTACTATCTTTTTAATCCAAAGTATAAAAATGGCCTTTTTGATACAGGATTAGCCTTAGTTTTAGGTGGAATCATTGGTAACTTTATTGATCGTTTGCATCTAAAATATGTAATTGATATGTTGCAACTAGATTTTATTCAATTTAATATCTTTAATATTGCTGACAGCGCAATTACAGTTGGAATTATCTTAGTTTTTATCTATCTAATATTTATAAGCGAAAAAGACTAAAGGACGAAGAGTAAATGACTAAAAATTATAAATTAGTAATTGATGACGAAAAAGGACGTTTAGATAAGGTAATCGCTGAGAAAATTACAGATTTAAGTCGAACTAAGATTAAGGAATTAGTTAATGATAAAAATATTTTAGTTAATAATAAAGCTGAAAAAGTATCTTATAAAGTACAGTCTGGGGATGTAATTGATGTTACTATTCCGCCTGTTAAACCATTATCATTAGAAGCTGAAAACTTACATCTTGATATTGTTTATGAAGACTCGGATGTGATTGTGGTTAATAAGCCTCAAGGGATGGTTGTTCATCCCTCAGCCGGTCATCCAGATCATACTTTAGTCAACGGATTACTTTATCATACACGTGATTTAGCTGATAGTCCTGAAAGGTTTCGTCCAGGGATTGTGCATCGAATTGATAAAGATACCTCTGGTTTATTAATGATAGCTAAAAATGATAAAGCACGTGAAAGCTTAGAAAAGCAATTAGCAGAAAAGATAAATAAAAGAGAATATTTGGCAATTGTTCATGGCAACTTTGAAGTAAAAAATGGCGTAATCAATGCTCCGATTGGTAGAAATCCAAATAATCGAAAGCAAATGGCGGTTAATCCAAAGGGGAAAGCTGCAGTTACACACTTTACAGTACTAGAGCAATTTAAAAATTATAGTTTAGTCAAATGTGTACTGGAAACGGGTAGAACGCATCAAATTAGAGTGCATATGAAGTACATCGGTCATCCATTAGCTGGCGATCCCTTATATGGCCCAAAGAGAACCTTGTCAGGTCATGGACAATTTTTGCATGCCAAGACTTTGGGATTTTATCAACCTTCTACGAATGAATGGTTGGAATTTTCTGCACCATTGCCAACAATTTTTGAAAAACAATTAAAGAATTTACGACAAGAAATGAAGCAATAGATTATGAAAAGATATTTAATTCTTGAAGACGGAACTGCATTTTCGGGACACGGTTTTGGTGCTCCCATTACTGCTACAGGGGAGCTCGGTATTCAAACAAGCAATTTTGGATATCAGGAAGCAATTTCCGACCCTGCCAATTTTGGTAAGATTTTGGCTTTTACTACTCCAATGATTGGTGGAAGTGGTATTAATGCAATCGACTATGAATCAATTGATCCAAGTGTACGTGGAATAATTGCTAACGATATTGCTTTTCATATTTCTGCTAATCCAACTTTTCAAGATTTAAATGATTTTCTAAAAGAGAAAAGAATTCCAGCAATCTACGGTGTTGATACTCGCGCTTTAGTTCAAAAATTGAAGAATAAGCGGGTTATTAAAGCGTCTATTATGGATACAGATGATGCCCATGCTTTTGATCAAATAAAGGCCCTGGTTTTACCAAAAAACAAAACAGCACAAATATCTACAACGCATCCTTATGCTGCCCCAAATATTGGAAAAACTGTAGCTGTAATTGATCTTGGTTTAAAGCATTCATTACTGCGCTCCCTTTCTTTACGGAAAATTAATAGTGTGGTTTTACCATACAATGCATCGATTTACGATATTATTAATCTTCGAGCTGATGCAATTGTTATTTCTAATGGGCCAAGTAGAGTAGAAGAAGTTGCACCATTTTTAAAACCAGTATTTGATAAGTTTTACGGAAAATTGCCTATTCTAGGAATTGGCTTAGGCTTTTTAGCAATTAGTAATTATTTAAATCTGGAACTCTTGGACTTAATTCCAGCCTATAATGGCAGTAATTTTCCAGTTATTGAACAAACTAATAATCGAATTTGGCAAACTGCAATGAATATTGATCAACTGGTAGTACCTGATAGTTTATCTTTGAATCTTTCACGTAAATATTTTGATTTAAGGTCGGAGTTATTAGCGGGCTATAGTATCAAAGAAGATAAAGTTTTAGCAACTGCCTTTAATCCAGAAGGTTCACCAGGTAATTTTGATGCAGCCAGCATTTATGATCAGTTTTTAAATATGATGGAGTAGACTATGCCTTTACATAATGAAATTAATAAAGTTCTTGTTATTGGAGCGGGGCCAAGTATTGTTGGAGAAGTAACAGAACTTGATATTCTTGCTAAACAAGCGTTAACGGCTTTTGAAGAAAGTAACGTACAAGTTGTATTGATTAATCCCAATCCTGCAACCGTCACAACAGATCCGCATCCTAATGTAAATGTATATCTTGAACCAATGACGTTGCCTTTTGTGAAGCGAATCATTCGGATGGAGAAGCCAGATGCTATTATTCCGGCTTTTGGGGGCAAACCGGCTTTAAAACTTACCAGTGAATTATTAGAGTCGGGCATCTTAACCCAAATGAATATTGAGTTACTAACTATTAACAGCTTGGCATTGAGTCTATCAGCTCCTCATAATTTCTATAGTTTTCTTAAAGCAAATAAGATTGCGGTGGCCAATCAATGGCTGTTAGAAAAAGAAGAGGACTTAAGGCGAGTAATTGAACATGCTCATTTTCCTTTGCTTTTATCAAAAAAGCAGCATTATCGCCCCGATAGCATGATCTCTTTAGAAAATCTAACTCAATTAGAGCAATACTTCTTAGACGAAGAAGCTGATGACCATTTTAATTGGAAAGATTATCGTTTAACTGAAGATTTATCGAATTGGGAAGAATTAATTTTTGATATTGTTCGGGATAATAATGGAAATTTTGTATTTGTAGGAAATATTGGTAGTTTAGAACCAGTTGGTATTAATTCTTCAGATTCTTTATTAGTGACGCCAATTTTAACTAGAAATAATAATCAAATTCAACGCTTAAGAAATTGCTGTCGAAAGATTGCTAATTGTCTTAATTTACATGGAGCTTTGAGTATTCATTTTGCTGTTAAGCAAAGTGGGGAAGACTTTAATTTTAAAGTATTAAGTATTAAGCCCCGTTTGACTCAGAGTAGTTTGCTTTCTTATAGAAGTGGCGTATATTCTATTGGATATGTAACGGCCAAAATTGCACTTGGCTATAATTTAAATGAAATTACCGATCCACAATCTGGAATTTCTGCTGCTGTTGATCCCGTGCAAGATGCTTGCTTTGTAAAATTACCTTATTGGTCTTTCACAGAAGCTGGTTATAATCACTACACTCTTAATAATAAAACCACTTCCGGAGGCCAAGCTCTAGGAATTGGTCGTAACTTTGAAAGTGCATTTTTAAAGGCTCTCCAGTCAACTACTGGTTTTTCTAATAATGTTAAGACCTTTAAAAAGGAATATAAAAAAAGCGAAAAAGAATTATTGCAAGATCTATCGAAGCCTAATGAAATACACCTAATTACACTATTAGCCGCGATAGCAAAGGGAATTAATTACCACACTCTTCACCAGCTTTTACATATTCATTTAGTATTTTTGCAGAAGTTTAATCATATTTTGATTTTATTAAAGAAATTACGTAATGATGAACTTACAGCTGATTTAATGCTGAAAGTAAAGAAAAATGGTTTTTCTAATCGATTAATTGCTGAAATTACGCAGCAAGATGAAAAATCAATTGCTGATTTATGTAAAAAATGGTCAATTAAGCCTAGCTATATTGAAATTGATGGAACAGCTGGGTTAATCCATCCTAATATTCAAGCTGTTTACAGTAGTTATGGAATTGAAGATGAAATAATACCGCTATCTAATTCGAAAAAATGCCTTCTTTTAGGATTAAAGCCATTTCAAGTATCTCTAACTGGTGAGTTTGATTATATGCTCTACCATGCTGCCAAGACCTTAAAAGAGCAAGGAATTAGCCCTGTGATTATTAGTAATAATCCAGAAAGTGTGAGTGCAGCGTATGATGTATGCGATCGAATTTACTTTGAACCAATTACTTTAGAAAATATTCTTGAAGTTGCATGGAAAGAAAATATCAAAGAAGTGGTAACGCAATTTTCTGGCAAACAGATTAATGAATATCGCAGTTCACTCTTAGAACATGGTCTAACAATTTTAGGTCAGCCTAATTTGAAGGAAATTCTAAGGGAAGATCATGCAGACGAAGTATATCAGGCCGGCGTTAATCCAGTCCCAGCTCTTCAATGCGATAATGAAGAAAGCATTTTAGCTTTTGTTAAAAGAAATGGTTTTCCAGCTTTAATTGGTGGTACAAGTAACGGTAAGAAGCAAAAATCTGCTGTGGTCTTTGATTTACCAGCTTTACAAAGATATATTGCTGAAAATTCATTAGAGCATATGAATGTTTCGAAGTTTATTGAAGGTAAAAAGTATGAAGTGACTGCTATTTCTGATGGTAAAAATGTTACTATTCCCGGAATTATTGAACACTTTGAACAGACCGGCTCACATGCCAGTGACTCCATAGCTGTCTATCGTCCACAAAATTTATCAACTAATGATCAGCGTAGATTACGTGATAGTGCAATTAGTATTGCCACTAAACTTAATTTAAGAGGACCAGTTAACTTACACTTTTTACTAGCTAATGATCAAATCTATTTATTACAAATTAAAAGTTACTCTGGACACAATGTAGCTTTTCTAACTAAAGCACTAAAAAAAGATATTACAGCTATAACAATGAAAGTTTTGTTAGGAAGTACATTGTCTGAATTAGATCTTCCAAGCGATATTTGGCCATCAAACGACTTAATTCACGTTAAAATGCCCGTCTTTTCTTATTTATCATATAGTAGTGAAAATACCTTTGATTCTAAGATGAAGACCTCTGGTAGTGTGATGGGACGAGCCAAGCATTTGCCGACTGCCTTGTTTAAAGGATATGAAGGCAGTGATTTAATGATTTCAACATATGGTACTGTCTTTATTTCGGTTAAAGATTCTGAAAAACATAATGCAATTAAAATAGCTGCACGTTTTCATCAGTTAGGTTTTAAGCTTTTAGCAACTGAAGGTACTGCAAATGTATTAGCTGAAGAGGGAATAACAACAGGAATTATTGAAAAGGTTCAAGAGGGAAGCAATAGCTTACTTGAAAAGATAAAGCAGCACCGAATTAATCTAGTAATCAACGTAACCAGTTTATCCGACTCTGCTAGTCATGATGCAATTATGATTAAAGATGCAGCTTTAAGCACACATATTCCTGTTTTTTCTAGTTTACAATCAGCGCAAGATGTTTTAATAGTACTTGAAACTTTAGCAATGACTACTCAGCCTTTGTAAAATTAAATATTATTTATTATGTAAATTTAGAGAATATAGAAAAAGCGCTCATTTTGATATGAACGCTTTTTTCTATATTCTTTTTTCTAAAATATCTTTTTCATTGGGAGTGACTTCGATTGAATTCTGACCAGTATAAATGACAAAACCAGGCTTAGCACCATTAGGTTTTTTAATTCTTTTAACTTGCACATAATCAACTGGGACGTGACTAGAATTCTTTCCTTTAGAGAAATAGGCAGCAATTTCGGCTGCTTCTTTGATATCTTCATCACTTGGATCATTGTCCTGCAAAATGACATGAGAGCCAGGCATATTTTTGACATGGAACCAGTAATCACGTTTGTCTGCCTTTTTTAAAGTTAGCCAATCATTTTGATAATTATTTTTACCAACTAATACTTTTTTACCATCACTTAGTTTGAAAGTATTCAAATTTTTTTCGCTAATCTTTTTCTTCCGGCGATGATTATGATTTTGTTCTTTTAGATAGCCTTGATTAATCAATTCATCGCTAATTGCATCAATATCTTGTGGATCCGCATTATCAATTGCAGTTTGGATAGAATCAAAGTAATCTAAGTTCTCGTTTGCTAATTTAATTTGTTCATTAACATGTTTAATTGAATTACGTAATTTTTGATAACGAGTAAAGTATTTTTGTGCATTTCTAGCAGGTGAAAGTGCGGGATCAAGTTTTATTTTTAAGGGCTTATTATTTTTATAATAATTTGGTAGATCAATACTTGTCATCCCAGCCTTTACTTCATGAAGATAAGCATTAAGTAATTCACCCTTAATTCGATATTCTTCAGAATTCTCGGCTTGATCTAATTGCTTACGTAACTTAATAATCTTCTTTTTAAGTTTTTTAAGCTCATTATTAACAATATTTTCAATTCTTTTAGACTTTTGCTTTACCCATTCACGATTGGCCTGATCACGATAAAACTCGTCTAATGTTTTATTGACATCGTCATTAGAATAAATCAAATTTAATTCTAGATGATATGGTAGATAAGTATATACACGATCCTTATGCTTAATGGTTTGTAATACATATCCTTTTGGTCTATTAAATTGATTAAAAAATGTCTGTAAAGAACTATATGAAAAATCGTCTTCTAAGTAACCAGTAAGTTCTTTTTTATCATCTCCATCTAAACCATTAAATTGTTTTACAAAATCTGCTGGTTCAGAATACTTTTCCTTTAATTCAGTGAAGCCATCAGCAGAAAGGTCAAAACCGTTGATTCCTGGAAGAAGAGGAGGGAGTTCATAAGGGGCATGTGGAAGTAATAAGCGAGCGCGGTTTTCATCAGGATTGATTCTTTTAAGCAAATCAATAATTTTATTATTATCCGCATTATATAAAATCACATTACTATGTCGTCCCATCAATTCTACTGATAAAATAAGCTGCATTTCATCTCCTAATTCATTTCGATTAGAAAAATGAAAGTTAACTATTCTCTCAACACCGATTTGTTCGATTTTTTGAAGAACTGATCCTTCTAAATATTTCCGCAAAACCATAACAAAAGTAGGAGCAACGTCAGGATTTGCAATTGTATCATTTGTAATATAAAAGCGTGGATTTTGAGCATTAGCAGAAATCAGTAAACGCTGATTCTTACGATCTTTCCTGAAATTTAAAACTAAATCTTGTTCAAATGGTTGGTATATTTTAGTAAGTTTTCCTCCAACCAGAGTAGGGGAGAGATCTTGTAGAAGACTATGAATAAATAAACCATCAAAAGCCATAAATATCCTCCTTTAAAACAGTATATTTAATTATACTCTTTAATCTCTTGAATTTCCTTGTTAAATAAACATGTGATTCTTTCACTAATATTGTTAATTTTTCACGAATCTTGTGAAAAATTAAATTATGTCTTAGAATTATTGTTGATTAGAAAAAATGGGAAAATTAAGTATAGGTGGTAAATAAAATGAATGTCTTAATATTTAATAGCGTTAGCGAGAATATTAAGCGAGTGATTAATAAAAAGTGTGGATTAAATCTCTCTCAAACTCGCTTATTACTATTCTTTGATCATCATCAGAATGAAACTTTGACGATGGGAGAATTAGCACAGGAATTAAGTATATCGCTTTCGACCCTAAGTAGACAAATCAAGCAGAAGAAAACTGCGTCTTTAATTAAAGTAGAACGTTCAAAGAAAGATTCTAGTAAATCTTTAAATCTAAATAATGAAGGGTTAGCTAAAGCTCAAGAATTAAAAAAAGTTCTAGCTCAAATTGAAGCACAAATTTTTTCTAGTTGGAGTGAAGAAAAAATACAGGAGTTTGATAGTAAACTACAACTTATTGTTAACAACCTTGTAACAGATGAAGTATAAATCATCGATTATGTTTAAAAAACGTCGGATTTTATGATATAATTTCATTTTGATAAGTAGTATTGCAGCATGCAACTTAATGCTGCCATTTTAATTTTAAGGTAGGTTTTCACACGTGAAGATAGCACTCATTACAGATAGTACTAGTGATATAAGCCCAGAAGAAGCCAAGGCCAATGATATTACAGTAGTACCTATTCCGGTTATTATTGGGGATAAGCAATACATGGATGGGGTAGATATTACTGCAGAGAAGCTTTTTGAGCTAGAACGCGATGGAGCACCTTTTCCTAAGACTTCGCAGCCTAGTCCGGGTACTATGCTTGAATTATGCCAAAAATTGAAAAATGAAGGTTATGAAGCTATTATTGCTATTCCCTTAACATCTGGTATTTCTGGCTTTTATAACAGTTTAGTTACTTTAGCTCATAATCATCCTGAATTTAATCTTTATCCTTATGATCCAGCAATGACCGTTCGTTCAATGGGAAATCTAGTGCTAGCAGCTGCTAAAATGATTAAAAATGGTTGGGAACCTAAAGAAATTCTAGCTAAGTTAGACGAAATTAGAGATACAATTGATGTTCTTTTCGTTGTAGATGATTTGAATAACTTAGTGCGCGGCGGCCGTTTGAGTAATGCAAGTGCTTTTATTGGTACTATGCTTCAAATTAAGCCACTTTTAACATTTAAAAAGGATGATTATCAAATCGTAAGTTTTGATAAAGTTCGTTCCATGAAAAGAGCTGTTAAGAAGGCTGAAAATATCACTATTGAGCGAATTAATAATTCGCCTATTAAGGATAAATTGTCATTAGCAGTTTATAATTCTAATGATTTAGAGCAGGCTACTAAGGTTAAAAATGATTTTCAAGCTGCTTTCCCTAATATGACCATTAAAATGTTCAATTTTAGTTCCGTAATTGCTACCTATTTAGGAGAAAAATCTCTTGGTATTACTTGGATGGCAGACATAGATAAAATGGACTTTAGTAAAAAATAATCATATCAAAAATAGGAGAGCTAAAGTTGCTTTCCTATTTTTTTAATAAAGTAAATTATATGAACTTAAAACGAGAGTGATTAAATGAAAAATAAGTTTTTAAAAATATTAGGACTAGTCGCTGGTATTGGTCTAGGACTGGTAATCGTTTTTCAAGTTATATTAGCTATGAACACAAGTGCTATTAAAAGTAGTAGTCCTACCGCTGTTAATTCTGCTACAAGTAATAGTAGTGACAAAGAAATTATTGCAGAAGCACTCAATACCGATTTCAAAAGCTATAAATTTAATGTAAAGAATTCACCCGGAATTCAAGCTACAAGAACTTGGACTGGGGAATATCAAAATGATCCACTTAAGGCACAAGCTAAAGTTGATAAGACATCTATGTGGCTAAATGAAGACAAAGTATATCAAAAAATGTGGGATAATACTGGTAGTCCAAAGTGGAAAGCTTCTTCTACTATGACTCCTAATAAAGTAGTTAGCCAATTCGACCCAGCAATTATTTTAAGCGGAAGTAAAGCAATTAAAGGCGATATGAAACTTAAGAAATCTGGCTCTATCTATCGCGTTAGCTACAATGGTAATAGTCTAAAATTCTGGAATAAGACCCACAGTAAGCTAATTAAAAAGCTTAAAGGTAATGCATCTGGATTAGATAATGAGGGAGCACTTAAAAGGTTAAAGGTTGAATACACCTTAAAAGAAAAGGGCGGCCACTTAGTCTTGACGAGCTTTTCATTCTACTTGCGTTTTGCTTATGCTGGATACAATATTTCTCAAGAGGGGACATATACAGAAATCAATGCAATTAAGGTAAGTACTCCAAAAGCATTGAGAGCTAAGACAGCCACAAAGAAGAGTCATAGAGTATACCATCCAAAAGCTGATGATAGTTTTGATATTGATATTGATTCTGGAAATTCAAATACTCAATCTAGTCAATCAAGTGAAAGTTCTTCAAGTAGTAGCCAACAATCTAGTTCATCGCAAAGTAGCAAATCAGAAGAACATAACGAGGAAAGTCAACATTCTCAAAGTCAAAGTAGTACATCAACCCAATCCTCTGATAATAAAGAATCTAGTCAACAATCACAAGCCAATAATAGTAACAACAGCTCAGATACTAACCACAATAATCAAGGACAAGCACAAAACAACCAACAATCTGCTGCTAGTCAGCAAAGTCATTAATTAAAAAACGATTTGAAAATCTTTTTTAGATCTTCAAATCGTTTTTTTATGTATAAATTAATTTTTGCTTTTTATAGAATCTCGTATCAGTTTAAGAAATAGACTTGCAACATTTGATAGTTGATTTCTTGAACTCCAAATCAACCGATTATGGTCAATAATTTTAGGCTCAAGTGGTAAAAAGCATAAGTTACTCTTATCTAAAGGAAGCAAATCTTTATATATCAATAGGCAATAAGGTCCCTTGTATACGAGATACTGCAAATTATCAGGTAAGTTAAATGTAGCCACGATATTTAACTTTTTTGACTCAGTATACCAATCTCTAAAGTTATCAGAATCAGCCGTATGTTTCGACATAATGACAGGATAATTTTGTAAATCTTCGGCAGTAATACAGGAATGATCAGCTAATGGGTGATTTTTACTTACAATCACACCATATTCATTAATTTCAGGAAGGGTCAGACTATTAAAATTTTGAGTAGTATCATATTGGCCCATTGTAATTCCAAAGTCTAATAGTCCACGCTCAAGCTTGCTTTCAATCATGGATGAATTTCCATTAAAGAAGTGAATTTTTACTTGAGGATAGTTCTGTAAAATTCGATGTATAATATCCATTACACGTTTAGTTGCAATACTTTCTCCTGCTCCGATGTATAATTCACCAGATATAATTTGAGAGCGTTTTAGATTTTGTTGTGTTTTATTGGTCAAAGAAATTATTTCTTCTGCATGTTCCTGAAGATAATATCCTTCTTGAGTAAGAGTAATTTCCTGATGTCCACGATAAAACAAAGTTACGCCAAGTTCAGCCTCTAAATTTTTCAATTGGCGTGAAAGCGATGGTTGACTAATATGAAGAGTTTTAGCTGCCTTTGATATATTTTTTGCTTCACAAACCGCAAGAAAATATCTTAAAACTCTTAATTCCATGAAGTGTTCCTTCCTTTTTACATAAAGTATACACTTTTATTATAGGCTAAATAATGAGATTAGAGTTGAATTAATCAGAAGATTTATATCTATTTATTTTATTTAGTGCCGCTTTTTGTTTTTTTTGATCTACATGAGTATATAAATCAGTAGCTGTTGTTCCTTTCTGACCCAATTGCTGTGCTACTAACAATTGATCCTTAGTTACTTCATAAAGTTCACTAGCTAGCGTATGGCGTAACTTATGGGGAGTAAGAGGTTTCCCAAAAGCTGCAGAATACTTGTTAACCATTTTCTCAACTGCATTAGTGGTTATCCTTTTAGTCTTTCCATGCCATCTAGTTAAAAAGAAAGCAATATCTTCTTTTTCAGCATGATAACGATCGGCACGTATTTCCCTATATTTCTTTAAATAAGGAATCGTCCATTCAGCAATGGGAACACTATCTTTTTGACCACCTTTGCGTGTAACATCCAGCATAGCATCTTTTAAATTAATATTACGCATATTTACGCCAACACATTCAGAAACTCTAATTCCAGTTCCTAAAATCAATGCAATAATAGCCATATCTCGCTCGTGATTCTTTTTAAAGGCAGGTAGGGACTGCTTATTACATTTATGTACATATTCATTTTCAATAAAATCTAAAAATTGGTATTTTAAATCTCCCATATACATATGTGACTCTAAAACATGAGCTCTATAATTTAGTGTCTTAGTATCATTTAATGAGTTAATCTTTAGCATGACATTACGGTCAAAATATGGTTCACCATGATTATTGTCAGAAGTAATCGTTAAGAACTTATAGAGGGAGCGTAGAGCATTAATAGAACGATTAATGGTAGTTGGCGAATTTAAGCGACCTTGTTGATTTTTAGTATGTTTAAGATGATGAATGTACAGCATAACATCATTTCTTTGTAGATTTTCTAACGTCGTTACTTCAATCTCTTTATTAGAAGAAACCGAAGCAATATTATTTTGTCTTAGCCAGTCGAAAAAACGTCGAATTTCAGTTAAATATTGATAGGTTGTAGTTAATGAATGAGAAGTTCCTAGATTGTATTCCTTTACAAAATCTGGCATATTAGCCAATTCTTGCTTAATAAGTTCTAAGTATTTATTAGTTTCCAAATTATAGTCTCCTCGAACGTAGGTTTGTATAATATTATATCTTATTTATTGACCTAAAAAAAGTTTTGTTACTGTCCCCTAGCAGGAGAGAGGGGAGACAAGCTAGTATACTATGGAAAAGGCTGGTAATTAGTTATAACGCGTATGGAATTTAGATCAATTTACAACTAACAGGATCAGAACAATAAATTAATCTAAAAAGAACGGATTTTTAGTATAAATAAAGGGTATTTAAGAAAAATCATTAAGTAAAAAGCAATTATTGCTGTAAATAAGCGTAGTTTCAAAGCATGAATAATAAAATTAACTATAATGTATGAGAAGTTAAGGTTAAAATAGGAGATAAACATAAGCTGAATAAGGGTATTAAAGGAGAATAAAAAGTATTAGTTCAAAAATGATATAGTAAAATATTTAAATATCGGACTGAATTACATATGGTTAAAATAAATTTGTAGCTGTTGGGATCAAAACAAAATTTTAAAAGTTAACTTTAAAAGAAAAAACAGATCGATTTGAATGAATTAAAAATCCATATTTTATAGGATATACATCTATACCTTTCATTAAAATTATTGTTTTAATGAAAGGTAATTTTAATGAAAAATCATGTATTATTGCCCCAGCCAGGAGTAATATTGTCCTAATTTATTACTCTATGTATTACCATAATCATATTCAGTAAGAACTATAAAATCTAGCAATCCCTTATATTTCAATTATTTTCAAAATATCATAAGTTCAAGATAAAATATACTTATCCTATCTAAGCTTTTATCTGAGAATACTTGTTACTTGTACAACTAGCTTAAATCCACAAATAAGCTCTGGCAATAGCAAACATTTTGCATAGGACATATAACAGAAAATTTAAATCAAATCGATTAACTGCTAACCAATAATTATTTTAAAAGCCATAGAATGGCCGCCACAGCATCACAAAGTTATAGATAAGAGATAGACATAGCTATAAAAATTTTTACTTAAGCTTACAGTGAAGATTCAAAATAAAAATCCTTAACTTATATTTTTTAGTTAGTAAGAATCTAATTAACTCAGAAAAATTATTTTAGATATGTTGATAAAGATTTAACTGCCTAAAACATAATACATATAAACAAGGTACTTTTGATATATTCTATAATTTTTATATACTACTTTACATAATATATATTATACGAATTTATGCTTTTATGATTTATTAGCTCCTTTTCTCTTTACCACTTATTTTTTCTAAATAAAAATCTCACCAAATTGAACCACTGAATACACAGTTCATTTAGTGAGATTTTAAAACATGTACTAAAAATTTCAAAAACGACTAGTCATTTTTGAAATTTAATTTTTTCCGTTTACTCAATGAAATTGTATAAACAACATTAATAGTACCTAGAAGTAATACGGCAAACCATATAGTTTTTAAGAAAAATACTTTTTGAAGTAATGCTGACACAATGGCTCCAAGTGCAAAAGCAATAACTAAGAACATATAGTTAACAGCTGCATTATGCTGAGATTTATCTTCACCAAAGAAATATGCACTCCAGGCAACGACAGATTTTTTTAAATTACCCGTTGTAAATGCATTGTTATACCCCATACCTTCGATCTTACTAAAGGAAGCATTTTGAACAGCCAATCCAAAGGCAATTACAGGCACGACATAATAATTCGGAACAGTTTTAGGAACAAAGCCTACTCCTAAGCAAATAAGTAAAATTGGAAATAGACAAAATACCCGCCAATAATTACTTTTAACGTATTTATGAAAAAGACCCACCAGTAATAACCCTAAAGTAAATGCAATAAATGTAGTTGCTCTATTTAACATACCTGCTATATTGTGATCCGCAAATGCTGAAGCAAAGAAGATAACATTTCCTGTTTGACCTGCAGACAAAGTATGTCCTCGTTGAATATAAGTATAAGCATCAATAAAACCAGCTGAAAAAGTTAAGGATGTGGCTAAAATACGTGATTCTGATGGCCGATACTTATCATTAGTAAATATATTCATATTTAACCCCCGTGTTATAAGCCCAAATTAAAAACATGATCAAGGTAGACCATGTTTTAACTGAATTAATCTTCAATCTGAATGTTCTTAATAATTACATCTTCTTTAGGCTTATCATTTGCCTTATCACGTGGAACTTTTGCAATTTCATCAACGACATCCATACCATCAATTACTTGACCAAAAACTGTATGACGACCATCTAACCATGGAGTTCCACCCTGTTTATATGCTTTTACAATTTCTTTTGGATAGCCAGCTGCATCCATTTCCTTAATCATTCGTTTAGGCACATTCTTGTTTTGAACAATAAAGAATTGGCTCCCATTAGTATTAGGACCAGAATTAGCCATAGAAAGTGCGCCACGTAAGTTAAAGAGTTTATTTGAAAACTCATCTTCAAAAGGATGTCCCCAGATACTTTCACCGCCAGTACCGTCACCCTTTGGATCACCGCCTTGGATCATAAAGTCACTAATTACACGATGAAAAGTAGTATTATCATAGTAACCTTTTTTAGCTAAACGAACGAAATTTTCTACAGTCATTGGAGCATCTTTTTCAAATAATTGAACTTTAATATCTCCATGATTAGTTTTAATTACTGCTTTTGGACCTTTTACATTTTCAAGGTCTAATTGTGGATATTCCATCTTAATCCTCCTATTTTTAATCTGTTCTAGTCTATTCTACTATTTATTACTAGACACTTCATTAATCTATTTCTTCTTTCAAATATTTTCTAATGGTATCAAGCATAATTTGCCCATATGCTTTTAGTTTTGCTTGACCAACACCTGAAATATTCAAAAAGTCTGTTTTTGTTTTAGGTTTTTGAAGTGCCATATCTCTTAATGATTTATCTGAAAAAATATAAAATGCCGGTATCCCCTGCTCTTTAGCTAATTCTAAGCGTGTTTCCTTTAAACGCAAGAATAGGTTATTTTCCTTTTCTGAAATTTGATTAGTAAGTTGTATTGATTTCCTGATATTTTTTGAAATCTTTTGACTTACTTGCTTTTTATCATCTAAAACGTCCCATCCTAAATTAGTTACATGAACTACAGGATATTGAGTATCTGTTAACTCCAAGTAGTTATGGCTGATTAGATAATTAATTAAATCTAAAGCAGCTCTCTTTCCTAACTTCAAACTACCATAATTTTTAAAATTAGATGCCCGAAGTTCTCGCATGCGCTGATTATTGGCACCTGTAACTACATCGGCAACTACATTTTTGCCAAAACGTCCATCAAGTTCATAAATTGTTGAAATGATTTTTTTGCTTTCTGCAGTAATATCTTTTTCAATAAATGTTCCCAAGCAATTAGAACATTTGCCACATGGAGAGCAAGTCTGACCAAAATATCTGACGATAAATTGTTGTAAACATTCCGTTGTATTGACGTATTTAGTAATTGCAGCTAATTTCTGATATTGAATTTTTTGGTATTCATCATCTAAATCAGATTGTTCAATAAACCAACGATATAGTCTAATATCTTTCGGGTGATAAATTAATATTCCTTCACATGGCTCTCCGTCTCTGCCTGCTCTCCCGGCTTCTTGATAATATGATTCTAAGTTTGGAGTACTATTAGCGTGAATTACAAATCGAACATTTCTTTTATCAATTCCCATACCAAAAGCATTTGTTGCAACAATCACCTGGACCTTATCAAATTGAAAGGCATCTTGTACATCGGCTCTTTCTTTATTAGATAGCCCAGCATGATAACTCGCTGTTAAAATTCCATTTTGAGCTAAATAGTCAGTCAACTCTTCAACATTTTTTCTTGTACTCGCATACACAATCCCTGATTGATTGGGATGCTTTTTAATATAATCTAAAAGATATAAGTTAGTATTTTTAGGATTATCTACTACCTTGAAGCTCAAATTTGGTCTTGCAAATGAAGTAATAACATAATTTTCAGCCGGAATATTTAATTGATCTGCAATATCTTTCTGAACTGAAGGTGTTGCAGTTGCTGTTAAAGCTAAAATATTAGGCTGGCTTTTAATTGACTTTACTCCCTCCATAATTTGGCGGTACGCAGGTCTAAAGTCATGGCCCCATTGAGAAATACAGTGGGCTTCATCGACTGCAACTAAAGAAATATCCAAAAAGTTTAATTGATAGCGAAAATAATCCATTGCTAGCCGCTCAGGAGTTATGTATAAAAGTTTTATTTTTCCTTCATAGGCTTGTCTCAAGATTGGATTTACTTCTTCTTGAGGAGTTGCTGAATTTAAAGCAGCAGCATTAATGCCATTTTGTTTTAGAGAGTCTATCTGATCCTTCATTAAGGAAATTAAAGGAGATATTACCAACGTTACACCAGGGTTAACCAATGCTGGTATCTGATAACACATTGACTTTCCTGCTCCAGTTGGCATTACAGCTAAAACATTTCTTCCTTTAAGAACTTGCTCAATAACTCGTTCTTGTCCAGGACGAAAAGTTGTATAACCAAAAACATTCTTTAGTACTTCTATTGATGATTTCATTTTCCTCTACTAAATAAAAAAACAAGTATGAAAGGATCATACCTGTCTTTTTCTAAATTAAACCAAATAATTAAGCTTCAAAAGCATTAGTTAAAGGAGGAACAACTTGCTTCTTTCTTGAAACAACGCCTGGTAACTTAACTTCTGAATCTGATAATTTAGCGTTAAATGCTTTTTCAAATTTAGCCTTTGATTCATCACTACCTACTACTAAAGCTTCTGAATCTGAATCAAGAATGTTGGTAATTAAAAGCATAAACATATCGTAGCCTTCACGCTTAGAAGCTTCATCCATAGCCTTTAAGAAAGCGTCTTTACGTTCTAAGGCTTCTGGTAAATCAACAACGTTAATTTGTGCTACACGAACGTTGCTACCGTTTAATTCAAAACTCTTAGCATCTAAATCAATTAGGTCTTCTTCTGACTTGTCAGCAATATTAGTACCAGCTTTAAGCATCTTAAGACCGTATTCTTTGTAGTCAACACCAGCAATGTTTGCTAAAGATACTACAGCTTCTTTATCTTGGTCAGTAGTTGTTGGTGACTTTAAGAGTAAAGTATCTGAGATAATAGCTGAAAGCATAATTCCTGCAATATCTTGTGGAATTTCAATTTCTTTTTCGTTGTACATTTGCCACATAATGGTACTGGTACAACCAACTGGAGCTGCACGGTAGTATAAAGGATCAGCAGTATTGAAGTTCATAATACGGTGGTGATCAACTACATGAGTTACTTTAACCTTATCAATGTCAGAAACACTCTGTTGAGGTTCGTTATGGTCAACAAGCATTACTGCATCAACTTCATTTGAAGCAGTTTTAATAACACGAGGTGCAGTAAAACCAAACTTATTTAAAGCATACTTAGTTTCATCATTAGCTTCACCTAAAGCAACAGCTTCGGTATCGTAACCTAACTTATTTTGTAAGTATGAGTATGCAATTGCTGTTCCGATTGCATCTGTATCAGGATTTTGGTGACCAAAAATCAATTCTTTTGCCATTATATAGAGCTCCTTTAAAATTATATCTACCTAATTATTTTAGATTAAAAGTTAAACTTAAGCAAATCTATCACGCATTAAAAAGGCATCCTTTTGCTATAAAAAGAATGCCTTAAAACTAAATATTAACTTTAATATCCTCTAGTCTACTATCATAATCTTTTTCTTCAATAAACTTATCCCACTCTTTTAAGAAGTTGACTAGTCGAGGTATTTCACTCTTATTTTTACGATAAATAAAACAACTCTCAAAGTTTGTCTCACTTTTTGTCTTTACTGGAGATAATGTAATTTCAGCTTTGTGTGCCTTATAAAAACTCTTGGAGACATAAGTGTTATAGTCGGTTTGCTCAGCAAATTTGATTAATTGATATGGAGCAGTAAATGTTACCGTAGTATTTAATTCATTGTTTGGAAACTCACTAGCATAAAAGCGACGAACAATTTGTGGTAAGTAGTAGTCCTTAGGATAAGCAACCCATTTATGCTGAGTTGTTTTATTAAACTCATCTTCTGGATCGTGAGTTAAGAAAATAACTTCTTCAGGATAAATTTGTTTTGCCATATACTGTTTCATGTTCTTCACAGTTGAATTATGATCTGGCATGTAAAGAACTGCTAAATCTAATTGATTATTATCTAGTCTATCCCAAAGTTCTGTCCTATTATAGAAACCCACATGTAATGTTATATCAGGATATTTATGGTTGAATTTAACTAAGAATTGATCAATTACTCTTGCTTCAATAGTAGATAATATTCCTAAAGAAATAGTTCCGGTATCTGATTTAGTGTATTGCTGAATACTGTCTACAGCATTATTAACTGTTGAAAATAGTGCTTTTGCTGTCTCTTCCATCTTTAGGCCAGCATCAGTTAAATATAATTTTTTGCCCATTTGGCCAAATAATGGTGACCCAACTGCTCGTTCAAGTTTTTTAATTTGTTGCGTTAAGGCCGGCTGAGTAATACCTAAAATTTGAGCTGCTTGCGTATAACTCATATTATCAATTAATTGAAGAAAGTAACGTAACGATTTCGCGGATAAAACCGCATCAGTATTTGTTTTCATAATTGAATACCTCTTATATAAATCTGGAATAATAGCTAATGAATAAGATTTTTAAATACAACTAATTATTTTCTGATAGTCCTTTATTAAAGCTTAATATTCATCTCACACTTTTTATAATAACACCTGTGCCAATAATAATAAAAAATTTTGCATAAAATGCATACTATTTTCCTATAATTCTTATTTTAATAAAAAAACTAAGGATAACAGTTCAATCATTATCCTTAGTTTTTAACTAATTAAAATAAATTTTCAGTTTTATCTCTTCCATCTGCAATTGGTCGGCCAAGCGTTAACGAGACAGGAGTCCCATCTGTCATTGGGTCTAGTACAAAAGATCCATTTGAATAGCGGTCGCCCAATGGGAATTCAGAAGTGTTAAGTTCAATATGACGATCACTAGAAGTATTCAGATGGAGAATATGATTTTCACCATAACTACTGATTGCCATAATTCGATGAGGCTTAGTCTTAAGTTCACGTAGTACAAGGACACCTCGTTTTGCACGCGTAACTTTATTTATAAGGCTAAGTTTTAGTTGCTTAAACGCTCCCCGTTGAGTGATGATTCCAATCTTAATTAAATCAATATATTTAGGATCAGCTAAAACATAATTTACTATGTAGTCATCATCTTTAAGGTTAACGGATTTAACACCAACTGCTTTTGAGCCGGATGTAGGTATCTCACTAATATCAAATCTTACTGCATATGCTTGGTTAGTAATTAGAGTTATTTCTTGCTTACTATCAGGTTGAACTTGATCAATGCGGACAACTTTACTGTCATTACTCTTAAGCTTAATAGAAGTAATTGCACGAGACTTATATGTTCTAGTAGGTTGTAAATCTGCTAATGTAACTTGTTTAATATATCCATCGTTAGTAGCAATCAAAAAGTTTAAATTGGCCTTTAAATCATTAACTTCAAACACCCGAATAATTTCTTCATCACTATCAAGACCAATTTCTTGAGACAGGTGCTGCCCTGTTTCTTTCCATTTTGTTTCAATTAATTCATGTACTGGACGATAAATTAGGTTTCCTTTATTAGTAAAAATATAAAGGTTATCCAAGGTAGACATTGTTTTTTCAAACACAACCTTATCACCAGCAGGCAATCCATTATCTTCATCATCGGTTGATTGGAATGAACGAAGAGATGAACGCTTCAAGTAGCCGTCTTTACTTACTAATACTCGTACATCTTCATCAGCTACTAGAGCTTTTTCATTAATTTCAATTTTAGCTGCTTTAGCAGTAATTTCTGTTCTTCTTGGTGAACCGAATTCTCTTTTTACCGCATTTAATTCTTTAACTACAACTCTTTCAAGAACCTTATTATCACTTAATATTTCATTGAACTTTTCGATTTTTTTATTTAAATCTGCTTGTTCCTTTTTAAGTTGGTTAACATCAGTATTAGTTAAACGGTATAACTGCAAAGAAACTATAGCTTCCGCTTGATTATGAGTGAACTCATACTTAGAAATTAAATTCTTTTTAGCATCTTTTTTATCTTTAGAAGATCTAATAGTTTTGATTACTTGATCTAAAATATCTAAGGCATGAATAAGACCTTCAACTATTTCTAGACGCTGTTTAGCCTTCTTTAGATCAAATTCTGTTCTCTTAGTTACAACATCTTTTTTATGTGCTAAATAAGAAGATAAAATACGCTTTAATCCAACTTGTACGGGAGTCATACGATCAATAGCAACCATATTGAAATTGTATGAAACTTGTAAGTCAGTGTTTTTAAATAGATAGTTCAAGATGTTTTGACTATCAGCACCCTTTTTAAGTTCGATTACAATTGAAAGGCCGTGACGATCAGTTTCATCTCTTACTTCTGAAATACCGTCAATTTCCTTATTTAAACGGATTTCGTCAATTTTCTTAACCATCATTGCTTTATTTACGCCGAAAGGTACTTCGGTTACAACTATTTGCTGACGATGGCCTTTAATTTCTTGAATTGTAGTCTTAGACCTAACTTGAATTCTTCCACGACCAGTTTCATAGGCCTCTTTAATGCCCTTAGTTCCTAGGACAATGCCACCTGTTGGAAAATCAGGTCCCTTAACAAATTTCATCAAATCATCTGTTGCAGCATCGGGATGCTTTAGCAGATAAACAGCTGCTTCAATAACCTCAGCAAGATTATGAGGTGGAATTTCAGTTGCGTATCCAGCTGAGATACCTGTTGATCCATTAACTAATAAGTTAGGAAAGTGAGCCGGTAAAACTGTTGGTTCATACTCTGTATCATCAAAGTTCAAAATCATTTGAACAGTTTCTTTATCAATATCTTGTAAAAGTAAATTAGAAATTTTACTTAAACGAGATTCGGTATAACGCATGGCTGCTGGACCATCCCCATCCATCGATCCATTATTACCGTGCATTTCGATTAAAGGTTCACGCATTTTCCAATCTTGCGATAAGTGAACCAAAGCCCCATAAATAGAACTGTCACCATGAGGGTGAAAGTTACCCATAACATTACCGACAGCTTTTGCCGCCTTCTTATAAGGCTTATCATATGTATTATTATCTTTATACATCGCATACAGAATACGACGTTGAACTGGTTTTAAGCCATCTCGAATATCTGGGAGAGCACGTTCTTGGATAATATATTTTGAATATCGTCCAAATCTTTCACCCATAACTTCTTCAAGAGGTAATTCCCTAATTCTTTCATTTGTTTGTGTCATTTAAAAATATAACCTCTTAATCTCTACTTGTTTCTAGAATTGATCCGTCTTCACCCATACGGAATTTAACGTTTTCATCAATCCATTTTCTTCTAGGAGCCACTTTATCTCCCATTAAGGTTGTTACACGCTTTTCAGCAAGTTGAGCATCGTCAATCTTAACTCTAATTAAGGTACGAGTTTCAGGATTCATAGTTGTTTCCCATAATTGATCAGCATTCATTTCACCTAAACCTTTGAAACGCTGCAAAGCAAAACCCTTACCCATGTCTTTAGAGTCTTCGCTCAATTCTTCATCAGTCCAAGCATATTTAATCTTGGCTTTTGCTCCGTTACCTTTTTGTAATTTGTATAAAGGAGGCAGAGCAATATACACACGCCCCGCTTCAACCATTGGGCGCATATATCTGTAAAAGAAAGTTAAAAGCAAAATTTGAATATGGGCACCATCAGTATCCGCATCTGTCATGATGATGATTTTATCGTAATTTGCATCCTTAATCTGAAAATCTGACCCAACACCTGCACCAATAGTATGGATCATGGTATTGATTTCTTCATTTTTAAAGATATCTTGTAACTTAGCTTTTTGTGTATTTAAGACCTTGCCTCGTAATGGCAAAATAGCTTGGAACTTTCTATCTCTTCCTTGTTTTGCGGAACCACCAGCTGAGTCCCCTTCGACTAGGAATAACTCATTTTTCTTTGGATTACGTGATTGAGCAGGAGTTAATTTTCCTGAAAGAATCTCCTTCTTTCGTCTCTTTTTACCACTTCTGCTTTCATCTCTGGCCTTTTTAGCAGCTTCACGTGCATCCCTTGCTTTTTGTGCCTTCTGAACTAAGCTTTGAGCAAATTCTCCGTTTTCCATTAAATAGTATGAAAGCTGTTCATAAACAATGCTGTCTACAACACTTCTAGCTTGAGGAGTTCCAAGTTTTCCTTTAGTCTGTCCTTCAAATTCTAGTAATTCTTCTGGAATCTTAACAGATAATACTGCACTTAAGCCTTCACGATAATCGCTACCTTCTAGACCTTTATCCTTATTCTTTAATAGCCCTTGCTTTTTAGCGTAATCATTAAAAGCTTTTGTAAACCCACTACGTGCCCCAGCTTCATGACTACCACCATCAGCTGTACGAACATTATTTACAAATGAAACAAAGTTTTCGGAATATCCATCATTGTATTGGCCTGAAAATTCAACTTCAATTCCATTTTGTTTACCAGAAAAGTAAAAAACATCTCCCATTGTATCTTTGTCTTCGTTTAAATAAGATACAAATGACTTAATTCCATCTTCATATAGAAACTCATCATGATGTTCTGGTTCTCGTTCATCAGTTAGTGTGAACTTAACACCCTTTAATAGAAAAGCTGACTCACGAATTCGTTCTTGAATAGTTTCGTAATTATATGTGGTAGTAGAAAAAATAGTTGGATCTGGTTTAAAAGTAATAGTAGTACCATTTTTATCCTTAGTCTTGCCTAAATGCTTAAGCGTACCAATTGGATGACCACCATTTTCAAATTCTTCTTCATATGCTTGACCGTCTCTGACTACTCTTACTTTTAAGTAAGAAGATAGTGCATTTACAACAGAAGAACCTACTCCATGTAAACCACCAGAAGTTTGATAATTCTTTTCGGTAAACTTACCACCTGCATGTAACACAGTAAGGATAACTTCAATAGTTGGAATTCCTGATTCATGCATTCCTGTTGGCATTCCACGTCCAAAATCTTGAACCGTAACTGAGTTATCTTTATGAATAGTTACATTGATTTCTTTACCATAACCAGCCATTGCTTCGTCAACTGAGTTATCAACGATTTCATAAATCAAGTGATTTAACCCATGCCGATCAGTTGAACCGATATACATTCCTGGACGTTTTCTTACTGCCTCTAGTCCATGAAGAATCTGAATCGAAGAATCATCATATGAACTGGTAGTTTTATTTGCTTTAGCCAAATAAATGCCTCCATTTTTAACAGACAATCAAAATCAACCCCACAGCTATTATAATCTTTGTTAAAATAGCTTTAGATTTTAAATGGGGTTGAAAAGTGAATGTCTACGTTGAATTATTTACTAATTTTTATTTTAGCATACTTGATTGGATCCTTTCCCACAGGTGTGTTAGTCGGAAAGATATTTTTTCATGAAGATATAAGAAATTTTGGTTCAGGAAATATTGGAACAACCAACTCGTTCAGAGTAATGGGACCTGTAGCAGGCAGTGCAGTTTTAGTCATTGATGTATTAAAAGGTACACTTGCAACAGATTTACCATTAATTTTCCATCTAAAGGGACCAAAATATTTATTACTAATTGCTGGTGTCTGTGCCATTTTAGGTCACACCTTTTCCATCTTTCTAAAGTTTAAGGGAGGAAAAGCGGTAGCAACTAGCGCCGGTGTCTTTCTTGGCTATAATTTAAAATTCTTTGGACTATGTGCCCTCGTATTTTTACCAATGCTATTTATTACCTCATATGTAAGTTTATCAAGCTTGGTTTCAATAGTTATCATCTTCATTTGTTCCTTCTGGTTTCATGATATCTTTCTTACAATCATTACAGGAACTATGATGATCTTGCTCTTTGTAAGACACCGCTCCAATATCAAGCGCCTAATTAATCATGAAGAAAATATCGTTCCTTTTGGACTATGGTATTGGTACAAAAAGTCTCATGGATTGCTAAAAAAGAATGCTAAAAATAAATAATCAGAACAAAAGACTGTTTAGGGCAAACTCCTCAACAGTCTTTTTTCATAAGTATTATACTTTATTTGAACAAATGTTCGCAAGATGCAATTTTAGCATCTAATTAATATGGATAATTATCTAGGTGGTCTTTCTCAGTGATTTTTCTAACTACTCGGCCTGGAACCCCCAAAACTAAAGAGTTGTCTGGAATATCTTTTGTAACTACGCTGCCAGCTCCAATAACGCAGTTGTTTCCAATCGTTACTCCTGGACAAACAGTTACATTACTAGCTAACCAACAATTATCGCCAATTGTAATTGGTGCTCCATATTCAATATCTGCTACTTTACCATCTGCTTGCAAGCGCGCATTTCTTTGCTCTGGCAATAAGGGATGCAGCGGCGTTACTAATGAAGTATTAGGACCACACATTACATTGTCTCCAATAGTAACTGGACAAGTATCTAAAATAGTCAAATTAAAGTTAGCATAAAAATTTTTACCTAATTTTGTAAATTTACCGTAATCTACTTCAATTGGTCCTTGAAGGTAAACTCCTTCTCCATGCTCTGGAAATAAATTATCAATAATTGCTTTTCTTACTTCCTTATCTTCATCTGCTGTTTGATTATAATCACGGCTTAAGCGATGCGCCTTTGTCGAAATAGCTCTTAACTCTTCTGTGTCGGGACGATAAGGTAATCCTGCTAGCATATTTTTAGTATTTTCTTCCATTTCTTACACCTTACTTTCTTATGGTTTTGATTATCTTTAAAATATCATATTTGGGATTAAGATTATAGTGAATAAAAAAATAGATAGAAACATAAATCATGCTTCTATCTATTTCTATTAGATTAATATCACTGGCTATTCTGAATCACGTAATTGCTTTAGACTTTCGCCGAAAACATCATCAATTACTGCTGGGTCACGGTGGTCAAAGAATTGACTTACGCCCTTATCTAATCCTTTAATCTTATCCATTTCATCCTTAGTTAATTCAAAGTCAAAAATATCAAGATTTTCTTTTTGACGTTTTTCATGAACAGATTTTGGAATAACAACAATATCTTGTTGGGTAAGCCAACGCAAAATAACTTGAGCAGTAGTCTTGTGGTGAGCATCAGCAATTTCTTTTAATGTCTTATTATTGAAAATATCATGTTTACCCTCTGCAAATTGAGCCCAAGCTTCTACTGCTACATCTCGGCCTTGGAAGAATTTGACATCATTAGTTTGTTGGAACCATGGATTAATTTCAATTTGGTTAATTGCTGGCTTATCTTCATGAGCAAGTTCTAAGTTCATGTATTGATCAGGATAAAAGTTTGATAAACCAATTGAACGAACTTTACCAGCGCGCTTAGCAGCAGCTAAAGCGTTCCAAGCGCCGAATGTATCACCATATGGTTGGTGGAGTAATACTAAGTCTAAATAATCAGTTCCTAATTCTTTTAAATCATGATCAATTGCTTTAGTAGCTTTTTCAAATGACATGTTTGAAACCCAAATTTTTGTAGTTAAGAAAATATCGTCTCTATTAACTGCACTCTCTGCAATTGCTTCACCTACAGCAATTTGATTTTCATATACTTCCGCAGTATCAATCATCCGATAACCATTAGCTAACGCCATCTCAACCGTTTGTCTTGCTTTTTCATGATCTGGTATTTGGAAGACGCCTAAACCAAGTAAAGGCATTTTATTGCCATCATTTAATGTAATAGTTGGAACTTCTGTCATTTATAAGTCCTCCCTTTTCTACTCATTCTCCCTCATTCTAAGTCTAAAAATGCAATAAATAAACTAATAGAGCTTATTTTTCATTATCTTTGATTTTGCCAGTGAAATAATGGCTAAGCTACTCATAAAACTTGTTAAATAAGTCTTCTAGTGAAATTTTCCTAACAGTAAATGAAACGTTATTTTCAAGTAGTATATGAATTATTGAGTCAAATTTATCTTGACTTAATTCATCAATTGGTAAAAGAATCGTTTGATTAGGTAGAATTTGATAATTACTTTCTTCGAGAATATCGTTAATCAAACTTGAATTATTAAATTCTAAATATTTTTTTGTTTCAGCTTTATTGTTTAGATTTTCAATTATTTTACCATTCTTTAAAAATAAAATTTGATCTGCATATTGCTGTAAATTTTGCAACAAATGTGAGGCCATAATTATTAACTTACCCTGTGCTCGCAAATTTAACAATACCTGTGAAATTAACTGAACATTTTGGGGATCTAATCCATTCATTACTTCATCTAAAAGCATGACTGACGTATTGGTAGCCACCACCATTGCAAAACATAAACGTTGTTTCATCCCTAGTGAATAGGTTTCTACTTTACGGTCAATATAAGTTTCCATTTTTAAGGTTGAAATAATATCTTTTACTTTCTGCGGATTATTATGCCATAAGTTAGCATAAAGTTTTAAATGATCTCTCCCAGTCATAAAAGAAAAAAGTTCACTTTGGTCAGGAAAAGCGCAAATTTCTTGATGCAATTTAACTATTGTATTTTCGTTCCTATACTGTAATTCGTTATATTCTACGTATCCCTTTTGAGGTTTCAGATTGTTCAATATAACATTGATCAAAGTCGATTTTCCTGTGCCATTTGGTGCAACTAAACCATAAATTGTTCCATTTTGAAAATTATAATTAAAATCATCTAAGACAGTATGATTACCAAAAGATAAGGTAATATTTTTTAATTTAAGCATTTAATTTCATCCCTTTACTAATGAAACTCTATTTGAATGACTAATCATTATCATACAAATTTCAACTATTAAAATGGCAAAAATAAGAGGATAAAGTCCTGCTACAAATCCCCATCCTGGAGAATCCATTAAATATGCTAAATTTCCAGTTAAACTTTCTCCAATAGAGAAATATGTCATTGGTAGATTTTGTAAAAATGGATATACATATCCCATTCCTAAAGAAAAATAGAAAACTTTTCCACTAATTGCAAATATAGTTGCTAATATTTCAGCAATATATTCATTTCTAAAAATTATAGAAAATAAAATCGTGAGCCTAATAAACAAAAAAACAATTAAAATGGCAAAAATCCCAAACTGCCCAAAATATTCTCCTAAGGTTGGATATTTAAAAGGCTGTAAAAAATACAATCTTCCCATATAAAAAGTCGTTCTCAAATTAAATGAACCAAAGCCGTATTTTGGAGCTGTACATAAAGTAATTACCACTAAAGTTAGTAAAAAATTTATCCCTACGCCTATTTCAACTACCAGGGTTTTAATCCAAAGGATAGAATTTTTACTTAAGGGAATATTTTTTAAGACCGATTTGTTCTTACGATCGTTAGGTACAATATCCGCTGCAAAAAATATCACAATAATAATTAATATTAGAGCTGTCCAACCTGATATAGAATTTTGCAATATTTGTAAAGTAGTTCTTTCCTCGATAGTATTCCTAGTAAGTGGCTGTTTACTTTTAACTAGAGCGTCATATAAATGGGCTGTTCTTTGATAACCAAAATGCCCATCCTCCCTATAATTATTATTTTGGTAATACTGAACGGGATATAGAAATTGTTCATTCTCATCTACAAAAATCAAATGATCAACATCTTTATACCACTTGCTTGAGTAAATAGCATATTCTCTCCAATTATTTGTCTTAATTCCATGAAGACGATGTTTATCAAATTTTAGAATAGCAGGATAAGTTTTTAGAGCATTAACATATCCTTCATTCGGCACCTCATGTGCATTTTTTGATTTCTGCATTTCATTTATTTTTGTTACTGCTTTTTTCAAGAATAAATTATATCGTTGGTATTCTCCCTTAATTGCATAAGGATCAACTTTTTCAATTATTTGCCGATTAGGTACGCTAACTAAGCCAAAATATAAAGAAAGAATAAAAGTTAAAACAAATAAACCAATATTTTTAGGATTAGTGAAAAAGCATTTTAGTTGAAAAATAAAATATTGTTTCTTCATTTTCATCCCTTCCTCTCCCCTAGATACTTAAATCCATAAATCAAAATCAATGACCAGATCAGAAGTATTAAGTAGCCAGTCAGAAAATTAACATTGGTTAAATGCAAATTACTTGCAAGGTCTCCATTAAATAGATTGGTTAAATCTAAATATGGCGATGGTAAAAATACAAGCCACTTCAAAATATCTTTTGGTAAAAATAATAAAGCGTAAATACTGCCTTCGATGAAGATAGTTAAATAAATGTTCTTAGTTATCTGATTTAAAAACATACTTAAACTTGTAACAAAAATAACTAATCAAGAAATATATGCTAAAAAGACAAGGCAATAACTCCATAAAGGTATAGTAAGTGCATGAGTAAAATAAAAATTAACCGGGTAGTTTAAAGTAACAAAATTATGTTTTATACCAGCAAATACATAAGCTCCAATTATAGAGAGTAATACTGATGAGAAAACTAAGATAAAGTTAATGCCAATCTTTCCAATTATCTCGTCTTTAAAGAAATAAGGAATATTTTTTAAGACTGATTGATGCTTCAAGTTAATAATCCAGCTATCAGCCGAGATGAAAGAAATATAAAAGAAGATAATAGTACCTAAAAATGATAAAACATAAATTAAATATGTTGCTGAACTTTCATTATTCATTACAATCGGAATCTTATGATTAATTAAATAATTAATCCGATTCAATTCTTTGCTAATAAAAAATTGCGATGGCACATTTAATGTATTAGCTCCAGCATAGTGGTTCGTATAGCCTGCTTGCATAGTGGTTAGCAAATTGCGATAGCTGTTTAAATATTGCACAGGATCGGTAAATACTTGACTATTTTGTAAACTAGCTAATTCCTGAGCTTGTTTATTTAAATTGTCATAGGTATTCTTATAAGTAGATTTTTTTAGCATTTCACTATCAAAATAATTAGAATTAGCCTGCAAGGATTCGCTATAAGTTTCCCAGCTTTTTGTTCCATCTCCTATTTTTTGATTTTCCACTATAAATAAAGAAAAGGTTGAAAATAGGATAAGAATAACAATAAGAAGTTGGTTTTTCTTTGATTTTAAGACAATTAACAAGTTGGATTTAAGATATGTTAGATTCATTGGTACAACTTCCTTAAAATTTGTTTTAGTATAATATTAGCACGAAATAACAAAAGTATTAATAAATGAAATCGATATTTCATATTATTTTTTTATCTTTTCATATTATTTTTAGCTCAATCAGACCAATCAGACAATTATCGATCAACAAAAAGCCCGTGTAAAACATGGGCTTTTATTTACTGATAAATCTCTCAATAAGCTTTCAGTTATCCTACTCAAAGGATAATTCTAGTCTATTAAAATATAGATGAATTAATATATCGCTAATATCGTAAATACTATAAACAAAGATTTTTAATTATTATTATCATTTGAGCCAAAAATAGTTAAGAATTGCAAAAATAGGTTAACAAAGTCTAGATATAACTGAAGAGCTCCCATAACGGCTAATCCATTCGTAGAAACTTCACCACCAAATTGTAAATAGATGTTCTTCATTCTTTGTGCATCCCAAGCAGTTAAAACAGTGAAGATAATAACTGCGATGAATGAAAAGATGTAATTAGCTGCTGAACTCTTTAAAAACATGTTGATTAACATAGCTACAATTAATCCAATTAATGCAGCCGAAGCATACAAGCCCCACCTACTTAGATCTTTCTTAGTAACTGTACCTAAAATGGCCATGACTACGAAGACCGTTGCAGATGCGACAAAAGCAGAAGCAATATCTTGCCCTGTATATGTGCCTGCAATAAAAGCAAAAGTTACTCCATAAATAATCGCTGTTACCATCAGTAAAATAAAACTTGCTACTGGATTTCTTGTTGCCTGAAAATTAATTGCAAATGTTAGAACAATCGGAATTAATAATAAAAGCCACATCGTCCAGGGATGATGAACCATTAAAGAAACCATTTGTCTAGCAAATACAGTCATCGTTAAGTAAGCACTCAGAGCAGATACAAAAACAGCGAGGGCCATATAGCCATAAACTTTACTTAAAAAGGTATTTAAACCAGCTTCATCAACTAAGTGACGCCGCTCTGGTTCTTGATCGAAATTATACATATTAAGTCCTCCAATCTACCTATATTCTTTCATTTTTAATGTATCACTTAGTAAGCATGAATAGAAATATGAGCTATTATTTTATGCACAAAAAAAGCAATCAACAGCATGAATGCTGAAGATTGCTTTTTTACAACATTTTATGTTTTTTCATTCGTTCTTCGAAAATACCGTTCACTATTTTTTTCATTTCTTCTTTTTCTTCTGCACTAGCTTCTTCTTCAAAAGCTTTATATAAATCCGGATGCTCCTTAGCAATTAATTTACAAGTCTTTTCAGTTGCGTGCTTACGAAACATTTTAGGTATTTTATTTAAATATTCAGGCTTAACTAGTGCGATAATTTTTTCATTTGCAGTCATAATACTCACTCTCTCCCTTATTGTCTCTCAAGCATATGATAATAATTAGTTTCAAAGATCTTTTTATCATATAAATCCGAGATATCTAGATTTTCAATTGCATTAGATACAAGCTCATCAGCTCCCGATGGCATTACTGCAAACGGAGCATCAGTTCCAAACAGGACATGGTTAATGCCAAAATAATCTATTGTTAATTGCAAAGCTGGCGTATTACCTAAAATAGCCGTATCAACATAAAAATTCTTAAACATCTCAGCATGCTCTGGATCTAAAATGTGATTAATTCTACCACTAAAGAATGGAGCCATAGCACCTGCATGGTGAACTAAAATTTTCAAGTTAGGTGCTTTTTTGAAGATATCACTTTGTACTAGTTGCAACATAGCCTGCGATAGTTCATATTCCCAAGAAAATACTAGATTATTATCTGGCTTTCGATTATCAAAAACGGGATGTAGCCATAAAGGAAGATGCAGTTCAGCTGCTTTCAATAAAATTGGTTCAAATTCAGGATCAGCAATGCTTTTACCTAAATGACGAGTAAAAATCTGTGCGCCAACTAAATTTTTATCGGCCTTAATTTTCTCTAAGATTTCGAGCGAAGCAGGAACGTTATTTAGCGCTAGCATCCCTACTCCCGCTTCAAAATAATCAGGATAAGAAGCTATGATAGTAGACAGTTCTTGATTTGCTTCTTGTGCAATTTGACTAGCTTTCTCTTCATCTACAAAGTCTTCTGGATTGATATTAGCAAATGAAATTACCTGCTTAGTATTTTTATCCGGCCAATTAGCTATTCTTTGATTTAAATCAACTAGAGTTTCTATCTTTATAAAAGGATATTTTTGTGGAATTGTAGCATCAATTTTTAACATGGTCTGATAAAAATCAGGCGTTAAAATATGTGCAAATGCGTCTATTTTCATTATATTACCTTCTTTTCTCTTTCACCTTCATTTTAGCATAATTATTAAAATGACCTACTCTCCATATTCCTTACCATAAATATATTTATGAAGTTTCAAATATTGTTGTTCGAGCTTTTTCTCATTAATATTATCTTTTGCAAAATAATATCTTTGACCTTCAAGCCCCTTAGGCATGTAATTTTGTTTTGCAATTTGAAATGGTTGTGTAAATGGATTATCTATCAACCCACCACCTGTTATTTCTTCTGAATGCTTATAATGCATATCTCGTAATCCACGTGGCATGGGATGCTTATTAGGATGAATAGTATCTTTATCTAGCTTTGCCCAAATTTCATCAAAAGCACCTGACTTAGGGGACAAACACATTAACATAGTCGCAAACATCAAAGGATATTTTGCCTTTGGCATCCCTATTTTTTCTGCCTGATTAGCTGCAACTACTATTTGCGTTACTTGTTCTGGATTGGCTAAGCCAACATATGTGTATGGAATTTCTCGCAAACGCCGTACTACTGACGGTAGATCTCCGTTTTTAAGTAAGACGGTAAGATAATACAAGGCTGCATCAGTATCGGATCCAGCCATTGAATCGGAATAAGCTGCTAAATAATCATAATGTTTAGTTGCTTTTCTGTCATAAGCAAAATGTTGACCTTTTACAAACTCCTTAACATTTTTAGCTGAAATTTTTTCTCCATTAACTGCATGAATAGTTTCTAATAAATTTAATGCTACACGCAAATCTCCATCAGCTGAACGAGCAATAATATTAATTGCTTCTTTATCTATTTGTTTTTCATCTAAATGAAATACTTCTTTTAGAGCTCGGACTAAAACCTCACTAATATCCTTATCGTCTAAAGTCTCAAATTCAAAAATCTGACAACGTGAGCGGACAGCAGGAACAATTGACATAATAGGATTTTCAGTAGTTGCGCCAATTAAAAGAATTTGTCCGTTCTCTAAATAAGGCAAAAGATAATCCTGCAATGTTGTCGTCATACGATGAATTTCATCAATCAGTAGAACAAATGATTGATAAGGATAAGTATTAATGATTTGCATCAGCTTTGCTTTATTATCAATCGAAGCATTAAAAGTGGCTAGCGGATAATCATATTCTCGAGCAATAATTTGCGCTAGACTTGTTTTTCCTGTTCCAGGCGGTCCCCATAATAAGAGCGAAATTGGAACATGATTTTTGATAATTTGATAAAGGGGCTTTCCTTCAGAAATTAGCTTAGTTTGACCTACAAATTGCGATAAATTTTTTGGCCGGATCAAATCTGCTAGTGGCTTTTTGATAGGCATAAAATCGACCTTCTTACTTATAGTAAAGTGTTAAGTTTTATCTATTATTATCACAATTATTAGTTCAAAACAAATTTATATAACCCCAAGCTCTACTCAAATCATTTTAAACACTTTGTCCGATTGTAAGATTACCCCAACTGATTTAACGGTTGCAAACAGTAATTTAGCTTATACTGCGTCTCTTTTAGCTGGTGAAGGTCATAGCGTTCAAATTTCTTACAATAATTTATATGATAAGAAACTAGAGGGTTTAACTGCTCGCCCTCTTTCTCCCAAAATTACTGATCCTAATATCGTTATCGGGAAGAAGAATCGAAAGCTATCTAATTTAGGAAACTTATTTTTATAAAAATTACGAGACTCGCTTAATAATTAAATGAATAGTGAAAAAGAGTAATTGTCTACCTCATTCTATCTATGGGAATACAATTACTCTTTTATGTTTTTATATTATGTTCTATGGCTTAATAATCTTCATCTTCTCGCATCTCTGCTGGCCAACCATCAATTGGCTTGCGCTCATCTAAAGCACGGAGCTGCTTAAGATCCTCTTTATCTAACTAAAAATCAAAGATATCAATATTAGCTTTAATATGGGCCGAATTAGTAGAACGAGGAATAGTTACAATGTCATTCTGGACTAAATACCGTAAAATCACTTGGATTGGTGATTTACCATATTTTTCACCAATTTTTTGTAACACTGGATTAGTCATCAGATTTTGTTGGCCGTTACCTAAGGGACTATAGCTTTCATGAATAATATTTTCTTTTTTCAAAAATTCGTGCATTTTCCATTGTTGTAATAAAAGATGTGTTTCAATCTGATCAACCATGGGTTGAATTTCTGCATGATTGATTAATTCTAATGTTTGTCGACTATTAAAATTACTGATACCAATAGCTCGCGTTTTACCGGCTTTATATGCTTCTTCTAGAGCGCGCCAAGTATCTAAATCGTGGCCCATCGGCCAATGAATTAAGACTAAATCAAAATAATTTAAGCCACTTTTACTTAGAGAGTCGTCTAGTCCCCGTTTAGTCGCTTCATATCCATCAGTCATTGTCTTCGTTGTAATGAAAACCTCATCTCGATTAAGGTTACTTGCATGAACCGCTTCACCTACTTGCTGTTCATTTTGATAATATTGTGCTGTATCAATTAAACGGTAGCCATCTTTAAAAGCAGATAAAACAGCTTCTTTTGTTTGGTCTGGGTTAATCTCGTAAGTTCCAAAGCCAAAAATTGGGATTTTAACACCATTATTTAACGTTAAATGTTTCATAATTACCTGTTATACCTCTATTTAATTCATTATTTTACTCCCATATGATAATCATATCCTAAAAGCGTAAAGAAAACCCTTATTTTAATTTATACAAAAAATAGCGACTTAAAAGCCGCTATTTTTACCTACTACTTTTTAAATTGATTATGCACGTATTCTGCATAAAGAGGTGTTGATTTAACTAATTCATCATGAGTACCTGAACCAGAAACAGTTCCATGATCAATGAAATAAATTTTATCTGCATCAACAATTGTACTTAAACGGTGAGCAATTACTAAAGTCATTCTATTTTTCATCAGACTTGCTAAGGCTTTTTGTACCATAGCTTCAGATTCTGAATCAAGACTTGCAGTAGCCTCATCAAGCATTAAGATTTTCGGATCACGCAAAAAGGCCCTCGCAATTGCAATTCTCTGTCTTTGTCCACCAGACAGCTTAACACCTCGTTCACCAATCTGTGTTTCTAAGCCATCTTCTGCCCCTTTTACAAATTTATCTGCATATGCCATCTTTAAAACATGCCATAATTCATCGTCACTAACTTTTCTTCCTAAACCATAAACCAGATTTTCACGAATAGTTCCCGGCATAACCGATGAATTCTGACCTACAAGTCCAATTTGCTTACGCCAATCAGTTAAATCAATCTCTTCTATATTTTGTCCACCAATAGTTATCTTTCCCGAAGTTGGTTTATAGAAACGTTCTATTAGTGAAAAAATTGTTGTTTTTCCACCACCTGATGGACCAGCAAAGGCGACAACAGTGTTAGGCTTAGCCGACACATTGATATCATGTAGAATTTGCTTTCCTTTTTCATATGAGAAACTTACATTCTGCAGCTTCAATTCTTTTCCAGCAATATCAACCTTTTGATTATCGGCAGATACTTCAATTGGTTCATTAAGCATTTCGCCGATACGTTCAGTTGAACCTGACGTCTTAGCTAATTCATTGAAAAATTGACTAATTATGATTACTGGACCCATCAATTGAAATAGATACATTAAGAAGGAAATAAGTGCACCCATAGTAAGTGTACCTTGCATAACACGAATAGCACCGTAAGTTAAAATACCAATTACTAAAATCATCATTAACATATTAGAAATTGGCTGCATCAAGGAGTTAATCCAGGATTCCTTTACCCCAATTGCATAAAGTTTAGCAATTCTTTTTGTTCCAGTAGCAAGCTCTTTCTTCTCTGAATTACTTGATTTTACCAAACGGATTTCACTTAAAACATTAGTTGAATCACTAGAAAATTTTGCCAGTTCATCTTGACGTGCCCGTCCAATTTTTCCTGACAATCTCATAAATGGTAATAGGACAAATATCACTAAAGGAACAGCAAGAACCATGATTAAGGACATCTGCCAATCCATCATAAACATGATGACGACAGCACCAAAGAATTGTAATAAAGAAGTAATTGCATTGGGTAAGGTATTAGCAAGTAAATTCTTGACTTGCAACGTGTCATTAACTAGTCTTGATGAAATTTCACCCGTCGAAGTATTATCAAAATAACTAACTGGCATCTTAAGTAAGCGGGCCCAGAGACTATCACGAAGTTTTGAAACGACATGCTCTCCAAACACTCCCAAAATACAGACAGATAAGGCACTAATAATTACTCCACCAAAAAATACTATTCCAGTAATAATTACCAGGTTTATATTTAAATGCTTAAAGTTATTAATAATTCTTTGTGCAAATTGAGGAACGATTAAGTTTGCTCCCGTGGCAATTAATCCAGCCAAAGTACCAACAACTAATTGCCAGTATTTAGGATGCACTTGATTTATTAATTTAAAAAAATCCTGAAAACTAAAACTACGTTTTCCTTTTTCAATCCGGGGTCTTCCTCTATCCATTAATAAATTCCTCCTTAATAGTTAGGTACCTAATAATGATTGACGCTTAGTATTAAAACATGTAGATACCTAACTGTCAAGTCCCTAATTATTTCGAACTTGTTGGTTTAGTTCCTTCAGGAGTGGAATTAATTGATCTAATAGCTTTTCGTCTACTCGACTAGAAAGTTTTTTTAATATCAAGTTAAAGCTTTTTTTCATCTCAATAACTTGTTTTTCGCCTAAGTGGGTAAGATAAATTCGTTTAATTCGGGCAGACTTTTCATCTTGTTTGCGTTGAATATATCCATCACGTTCAAGATTTTTCAACATATTAGTTACACTGGCATTACGTAAGTGAAAATTATCAGCTAGTTCCCTTTGAATCATACCGGGATGCTCTTGAATATACATTAAAGTTCGTCCTTGCTGAGGAGTAAGTTGACTAAATTTTACTTCTTCCCCATAAAATCTTTTAGAAAAGTTGAAGTATAAACGGAATAAATCCATCATTTCTTGATATTTTTCTACTTTATCTGTCATCTTTTAACCCCTTTGTTAATAGTTAGAATGTATACTGTTAGATACCTAATTATAAAATATGCCACAATAAAACAAAAGGAAGTATGTAGTAAATCATACTTCCTTTAAAAATAGATTTAATATTAAAACAATTAGATTAAATATTTCTCTGATTTTAGATACCATTTCTTTACTAACATCGTTAAAGCAATGTATAAAATCAATAAAATAAATACAATTCCTAAAAAATATACTGGAATTGGACCAAATTTCACTGCTTTTGCGACAGGAATAATAAATGGTAACATAGTCCCAATTGCAGCCATACCAATCGTTGCCCATGTAACAATTGCTGTAGCATGCTGTTTAATAAATGGGAGGCCTGGATCTCTAAGTGCATGAATAACCATTTCTTGGGTCCAAAGCGATTCAATAAACCAGCCAGTACAAAAGACAGCTGAAAAAAGTAATTTTTGTGAAGCAGTTGCTCCTGCATAGCTACTTCCGATAATTTGTGGACAAACTATAAAGAACAGTAATGCAAAAGTTATGATGTCAAAAATCGAAGATGTAGGACCAAAATAGAACATAAACTTAGGAAGCTTCTTAGTACTCCACTTTCTTGGTTCAGATAAATAATGTTTATTCATTGTATCGAATGGAATTGATAGACAGCTGGTACCGTACATTAAGTCTAAAATGAGAAGTTGAACTGGAAGCATTGGAAGAAAAGGAAGAAATGAGGATGCTACTAAAATTGATAAAATATTACCAAAATTAGATGAAAGCGTAATTTTAATATATTTCATCGTATTTCCAAAGACTTGCCGACCAATTTGAACAGCTTTTTCTAAAATCATTAGGTCTTTGTGTAACAAAATTATATCAGCAGATTTTTTAGCAATGTCTACGGCTGTATCAACGGAAATAGCAACATCAGCTGCTTTCATAGCAGGTGCATCATTAATTCCATCTCCCATATAAGCTACGGTATGGTTATTTTCTCTTAATAATTGAATAATTTGTGCCTTTTGTTGAGGAGACAGTTTTACAAAAACATCACATTCTTCAACCATTTTCTTCAATTCAGCTGAACTTTTATTTTCTAAGTCCTTTCCCTGATACACGCAAGCAATATCTAACCCAACTTGCTTGCCAACGTTTCTAGTGACAGCTTCATTATCTCCAGTTAAGATTTTTACAGTAATTCCATCCCTCTTTAAAGCAGTTAATGCAGCTTTAGCACTATCCTTTGGTGGATCTAAAAATGCTAAAAATCCAGTTAAAATTAGTTCTTTCTCATCATCAACACTGAATTCACCAACAGGAGCAGGATTTTTCTTATAGGCTAGCAATACCATCCGTAACCCATCTTGGTTCATTTGATTGATCTTATTTAAAATTTCTTGTCTTTGCTCTTGATTAAGAGCCCTAATTTCACCATTAATTTCTAACCGGTTAGAACAAGCAAGCATTTCTTCAGCAGCCCCTTTTGTTACTAATAAGTGTTCATGCTTCTTATTCATTACCACTACACTCATTCGTCTTCTTTTAAAGTCAAAGGGAATCTCATCAATTTTTTGATAATTTTGATTAATGTCATTTGTATCTAATTCACCTTTAGCTGCATCAATGATCGCCTTATCAATTAAGTCTTTCATCCCTGTTTGATAGTAACTGTTCAAATATGATAGTTCTAAGACTTTTGATTTTTCTTCTAAATTCAAATCATAGTGACGCTCTAAAACTACTTTGTCTTGTGTTAAAGTTCCAGTTTTATCTGTGCAAAGAATATCAGCGGAGCCAAAGTTTTGAATTGAATTCATTCGTTTAACAATTGTTTCGTGCCTTGCCATTTCAACTGATCCCTTAACTAGATTGCTTGTAACAATTACAGGAAGCATTTCTGGAGTTAGTCCCACAGCCGTAGCAATAGCAAAAATCAATGCATTAAGCCAATCCCCTTTGGTTAAACCATTAATTAAAAACACAAGAGGTGCAATTACAGCGGTCATAATCAATAAAATTTTTGAAACATTTTTGATTCCAATATCAAAAGTTGTTTCTTTATTTTTATTCTTGCTCAGAGTACGTGCTAAATTGCCAAATACTGTCTCATCACCTGTAGCAAATACAACGCCCATTGCAGAGCCTGAAACAATATTTGTTCCCTCATATAAAATATTCGGATAATCTAGATAGTTATCATTTTCCTTTGGCTTTTCATTTGCTAGTTTTTCAACAGGACTAGATTCACCATTTAATGAACTAGCTGAACAAAAGAGATCCTTACTTTTTAACAAATACAGATCTGCTGGTACTAGATCTCCAGCAGTTAGATTGATAATATCACCAACCACTACATCTTTAGTCGGTAATTCTTGATCTTTCCCATCTCGTTTGATATTCGTGGTTACAGATACCATATTTAATAGTGAATCAACTGCGTCACTGGTTTTAACATTCTGGATAAAACTAGTTATTCCAGAAATTAAAACCATTGTAATCATAATAATGACTGTACTGAGATCCTTTTGATCTGCAGGAACAAAAAGATAGTTAGTCAAAAAAGATAAAAGAGCTAAAAACAGTAATACTCCTGTAAATGGAGTCATGAAAGCATCAAATAAAAAATGCAATTTTGGATGACACTCTTTATTTGATACTTCATTTAACCCATCGCGCTCTAAACGCTTTTTTGCTTGCGCAGGGTTTAACCCATTAATTGACGTATCTAATTGCTTTAATACTTCACTCTTTTCTTTTCCAGCAATTTGCTTAGCTAAAGTCGCATCAGTTACTACACGATCCTTAGAGTTGAATTTTAACATAGTAATCTCTCCCTCTAAAAAATCGGCAAACAAACAAAAAGACCAACGCAAAAACTGCATTGGTCTTATAATAGCGATTTAATACTCGTCGTTCAGTTTTAACACTACGTAACGTAAAGTTTTTTCAACTAGCTGACTGGGAAAAGCCTTAACTCGACAGTTCCTGTTTGACCCGTTGGCATCTCTGGATGTTCCTGGGCATCAGCATATATTTACGTAGGAGTCTCACCTAACAGTTTATTTGCTTCTTTATTTAATTAACGACTATAGCCTAAACGACTATTTTTTATTATTCAACCGTCTTTATAATTTCTTTACTTTCTTAAAAAAATCGAAATATTTTACTTCAAGTATTCTTTAAAGAAATTATCAAGTTTACTAAAAAAGTTAAGTACTACAGTCAGTACTTAACTTTTTATCTACCTAATTCATTAATATAAACTCTATTAAATTTAACCTAACTTGTCATATTCTTCATCAGAAACTGGCTCAAGCCAAGTGGTTTTACCGTCTCCGACCATTACTGCTACATGAGCAAACCATGAGTCCTTGGTAGCACCATGCCAGTGTTTTGTATTAGGGTTAACAATTACAACATCACTGGGAACCATCTTCTGTGCTGGTTTACCTTCTTCTTGATACCACCCTTCACCTGCAACGGCAATTAGGATTTGAGGAATTGAGTGCATGTGCCAATCGTTGCGACATCCTGGCTCAAAACTTACATTGCTGACACCAGTTTTTGCCTCTTTACTTGTAGCTAAAGGATTAAGAAAACTCTTTCCTTGAAAGTATTTTGCGTATGCTTCGTTAAATTTACCAAAGCCAAAGACACTATTTTTTACTTCTTCTTCATTTTTTGCCATTATTTTTTCCTCCGTCAAACTCTTTATTTCTCTCATCTATTATTTTATATCCACCCTTTATAAATTAAAAATAGTTATTTCTACTAGACATCTATGCATTTAAGGTATGGTATTTCACTACATAGGCTAAATATTTAAGATACCTCCTATAATTTGCTATATTTAAGATAATAAGAAGAAAGAGAGGGTATAACTTATGAAAATCACTTTTAAAGGTAAAGAAGTTAAATTAATAGGTACTCCGCCAGCAGTTGGTGAAGAAATGCCTAATTTTACAGTACAAGATAAGAATAATCATGAATTCACCAAGTCTGATTTGCTAGGTAAGTTTAGTTTAATTAGTGTAGTACCAGATATCAATACTCCGGTTTGCAGTATTCAAACCAAAACTTTTAATAAAACAATGGATAAATTTCCAGAAATTAACTTTTTGACTATTTCAACTAATACTGTTGAAGACCAGCAAACTTGGTGTGCTGCCGAAGATGTTAAAAATATGCAATTGATGTCGGATAAAAATTTGTCATTTGGTAAGGCCACTGGATTATTAATTCCAGAATCTGGCATTCTTGCTCGCTCGGTTTGGGTTCTTGATCCGAATGGTAAAATCTTATACCGTGAATTAGTTGATGAAATTACACATGAACCTAATTATGATGCAGTATTAAACGAACTAAAACAATTGCATTAATGTTTATCAAAATCAGTTTATAGAAAAAGTGTTTACCAGATTTTAAAGTCTTGATGGTAAACACTTTTTTCTTGATTAAAATTTAATATAAAATGGTTAAAGAACTACCACGAATAATTAAGGAGGATTAGATATGTCATTAACAGTTAATCTTTACTACACTGGTAAAAATGGAAGCGCTCGTAAATTCGCTGAAGAAATAGAAAGCAGCGGTGTAGCCGACCGTATTAGGAAAGAACCAGGAAATGAAAAATATGAATATTTCATTCCATTAGATGATCCTGAAACTATTCTTCTAATTGATAGCTGGAAAAATCAAGAATCTCTTGATGCCCACCATGCTTCACCAATGATGCAAGAATTAGCCGACCTACGTAAAAAGTATGATCTTCATATGCGTGTAGAACGTTATATTTCTGACGAGAATGGTATTCCAAGCAGTGATCAAAAATTTATTCGAAAATAATAGATTTTTAACCATATTCAAAGACTAATAAAAAGGCGCATGCCTAATATCTAAAAAAGATATTAGCTTACGCCTTTTTTTCTATATAAACCTCTAAAAATGTACTATTGTTGAACTTGCTATTAGTAACATAAGAACTAGAATCAGACTTTAGAACAATCATTAAAGCGTTAGATTCACCATAGTTTGCATCTTCCCATGGCATATAAATATTTTTAGTTTTTCCAGATTTAAAAATCAAATCTACATCAACTAAATCATGGAATTTAGCAATCCGGTCAGCTAAATTATATTCTTCTGAGGTTTCAATGGTATTTACTCTGTCCCAGTCAGCAATCATAGTAAACCCATCACATTCAAGGCCTGTTTTAAGGACATCACTATCTTCCTCTTCATGGCCCCAGCGATGGCTTAAGTTAGTATATACATTTTTAAAATTAAAATAAGGAATATACTCAATTGGAATTTGCTCAGACTCACAATTTTCAAAATTAAATTGAATTGCTTTTAACTTTTCCATACTATGCTTCCATCCTCTCAAACTTTACTGAATTGCCACTTTATTATACAAAATTATTTAACAATTTTAACTAATTAACAAGGATGAAAAATATATAGGCTTCAATATAATACTTTTTATCTTCTTTAGATAATTTGGTCATAAGAACCCCCCGAAATTCGTGTCCGAATTTCGAGGGTCACTACAATTCTTAGGTTGGCTACTTCTTATTAACTGTTTATTTTATTTAATTTAAACTGATCGACATAATCTGCTAAATACTTTACGGTCAAGCTTTGCGGATCTTTAATTAATTCTAATGGTCTACCTTTAGCCACTAACTTTCCTCCATTTTCACCACCACGTGGTCCTAAATCAAGCATGTAGTCAGTATTAACGATTAAGTTAAGATCATGCGTAATAGTAATTATAGTTGCGCCTTGATCAAGAAGTTTTTGCATTACATGAACTAATACCTTTACATCTAAGGGATGCAGACCAATAGTAGGTTCATCAAAAACAAATAAGGTATCGTCTTGTCTCTGACTTAAGTGTGTTACTAATTTTAATCTCTGCGCTTCCCCACCAGACAAAGTTGGTGTACTTTCTCCTAAGTGTAAATAATCAAGACCTACTTCTTTCAATAAAAGTAGATCGCGTTCAATTTTTGGAATCTCTTTAAAAATTGGAATAGCTTCGTTTATATCCAGGTTAAGAACATCAACAATCGAAAGATCATGCCATTTAACTTTTTGAATTTTTTGATTATATCTATCTCCATGGCAAGTAGGACAGGTTTGTTGCATATCAGGCAAAAACTGAATATCTAAAGTAACGATTCCTGTACCACCACAAGTTGGACAAGCTCCTTCCTTATTATTATAAGAAAAGTAACTGGGAGTATAGTGTTTTTCTTTAGCTAAAGGTTGTTGAGCAAAGAGCTTACGCAAATTATCCATAATTGAAGTATAAGTTGCGACTGTTGAACGCGTACTCTTTCCAATTGGAGAAGCATCCACACTTACAACATGATGTATCGGAGAATTAAATTCTTTAACTTGCTTTGGTAAAGGCTCTCCCTTATCTTGGACCTTAATTGCTGGAACAATAGAATCTAAAATCAAACTAGTCTTACCTGCTCCTGAAAAGCCAGTTACAGCAGTAATTTGATTTACAGGAATGCCTGCTTTAATATCATGTAAATTAAAATAGTGATCTACTTCGAAAGTAACTTGCTCAGAATTAACTTTATCGCTAACTTTACGAGCCATTAAATCAGCTTTGCCATCTAAATAAGGTGCAATTAAAGATTGAGGATCTTTTTCAATTTCTAAAGGAGTGCCTTGATCCAAAATTTCTCCTCCAGCTTCACCAGAACCAGGACCAATTTCAATAATTTCATCAGCTGCTTTTATAATATCAACGTTATGATCAACGACCACAAGAGAATTACCTTGTGCAACTAATTTTCGCAATACTTTAATTAATCCATCAACATTAGCGGGATGCAATCCAATTGAAGGTTCATCTAAAACGTATAAAACTCCGGTAGTTTCTGTACGTAAAGTTCTAGCAAGTTGGATTCTTTGTAATTCACCAGTAGACAAGGTATTCCCAGCTCGTGCCATGGTTAAATAATCTAATCCTAAATCCAGTAATGGCTGCAAATTATTAATAAATTCATTGAGTAGGGCTTTAGCCATGGGATGCATATTTTCTGGCAGACTAGCGAGAACTTCTTTACTCCATTTAGTCAAATCGCCTAGTTGCATATGTTGAACTTGATCAATATTTTTTCCATTAACTAACTGATTAAGTAGTTCTGGACGAAGACGCGTTCCATGACAAACGGGACAAGTTGAATAAGTAAAAAATTCTGCAAGACGTTTCTGTGCTCGTTCACTTTTACTACTTTCAGCTGATTTTAAAACGGCTTGATGCGCATTTTCATATAAAGCATTAAAATTATGAAAAACTCGACCGGTTCCTGACAACAAATCCATCTGGTACTTCTTTTCAGGACCATTTAAAACAAAATCTTTCTCTTTCTCAGTTAAATCCTTATAAGGAATGTCAATTCTAACGCCCGCATGTTCAGCCACATTTGGCATAAAGTTCCTTCCTGGTAAATTCCAAGAAGCTACAGCACCGTCTCTAATCGAAAGATTGGGATCTGCAATTAATTTACTTTCGTCTAATTGGCGTACCTTACCAGTTCCACCGCAACGTTCACAAGCTCCATCAGAATTAAAAGAAAAATCTTCCGCACTTGGAACGTGAAACTTTACACCACAAGTTGGACAAGTAACCTGTCCCATCTCATCTCCGGACTTAGACATTGCTTCTGCAATATCTAAACTTGGGGCAACTCGGTGTCCATTAGGACAGACGGGGGACCCTAATCTTGAAAAAATTAGTCGTAAAACATTATATGTTTCAGTAGTTGTTCCAACAGTCGCTCGTTCATTAGGAACACTTGGTCTCTGGCGCAGGGCTAAAGCAGATGGAATATGTTTTACACTAGTTACATCCGCTTGCGCACCTTGCTTAATTCGTCGACGCATATAGGTAGATAGAGCGTCCAAGTAACGGCGCGACCCTTCTTCATATAAAATTCCCATTGCTAGGGATGACTTTCCTGACCCCGAAAGTCCTGAAATAGCCACAAACTTATGAAGTGGGATATCTACATTAATATTCTTCAAGTTATGAACACGTCCATCACGAACTTCAATCTTTTTTGGGACTGCCATTTTATTTCCTTCTTTATCATTTCTATAATTTACATCTATATATTATAGGAAACTTTTTACTCAGTTGTTAAATTATCGTTTTTAACACATATTTATGTGGAGTTTTCTCTATTACAGTTTATAGCTATTGTTTACTGCTCCTTACCCGATCTTTCTAAAGTGGAAAAAGGTTATAAAAAGTTATAAAATTAAATAAAAGTTATAAAAAGTTATAAAAAGAGGTGTAACTAAATGGAAAATCCTTTTAATCCTAGTTTTGGAAAAATGCCCAGTGTTTTCTTAAATCGTGATTCATTAACTCAACGTATAGTTACTGAATTGAACCGAGTGGGATCGCCTTTTCAAACATCCCTTCTTTACGGGCAACGTGGTTCGGGAAAAACTACATTGATGACAGAAGTTTCTAATTTAATAAGTAAAGATAAAAATTGGTTAGTAATCAATTTAGTTCTAGATGATGATCTCTTAATCTCCCTAATAAATCAATTACAACGACATCTTCTTAACTTGAAGATTATAAAAAATATCGACCTAAAGATGAACTTCTTTGGACTAGATATGAGTGCTAGTTTCCATCAACAGGCTGAATCTAATTTTCAATTATTATTCCAAGATGCCTTAGAGAAACTAACAAAAAAAGGGTTTCATGTTTTAATTAACATTGACGAAGTACATTTAACACCATTATTAAAAAAATTTGCTAGTTGTTATCAAATTATGATTCGAAACAATCTTAATGTTTCTTTACTTATGGCAGGTTTACCAGAAAATGTTTCAGAAATCCAAAATGATGATGTTCTTACCTTTTTATTGCGTGCCAATCGAATCGTTTTGAATCCTTTAGATATTGAAAGTATAAAAAATAGTTATCAGCATATTTTTAGTAAAGCTGGCTATACGTTTTCTACTGAAACTCTTTTATATATGACTAAACAAACTCAAGGATTTGCTTATGCTTTTCAATTATTGGGCTATCATTTGTGGGAAGAAATCATTCATTCCTCCAATAAGACGATTTCTATATCTGATATAAACAACATCTTAGACATCTATATTAGTGAATTAAATAGAAATGTTTACTTCAAAGTTTATAGTGACATGTCTGAACGTGAAAAAGAATTCGTACAAGCTATGGTTAAATCTAAGCAACACAAGGTTAAAAGTCAGGTTATTGGTAATCTTATGGAAAAAGGACCGAATTACATTGCTGTATATCGCCGAAAATTAATTGATGATCAAATTATTAAGCCAAATGGTTACGGCTATGTTAGCTTTTTATTGCCCTACTTCGATAAATTCGTTGAACAAGAGATGATTTTAGATGAATTTTAAAATTAATCTAGAACTTTTTAGTTTCTCTCTTTCTTATCCCTCATGATTTAACTAAATATAAATAAAATGAGCAATAGCTTTCCTACAGTTCATATAGAAACTATTACTCATTTTATTTTACATTCATATCTAAGCTTGCTTTAGTGCTTTATATACTTCAGTCGCAAAAGATAAAATCCTATCAACATTAATGCACTTATGCAAAACAATTCTAGAATCACCTAAAAAGTATAATGAAGTATAAAATTGTGCCGCAAAGTATAATGAAGTATAAAAATTTGCAGTAAAGTATAATGAAGTATAATGAGGTTTTAAAATGTACAGTGAAAATCCATTTGATGCCGAATTCGGCGGTATTCCTGAACTATATCTTGATTTTAATAATGATGCTGTCAAATATGCTAAAAGAGCACATCGTTACAAAAAACATCCCACTTACTCACTTTTTATTACTGGTGTTCGTGGTTCAGGTAAAACAGTTTTTATGAACAAAGTTGGCAAAGAACTTAATAAATATGATGATACAATCGTAGTAACTCTTCATAATACTGAAGATTTATTTCGTATAATGTACATTAAGCTAGCCCCAATGCTTAATAAATTAAAAAAGTGGTCTTCATCTGTTTCAATTAGCTTACCATTCGTTTCTATAAATTTTGCTGAAGCAAATGAAAAACATGATGAAATCTACTATAAAACCGAAATCACTAAAATTTTAAAATTACTGAAACAAGCTAACATGCGAGTCGCATTTTGTATTGATGAAGTTTCTAATACACCAGCAATTCAAAAATTAGCTGAAGAATTTAATAATTGGAGCTTAAGTGAACTGCAAGTTTCTGTTATCATGAATGGATTGTTGAAGGAAGTGGCGGAACTTTCTAGTTCGCATAATTTAACTTTTTTAGTACGCGCTGATAGGTTTCACGTTAATAAATTGCAAAAATTATCAATTGCTCAAGCGTATATTAAAGTATTTGACATTACAAGTGACCAAGCTGAAGAAATGGCCGAGATGACACAAGGTTATGCTTATGCTTTTCAATTAATTGGCGATTTGATGTATGAAGAGCTATCTACTGGTAAAAATTTTGAAGACTCCTGGAATTATACTAAGTTAGCTTTTAAAGATACGCTTTTCAATCAAGCATATGATGTCATCTCACATGAATTAACAGAAATTGATTTTCAATTTCTCTACGAGATGTCAAAAAATAATAATATTAGTGCAATTATTGAAAAAATGGGTAAAAGCAAGCAATATGTAAATATATATCGTACTAAGCTAATTAAATATGATTTAATCAAAACAATCATTCGCGGTAAATTAGGATTCACCCTACCTTTATTTAGGGAATTTATCCAAGCAAAATATGATGAATTAAATTGGGGATAAAAAAACTGAAATGATCAAATCATATCCAGTATTGTTTTGTAATTATTTACTTTTTAAAATAAAATTCGTTTTAACCTAAATAATAAATAAACTAAAACGGGTGAAGTCAATCAACTTTACCCGTTTTACTTTGTCAAAATTTACTACTAAATTATTTTAAACTAACCTTTAATTTTCAAATTTAATGGCTTGATCCTTAAATAATTCATAGGTAATCAAGTCAGAAGTATCCAAATTTTCATTATTCATATCCACAGCATTAATTTGGTTATTATCGTAAGTAGTAAAATATAAAATTCCCTTATCCAAATTCATACAGTCTGAATACATGGTAAATTCAAATACATTATCTTCAACTTCATCGGTACCCTTTGCTTGTTCAACTGAATGTAAAATATGGAAGAAATTAGTTACATTTTCAACTTCATCATTACCTTTTGGTGAATGAGCTAATACAAAAGATGCCTTAATAAAGCGAGAATTTGAATCTGTTCCGCCTGGTAAATGATGGGTCCCTAATCCACGACTATACAGATTAATATCTGCATTAGGTACAAGTGTATTTTTAGGTTGAGCTGGAGAAACCGAAGCAAAGTTAGCCAAGGTTTCAACTTGAGCTGGAAAGACAGGATTATTTGTTAAAGTATTAACTGGGTTGTCATAAACGTGTAAACCAGTTTCTGTTGATTCAATAACTATACTCTTACCACTTTTATCACCCATTAACCAATGAAGAGTAGTAACTGGTAAATCTTTAGAGAAACTTTCATCAGTAATATTAGTTTCAGACAATAATTTCTTTACATCTTCAATAGTTTCACAACTGCTTAATAAATATGGGATCAGTTCAAAAGAAGTAACATTCTTTTTGCTTTCATCTACAGCAAAATATTTACCAGGACCAGTGAAATTTAATCCGGCTATTCCTAATCCTTTTTCATTGATAGCATCACAATACAATGGATAGTCATTGGCAACTACTGAAACACCGATCATTGCATAATGAGTATCTTGTGTTGGTAAATGACGATAATTAAGTTGATAATTTCTAGGAGTAATTACCACTTTCTGACCATAGGCAATTTCATAATCTAAATTTCTACCAAAATAATTATCTTTTGGACTATATAAAATTGATGTACACATCTTAATTTCCTTCTCTTCTCAAAAATCTTTTCACTTTCTATTGTAGTCTTAAAATGTAATAAATTCCCTTAACTTGTCTTGGATGCAACTTTAAATAAAAAAAGTAGAACATGAATTAAGAAGAGTAACCTTTATTCTCATACGCTAAGTGCATAGTATTTTTTACTACTTACTAAGAAAAAGTTAACTTTCACTAAAAATATATAACTATTTCACCATTAATTATTCACATCTCCCAAATGAACTTGTTGTCGAATGGAGGTGATAACAGTTACATGAAAAGTGTCAGAAAAACAATTAAGCTCTTTCTTCTATTAGGTCTTGTTTCTGTAAGTGTTAATACTTATAAGAATAATCCTACTGTTCGCACGGCTACTAACGATTCAATTAGTACATTAAAGGAAAAAATATCAACCTTAGATGCTAGCGATCTTAATCCATTAAAGCTAGTTCCACCTAAAGTTTCCGATCAACCTTCTGATCAGACGCTATCCTCGGAATCAGCCAAATCAGCCAGTAACTTCTAATTCTAGTGAAGGACAAAATCAAGAGACTTCCAGCAACCAGACTTGGAACCATGCTAAAGCAAATGTCTTTATTGATATTTCAAACAATGATGAATTAGGTCATGCAATTGGCTTACAACATACTAATACAGCTTCTGTAATGTATCCGGCAGGATCCTATTATTCTATTCAAGAGCAAGATATTAATGCCGCTAGAGATTCATACAAATCTGCATATGCGGCATAAAAAGAGTTTCGTAAACAAGTCTTAATTTGATTTAAAACATAACTCTTTAGAAAGTAAAAGCACTGATATATCAACGTTTATTTAACGATGATTATCAGTGCTTTATTTTAATGTTTTTCCCTGGATACTTTTATTATTTTTGACACTTAAAGAACCAGCGAGTTGCCTTTTTATCTCTCATCTCTAAACTAAAGTCAGATCCAACTTCAATTGAGTTAAAACCAGCATGTTTCAACAATTCTTTAATGGTATCTAAATCATATGCTCTTTCATAGTGAGTCTCAGATAAACGATCATATTCGCCATTGGGTAGACGATTAAAGAATGTTAAATCATGGATCACCCCATGTTCGACATCTTCATTGGCATAACTCTGCCACATAAATGCTCGACGATGATCATCATCTTGATAATTGTACATATAGCCTGGGTAAATATCGTCAGTTTGATGAGGTGTAATTACATCGAAAAGAAATACACCATCATCTTTTAAATGATTGGCGACCTCAGAAAATACTTGAAACAAGTCAGCTTCGTCATCAAGATAACAGAAAGAGTCCGCATAGCAAGTAATTACATCGAATTTTTCAAGGCCAGCTAAATCTCGCATATCAGCTTGAACCAACTGTAAAGAAACATTATTTTCAGTACTATGTTGGTCTGCTAAACTCAGCATTTCATCAGAAAAATCAGCTACCGTGACATTTATACCATCTTTAGCAAGTAAAACAGCTAATCGTCCACTACCACCAGCTAGGTCGAGTAGCTTACCATTCTTTTTATTAATATTAGCTAAAGTGAATTTCTCCCAGCTCTTGTACATATCTGAATCAAACAACTGATCATATAATTGGGCAAAAGTTTGATAAATCATTTTTATTAATCCGATCTATTTAAATTATTATTCTCTTAATATTAACCCAATTATTAAAGATATTAAAACTATTTCTTACAGTTATTTCTTCTTTCGCATATCCCAACATGTCCAGCCCATTAATAAAATAATCAACATAATGATCGCATAAGCGAAAACTACTGCATCTCTTTTTGGCATCATATTAAAGGAAACAAAAGTAGCTAGTAAATTACACAAATTCAAGAAAATTAAAACAATTGAACTGGCCCACCCTAGAATTGACCAAATCTTTCTATTCTTAAACTGTCCCATCATTCTCCTATCATCTGTCATAATTAAAAGTGGCACAATTGAAAACGGTACTGCAAATGCTAGAAAAACTTGAGAATTTTCCAAAAGCATGTTTAGGGCAAAATGTTGCTGAGAAATTGAATCTTTTGCTGTCATCAGTACACACATAATAACTGGAATCACAGATAATAATCTAGTAAATAATCGTATTGCCCATAGTGGCATCTTTAAGTGAATAAAGCCTTCCATTACTACCTGTCCAGTGAGAGTTCCAGTAATTGTTGAATTTTGACCAGAAGCAAGAAGTGCAACTGCAAATAAGACTGATAAAATTCCCGTCTTAGCTACTGAGATCAAAATTGGATTGCTTAACATAGTCGTATTGCTTAGAGCATCATACAAACCAAAGAATGAACTATCTTTGACTGCACCACTTTTAAAAACAGCAGCTCCCATAATTAATAAAAGTACATTAACAAAAAAGGCAATAATTAATTGAATATTTGAATCCCACGTAGTAAAACGGACTGCATTTTGAACATCTGCAAGATTATCATGGTTAATTTTTCTAGTTTGGCAAATAGATGAATGCAAATAAAAATTATGCGGCATCACAGTGGCACCAATTATTCCCAAACTTCCTGTTAAAGGTGATAATCCATTAACTACGGGATGCTGAGCTACTAATTCTGGAGATGGCAATGCAGACAAAAAAATATTTTTCCAGTTAGGATTAGCTAACATGACTTGATAAGTAAAAACCAGTAGTATCACCATAATCAAGCAGGATACCAGGGCTTCTATTTTTCTAAATCCAACTTTTGACAATAACAATAAGAGTAATACGTCAAAGACAGTGATAAAAGTTGCAATAACTAGGGGAATCTTAAATAAAAGATTTAAAGCAATTGCCGCTCCAATAACTTCCGCTACATCAGTTGCCATAATTGCTAGTTCAATTATAATCCAAAGGATAAAACTTAATCTTTTACTAGTACGTGCACGAATGGCTTGTGCTAGATCCATTTGAGTAACGATTCCTAGTTTTGCGGCCATATATTGTAAAAGCATAGCCATTAAACTAGAAATTAAAATAGTAGAAATCAAAAGATAATTAAAACTCTGACCACCATTAATTGAGGCTGCCCAGTTTCCTGGATCCATGTATCCAACAGCAACTAATGCACCAGGACCAGTATATGCTAAAAGCATCCTGAAGAAATTACGAGTTCTCGGAACAGGAATGGTGCTATTAATTTCCACTAAAGATTTACCATTTGCGTATGAAATAAAACTATGATCTTCCATCTTTACCCCTATCCATGAATTCCAAGGGTCATCCGGGCCACTCTAGACATCATACTTGGATTCCATTGCGGATACCAAACGAGTTTAATTTGGCACTCATCAACTTCATCAACACTTTTGGCAGCTTTAGTAATTTCGTGATCTAACCACTCACTTAGAGGACATCCCATAATCGTTAAAGTCATCGTAATCTGACATTTTGTCTCGCTTACTTCAATACCATAAATTAATCCTAAATCAACGATGTTAACCTGAAGTTCTGGATCAATTACTTTTTTTAAGGCTTGGTAAACTTCCTTTTCGGTATTAGATAATTTCTCTATTTCTAGCACTATCCAATTGCTCCTTCCATTTGGAAGCTAATCAAGCGATTAAGTTCGACTGCATATTCCATTGGTAATTGCTTAGTAAAGGGTTCAACAAAGCCCATAATAATCATTTCAGTTGCTTTTCTTTCTGGGATGCCACGACTTTCTAAATAATACAGCTGGTCTTCAGAAATTTTAGAAACTGTGGCTTCATGTTCCATCGCTACATTTGAATTTTCAATAGCATTAGTTGGGATCGTATCAGAAGAAGACATATCATCCATAATAATCGTGTCACATTCCACGTGTGCCTTTGAGCCATCTGATTTTTTAGAAAACTTAACACTACCGCGATAATCTGTTGACCCACCGCCCTTGGCAATTGACTTGGACACAATTGAGCTAGAAGTATTAGGAGCATTATGAAACATTCCAGCTCCAGAATCTTGGTGAATACCGTGATGGGCAACTGCAATTGAAAGCATAGTACCGCGAGCACCTTCACCGTTTAAATAGACACTTGGATATTTCATGGTAACTTTCGCACCTAAATTACCGTCTACCCATTCCATAGTTGCATGCTTTCCAGCAACTGCACGCTTTGTTTCTAGACTATAGACGTTATCAGACCAGTTTTGAATTGTAGTATAACGACAATATGCATTATCTAAGACATTTACTTCAACAACTGCCGCATGTAAAGAATCTGAAGAATATTGCGGAGCAGTACATCCTTCAACATAATCAAGATGCGCGTCCTCATCAACAATGATCAAAGTTCTTTCAAACTGGCCTGAATTTTCTGCATTTAATCTAAAATATGCCTGAACTGGTGTTGGAACTTGCACTCCTTTTGGCACATAAATAAAAGTTCCTCCTGACCAAACAGCACAGTTTAAGGCAGAAAATTTATTTGAATCAATTGGAACTAACTTACCAAAGTATTTTTTGAATAAATCAGGATACTCCTGCAAAGCTGTATCCGTATCAGTGAAGATGATCCCTAGTTTATCAAATTGTTCTTTCATTTTATGATAAACCATTTCCGATTCATATTGGGCAGCCGAACCCGCTAAGTATTTTCGCTCTGCTTGCGGTACACCAAGTCGCTCAAAAGTATCCTTAATATCTTGTGGTACATCCTTCCAATCACGATATTTCTTACCGGTCATTTTTTGATAATAAAGCATATTATCTAGATCAAGCCCTGAAAGATCGGGACCAAAATCTGGCATTGGCATTTTTTCATAAATATGAAAAGCTTTTAAACGATAATCTAGCATCCATTTAGGTTCATGTTTTTCTGCTGAAATTTGTCGAACTACTTCTTCTGTTAAGCCACGACCAGTTGAAAATTTCGGTTCTACATTATCGTGAAAGCCGAACTGATAATCTTCGTCTTTAACTATATCCTCTGCTTTAGTCATTTTCTTCTTCCTTTTCTTTACCAAGTAATGCTCGATCTAGTCCCCACCATGCTAAAGTAGCGCATTTGATTCGGGCAGGAAATTGCATAATATTTACTAATACTTGAGCATCTCCTAATTGTTCTAATTTTAAAGTGTCGCTTTTCTTGTTGGCTGCTAAGTTTGAAAATAGCTGTGAAAGCTCAATTGCCTCTTTGATACTTTTTCCTTTTACCAAGTCTGTCATCATACTGGCAGACGCTTTACTGATTGTGCACCCTTCGCCGTTAAAAGCAATTTTTTTAATTTTATTATTTTCAATCAAAATTGTCAGATGAATTTTATCACCGCAACTTGGATTATATACAGTAGTTTCATGACTAAAATCAGTTAGTTGTCCATAATTTCGCGGCATTTGAGCATGATCTAAAATTACAGCTTTATATAAACTTCTTAATTTATCTAAACTCACTGAAAAACTCCTTTGCTTCGTGGAGAGAACTTACTAATTTATCAATATCATCTTTAGTATTATAAATAGATAAACTAGCTCGAACAGTTGACTCCGTATTAAGGCTAGCCATTAGAGGCTGAGCACAATGATGGCCAGCACGAACTTCAATTCCGTCCAAATCTAGTGCAGTTGCTAAGTCATGGGGATGAATATTCTTTAAATTAAAAGATATTACTCCAATGCGACCATTACTTTTTTGTGGACCATAGATTGTTAATCCTAAAACATTTTTAAGCTTTTCTAAGGCATAACTTGTCAATTCCTGTTCATGTTTTTGAATAAGCTCAAAGTCTAGAGACTGCAGATAATCAATTGCTGCTCCAAGTCCAATGGCACCAGCAATATTTGGTGTACCAGCTTCAAATTTATATGGTACTTCTGCCCATGTTGCTCCTTCTCTAGTTACATTAGCAATCATTTCACCACCCAAACGATAAGGTGGCATTTTATCTAAGAGATCTTTTTTTCCATATAAAACACCAATTCCTGTCGGAGCAAACATTTTATGGCCAGAAAAAGCATAAAAATCTACATTTAATTCAGCTACATCAATTGGAAAATGTCCAACTGCTTGTGCACCATCAACTACAACAATTGCTCCTTTTTCATGAGCTAGATCAGTAAGCTCCTTAATTGGATTAATTGTGCCCAAAACATTGCTTACATGCGTCAAGGCAACAATTTTAGTTTTTGAGCTGATTTTACTTTTTAAATTTTCAATATCAAGTAAGCCATCTGAATTTATTTCAATAAAGTTTAACTTAGCCTGTTTTCTTTTAGCAAGTTGCTGCCAAGGCAAAAGATTACTATGGTGTTCCATAATTGAGACTAGGATCTCATCCCCTGCCTGAATATTTTGTTCACCGAAGCTAGCTGCAACTAAATTTAAACTATCAGTACATCCAGAAGTAAAAATAACTTCTTTAGCATTATTTGCGCCAATAAAATTAGCCACCTTTTGACGGCTTGATTCATATTGATTAGTAGCTCTTAAGCCTAATGCATGGACTCCGCGATGGACATTTGCACGTTCTTTTTCATTAAAATCTCTAACTTTTTCTTCAACAAACTTCGGTATTTGGCTAGTTGCAGCATTATCTAGATAAACAAGAGTTTCATCATTAATCTTTTGATTAAAAATTGGAAAATCCTGCTTTATTTTTTCAGTGTTTAATTTGGCCATCGATCAGTTTTCTCTCTAGAATATCAATCATTTTTCTGCGAACATCTTTATTTGGAATTGCATCTAAAACTGCACCTAAAAAGCCACGTATAACTAATCTTTGTGCCTGATCGTAAGGAATTCCTCGACTCATTAAATAGTTCATTTGGACTTTATCAACTGGACCAACACTAGCAGCATGAGCTGCAATAACGTCATTTTCATCAATTAAAAGTAATGGATTAGCATCCCCATGAGCTTCATCCGACATCATTAGGACTCTATTTTGTTGATCAGCTTTTGAGCCATGTGCACCATGCACAATTTGACCAATTCCATTGAAGATCAACCTGGAATTTTCTAGTAAGACCCCACGTTGATTAATTAATCCAGTTGAGTGCGGACCACGATTAGTTACGCGATTATTAATTCCCACTTTTTGGTTAGCAGTTGTAACTGCGATTGCCTTAGAATCTGCAAAGCTTCCTTCCCCAACTAACTCAGAATCAAGATCTCCCAGTGTATTGCAATCGTTCATAAAAGCAATTGCCCATTCAACATGGGCATCTTTTTCAATTTTTGCTCGACGATTAAAGTAAAGGGTTGTGTCTTGGCTAAGTTCATCAAGTGAAGAGAATTCAATATGACTCCCTGGGCGTGCTATAAGCTCAACCATTAAACTTGCTGAACTAGCTTTTTTCTCTTTATCTTGAATTTCTTCTAAAAATTTTACTTTACTATTATTATCGGCAACGATTAAAAGGTGAGAAATATAGGTATCTTGAGTTGGGCTTAAAGAAATTGTAATCGGTTCGGTTAAGATAATATCTTTAGGAATATAGAGGAAAAGTCCAGAATTTAAGTAGGCATAATGATAGGCAGTTAATTTATCTTCATTATGTTTAATTACTGACCCTAAAGTTGACTGCACAAGTTCGGGATATTTTTTACTTGCTGTAAAAATATCGGTTAAGATAATACCTTTCTTTTCTAAAAGTTTCTGCTCCTCTTTTAAAGAAAAGTCAGCTTGATTAGACCAAGAAAAATCTTCCTTTTTAATCAAAGGCCAATCTTGATACGAGAATCGCTGCATTTTAGGATAATCAAGTTCTTCTAGTCTTTCAAAGGATTTAATTCTTAAATCAGTTAACCATGAGGATTCATTATTTTTATGAGAAAAATTAAGCAAATTTTCTTTAGTTAGCATAAAACTCTCCTAATTCTCATCAACTAATTTAATATCTAAACCAAGTTCATCCCGTAAACCTGCATATCCCTCTTGTTCAAGCTTCTTAGCTAAATCAGGACCTCCATCTTTTACAACTCGTCCATCCATCATGACATGTACAACATCTGGAACGATGTAATCAAGTAAACGTTGATAGTGCGTTATCATTAAAGCACCAAATTTATCTCCTCGCATTGCATTAACTCCACGCGATACTACTCGTAATGCATCAATATCAAGGCCAGAATCAATTTCATCTAAAATTCCAAAACTTGGTTTAATCATTAGCATCTGTAAAATTTCATTACGTTTCTTTTCTCCGCCTGAAAATCCTTCATTAAGATATCGTTCAGTCATGGCCTCATTCATATCTAACAAATCAAGATTCTTATCCAATTCATTCAAGAAAGTCATCACTGATATTGGATCATCTTTTGGTCGACAAGCATTAATTGCAGCACGTAAAAATTCTGCATTAGTTACACCAGGTACCTCTGCTGGATATTGCATTGCTAGAAATAGCCCCTTACGAGCTCGCTCATCTACGGGCATTTCAACAATGCTTTCATTATTTAACAGAATATCTCCTTGAGTAACATGGTAGCGGGGATTTCCCATAATTGTTTCAGATAAAGTAGATTTCCCGGTTCCATTAGGCCCCATAATTGCGTGAATCTCGCCAGTTTTCAAACTTAAATTCACACCTTTAAGGATCTTTTTTTTACTCTTCTTATCCTTATCCTCAACTTCAACATGTAAATCTTTAATTTCTAACGTAGCCATGTAAATCCTCACCTTTTATCATTCTATATTTAGTGTTATCAGCTCTAGCTAACATACAACATATAGATAATATTAATCCTATTAAAGCTATAATTTTAGTCTTGACTTTTGATTAGAAGTTCTTAGCCCTATTCTAATAACAAGTAAATTTTATTGGCTGCATAATTTTCCCTGTTCATGAATCTAGTTATTTTAGTGCTAAGATACAAATGAGGTAATTTCATTCCCGCGATGCCTTATCTTCTTGTTTAAAGAGTCGGTGGAGGCCTAAAATGATGAAAAATATTTACATATATAAAAAAGAGGTTGATTTAAAATCAATCTCTTTTTTACTAAATCAAACCCATCTTTACCAAATACTCTGCATTTTCTACAGTATTCCAAGCAGCGCCTTTTAATAAGTTATCGGAGACAACCCACATATTAAAGGCTCCCTTGTTTTCATAATCAGGACGAATTCTTCCAACAAAGGTATCGCGTGAACCTTCTGCATTAATTGGTTGAGGATAAATTTGATTTTTAATATCGTCTTGTAATACATCCCCTGGGAAATCCGCAATCACATCCATAATATCTTGCGCAGTAGCTGATTCATCTTCTACAGTGAAATAAACACTTTCCCCATGAGCGATTGGAACCGGTACACGCACACAAGTTGCAGTAACCTTAATATCCTTAGAATTCATATCATTGAGCATAATCTTCTTAGTCTCGTGAATCATTTTCCATTCTTCATGAGAATAACCACTATCTTCTAAAACATCAATTTGAGGAAGTAAATTAAATGCTAAAGGATAATGCTTTTTATCACCTTTAGTTGGCAAAATCTTGGCATCTTCTTGCATGTTCTTACCATCTAAATAATCTTGCGATTCTTTCTTAAGTTCATCGATTGCGGCTTGGCCTGCACCAGACGCAGCTTGATAAGTTGAAACAATAATTTGCTTTAAGCCAAACTTTCGGCGAACTGGTTCTAGCGCCATCACCATCTGAATAGTGGAACAATTTGGATTAGCAATAATGCCATGATGATTCTTTAAAGCTTCCGGATTAACTTCTGGAACGACTAAAGGCACATCTTCATCCATTCTAAACGCACTGGTGTTATCTACACAAACGGCCCCTCTTTTAACTGCTTCTGGCAAAAACTTCTTTGATACACTACCGCCAGCTGAAGATAACACTAAATCAATCCCATTAAAAGAATTCGGAGTAGTTTCTTCAACGACTAAATCTTGATCCCGAAACTTAAGATGCGTGCCCGCTGAACGTGATGAAGCAAGCAGCTTCACGCTTTTAACCGGAATCGTTGACTTAGCTAATTGGTCAATCATTCTTCTCCCAACTGCACCAGTAGCACCTAAAATTGCAACATTATATTCCTTACTCATTCTTCATTACCTTCTTTTAAAAACTCCCCAATTCTCTTTAACGCAACTTGCAAAGCCTCATCTGATGAAGCATAGGATAATCTAATGTAACCTTCTCCACCAGGTCCAAATGCACTTCCTGGAGTAACCCCAACTTTTTTCTTAAAAGCTAAATCTAGTGCGAATTGCATATCATCGGTGCCATATTTTTCTGGAATTTTTGCAAAAATATAAAATGCACCTTGGGGATTAACAAATTCAACGCCCATTTTACTTAATTCATTTACTACAAAATCACGCCTTTTTTGATAAATCTTTTTATATTCTTCTGAATCGTTAATTCCATTAGTAAGTGCCTCAATCGCCGCTGCTTGAGAGGAATCAGTAGTGGTAGTAACCATTAAGCCATGAACCTTACTAATTTGATCCATTACCTTTTTTGGTCCAGCAATATAGCCTAAACGGTAACCCGTCATTGCGTGAGACTTGGATAAACCAGAAATATATAAAGTTCTCTCTGGAATCTCAGTAGCAATTGAATAATGCTCAACACCATAAGTTAATGAACTATAAATTTCATCAGTAATCACGTAAAGATTGTATTTTTCGACTATTTTAGCCAGTTGCTTGATTTCTTCATGACTATATTCAACTCCAGTTGGATTAGTCGGATAGTTGAGAATTACCCCTTTAATAGTCGGATCATTTTTTACTACCTCTTCCAATTTTTCGGCAGTAAGTTTAAAGTCATCGCTTGCTGTATTCACTAAAGAATATTGAACACCAGCTAAATTAGCAACTGGCCAATAAAGTGAAAAAACAGGTGTAGGGACTAAAATTTTATCTTCGGGATTAAATAAAGCAAAAATAGCGGCATTAATTGCTTCTGTAGCTCCCACTGTAGCTACAATTTCACTCTTAGGGTCATATTTAACGTGAATGATTTTGTCTAAAAAACAACTAATAGCCTCCAAAAGCTCTTTCTTTCCTTTTTGAGGGGCATAATGAGAGTCATTTTCCTCAATACTTTTAACAGCCGCCTTTTTTACATGTTCAGGTGTATTTAAATCTGGTTCACCTAAAGTCAACTTAATAATGTTGGGAATTTCTGAAACTTTATTATCAAAAATCCGAATTCCTGATGGCTTTAAATTTTCAACCTTTTCACTAAAATGAAGATTATCAGCTAATTCTGGCATTTTAGGCCTCACAATCTATAAAATATTTTCTAATCCAACTATCAATTCATGTAAAGAATCAACTTTTTCAAGTGCTACTTTAACTCCGCTCATAAATGATTCACGATCAAACGAATCTTGTCGAATAGTCAAAGCTTCTCCGTTACCGCCGAACAAAACTTGTTCATGAGCAATGTAACCTGGAAGACGAACCGAATGGATCTTAATTCCTTCATAATCACCACCACGAACATGAGCTAAGCTTTCAACTTCATTAGGAGCACTTTCATGTTTGGGACGATTTTCTGCAATTAATTTTGCCGTGCTTAAAGCCGTTCCAGAGGGGGCATCTTTCTTATCCGCATGGTGCATTTCAATAATTTCAACATCTGGAAAGTATTTGGCAGCTTCTTTTGCAAATTTCATCAGTAAGACCGCAGACATTCCAAAATTAGAAGCAATTATCCCTCCTACTTTTTCTTTTTGGGCTAAGTCCTTTAGTTCTGTCACTTGTTCATCACTTAAACCAGTCGTTCCCACGATCGGCGAAATATGATGCAGAATTGCATATTTTACATTTTCATAAACTGCATTAGGAGTAGTGAAGTCAATCCAAATATCGGCAATATTTTCAGGAATATCGCTCAATTGATTAAAAATTTGAGCACTCTTAGGAAGATGATATTCTTCAGGATCATGATTAGCATGGGGACTAAGACCTGCTACAATTTCAAAATCGGCCATGTTATTTACTAAGTTAACTACTTTTTGCCCCATGGCACCCGCAAAACCAGCAATTAAAACTTTTTTAGTCATTTTCTTCCACTTCTTTTCCTAAATCTAGTGGTAATTCGTGCATTAAAGCATCGTCTTTTAAGCCCAAATGTTGTGCTAAGGTTACTTTTTCTTCTTCATTTAAACTTACTAATGGCAAACGACAACCACCAGTCTTAAATCCCTGAGCATTCAAAACTGCCTTAACTGGTGATGGGGATGGATACATAAATAATGCAGCCATTCTTGGAGTTAACCATCGTTGCAAGCGAGCAGCCTCAGGATAGTTTCCAGCGTACAAATCATCGTACATTTCACGCATTTGCTTAGAATAAATGTGGGAAGCTACTGATACAACACCATTTGCCCCAAGCAAACGCGCAGTTAAAGCTTGACTATCTTCACCGGTAAAGACTTGGAAATCATTATCCTTATGATCAATAATGTATTCCAATTCCTCTAGGCTGGCACATTGCTTAATTCCTTTAATATTTTCAATGTGAGAGAGTTGAACCACTGTTTCTTGATTCATTTTGACGCCAACACGTCCTGGAATGTTATAAATCAAAATTGGAAGATCAACATTCTCGGCTACTGCAGTAAAGTGAGCTACCATACTACGCTGATTCGGCTTGTTATAAGGAGGAACAACAACTAAGGCATAATCAATTCCTTTAATTTTTGCTACTTCATTAGTAAATGCAATTGTTTCAGCGGTGTTATTGCTTCCAGTTCCGGCAATGACTGGAACACGGCCATTTACAATTTCACCAAATTTAGTATAGAGCTCAATTTTTTCATCATGAGATAAAGTTGGTGTCTCACCAGTTGTTCCCCCAATAACAAAACCATTGGTCCCTTGACTAATCAAATAATTAGTTAGCTTCTTTAAACTGTCATAATCGATTTCTTCATTTTCATCAAAAGGAGTTACAAGTGCCGTTAATAAATCAGTATCAATTAATCTTGTCAATTTTATTTCTCCATTCTATAAATCAAGAATCCTTTAATAGCTTCTATACCTCGCATAATACTGCTTTCATTAGGTGTTAACGTTGCCGAATGAAGTTCGGAGTTATCTTCTACTCCTAACCAAAACATCACTCCAGGGAATTTAGCTAATAAAAATCCAAAATCTTCTCCCGTCATTGCTGGCGCTGTTTCAACATAGTTGACTTGGGGATTATTTTTCATATACGAGATAAATTGCTTAGTTAATTCAGGATTATTTTCAACAGGCCAATAGCCTCCTTGATTCAGCTGCAATTCAACGTCCAAATTATAGCTACGAGCAATACCTTCACAGATATCTTTTAAGCGTTGATCAATTTGAACAATCATTTTTTGAGTTAATCCACGAATTGTTCCCTCAATTCTGGCATGGCCTGCGATTACGTTTCGAATTGTACCCGCTTCTATTTTTCCTAAAGTTACTACCCCACTTTGAATAGGATCGATACTTCTAGAAATAATAGTTTGAATTTGCATAATTAAACTAGCTGCTGCCACAACCGTATCATTGGCATTTTGCGGAAAAGCAGCATGACCACTTTTACCAGTAATATCAATATTTACCTCAGTGGTTCCGGCAAACAAAGTCCCCATTCGACAACCAATTGCCCCTGCTGGCAAAGCTGGATTGTCATGTAAACCATAAAATTCATCCGGTTTAAATTCATCATGAAAAATTCCTTTTTCATATGCTTGTTTGCCGCCGCTTTCACTTTCTTCGGCTGGTTGAAAGAAAAACAACAAATTATCTTGAGGTTGATTTTCACTAAAATAATTTAAAAGTCCTAAAGCAACTGTCATATGAATATCATGTCCGCACGCATGCATTACATTAGGATTTTTAGAAGCATACGGAAGATTAGTTTTTTCATTGACAGGTAAAGCATCAATATCTGCGCGATAACCAATAGTTCTTTGAGGATTTTTACCTTTTACTAATACTAAAATGGCAGTTGGAAGTGATTGTGGTACTTCGATTTTTAAATAATCTTGATTAAAGCCCCTGATAGTATTTAAAAGATAATCATGAGTTTTAAATTCTTTAAGAGCTAATTCTGGAATTTGATGTAAATGACGTCTAATCTGAATGAGTTCTTTTTCTGTTAAAATCATTGCTATATCTTTCTTAAATTATCTTCTAAACCAGTTTTGCTTTCGGTTTTTTGATCAACTTTTTTAATAACTTTAGCTGGCACACCTGCTACCACAGTATAAGGAGCTACATCATGAGTTACAATTGCCCCCGCCGCAATTACTGCACCTTCACCAACATGGACCCCTTCAATTACTACTGCATTAGCACCAATTAAAACATTATCATCAATTCTTACTGGTTCCGCAGAAGCAGGTTCAATTACGCCTGCTAAAACTGCATTAGCACCCACGTGGCAATGCTTTCCTACAATAGCACGCCCTCCTAAGACAGCACCCATATCAATCATAGAATCAGCACCAATTTCAGCACCAATATTAATCACCGCTCCCATCATAATTACGGCATTATTACCGATTACGACCTGATCTCTAATCAAAGCGCCTGGTTCAATACGAGCGTTGATTTCTTTTAAATCAAGTAAAGGTACAGCAGAATTACGGGCATCGTTTTCGACATGATAATCTTCAATCTCTTGCGAATGGTTTGCTAAAAATTCTTTTACTACTTGCCAATCTCCAAAAATCACACCACTTTTAGCATTGACAAAATCTTGAATCTCTTCTGGAAAGTCAATATTTTCCAACTCTCCTTTAAGATAAACTTTGACTGGCGTTTTTTTAGGAGCATTTCCAATATAATTAATAATACTTTGAGCATCTAGTTTTGACATTTTTATCTCTTTTCTACATTAAATATTGTAATCTTGGTCTAAATGAACTAAATCTTCTAAGGATTCTCTTCTAATAACTACTTGTGCTTTCCCATCTTCTGCAAAAACGACAGCGGGACGAGGATTACGATTATAATTTGAAGCCATTGAGTACCCATAAGCACCAGTGTCAAGCATTGCCAAAATATCACCTGCTTTTAGTAAAGGTAACTTAGCATCTGCTAAAATATCGCCAGATTCGCAATATTTACCAGCCACATGAAATTCTTGACTAGCCTTTCTTTGCGGATCGTTAGCCAAAACCGTTTCATATTTTGCTTGGTAAAGAGCTGGCCGAATGTTGTCTCCCATCCCTCCATCAACAGCAACATAAGGAACTAAGCCGGGAATTTCTTTCATGCTTCCTACTTTGTATAGATTGTACCCTGCTGGTCCTACAATGGAGCGACCAGGTTCAATATCAATTTCAGGAAGCGGAAAATTATGTTTAGTTGCTTCATCTTTAATTGTTTTTACAATAGCTTTTACAAATTCTTCTGGCTTTAGAGGATGATCTTCTTGAACATATTTAATTCCAAAACCACCGCCGACATTGATTACTTGAGCTGTATAATCATAATTTTTTCTCCAAGATGCTGCGACATCAACTAATTTAGCTGCTGCCATTTCAAAACCATTAAGTTCAAAAATTTGTGAACCGATATGAGCATGGATTCCTAACATATGCATTCTTTGATTTTTCAAAACTTCTTGTAAGGCCTTGTCGGCTTGACCAGACTTTAGATCAAAACCAAATTTGCTATCTACTTGACCAGTTTGATCATATTCATGAGTGTGAGCTGAAATACCCGGCGTGATTCTAAGCATGACGTTGATCTCACTATCTTGTTCTTCAAGAACCTGTCTCAGCAAATCAATTTCATAGAAATTATCAATCATAATCTTGCCAACGTGGTTTTTGACAGCCATTTCAAGCTCTTCTTTTGATTTATTATTGCCATGAAAACTAACCCGCTCCATTGGAAAATTGGCCTTCATAGCTGTATAAAGCTCACCTGCAGACACAACATCGGTATAAGCTCCCTCCTCATTGGCAACTTGATATATCGCAATTGAAGCGAAAGCTTTACTAGCATAACTCACTGCATAATTAACTTGTTCTTCTTCAAACACCTTTTTAAAAGCACGAATTTGATTACGAATTTGGCTAACATCATATACAACTAAAGGAGTTCCATATTCTTTGGCTAGCTTAAGGCTATCCACTCCTCCAATAGTTAAATGGCCTGCTTGATTAATCTGATTAGTAATTTGTGAATTCATATTTTGCCTGCATTTCTAAAAAATAGAAGCGCTAATAAAAAAATCCATTGTCTGCGCTCAACAAACAACGGATTAAATTATTTTTAATCTTATGATCGATAGCGCTCCGCGAATTTTAATTTTCGCGACAGTTTACAATCTCTTAAATTGCATCCCAGCAAATAATACTTGACCTCATATTATCACTTCGGCAACTTCCCCTTTCACAATTCATCATAGTTTTGCCTAAACTCCTAATTGTTACTTTTGTCAGTTGCGCCTCTTCGAATTTGACTAAATTGTATATTTTATTAAAAACAGAGTCAATAGTTTTACATGATTTTTTAATTTTTATTGCAAGTTTGAAAAATAATGTTAAACTTCAATTAAAATCTTTTAACTAAAGCTCATTTACTTGCAGCTTTAATTAAACTAAAAGGAAGTACTGAATATGAGAGTAGTAAAATTTGGTGGCAGTTCGTTAGCCACCGGCACTAGTGTGAATCAAGCACTTGAGATTATTTTAGCTGATCCATCTCGACAAGTGATGGTTGTCTCAGCTCCTGGTAAAAGAAATAGCTCAGATATTAAAGTTACAGATCTTTTAATTAAATATGCAAAAACTGTCCTAAATCATCAAAACTGTTCAAAAATAGTTGACGAAATTTATAGTCGCTATCAAGAAATTGGTTATTTTTTTGGATTAGATGAGACTCAACTTAACATAATTAAAGATATTCTACTTTCTTTACCCGAATTTTCTTATCCAACTGATGATTATCTAATTGCCGCATTTAAAGCTCATGGCGAACGATTAAATGCACGAGTAATTGCAATGATTTTAAATCAAAAGGGAATTAAAACTAAATATTTAGATCCTCATGAAGCTGGGTTAACCGTTACTGGTGAACCGAATGATGCCATTGTGAGTCCTGAGACCTACCTCAACCTTGATAAAATCAAAATAGATTCTGATGAGCATATCATCTTTCCAGGCTTTTTTGGTATTACACCTTCTGGCCATATCGCCACTTTTTCTCGAGGAGGTTCGGATATCACTGGGGCAATTTTAGCTAAAGGATTGCATGCAGACCTATATGAAAACTTTACTGACGTCAATGGAATCTTCGCAGCTAATCCAGTTATCATTCATCATCCCCAATCTATAAAGACCATGACTTACCGTGAAATGCGTGAATTGTCATATGCAGGATTTTCTGTTTTTCATGATGAAGCTTTAATCCCAGCTATTGAAGGAGAAGTTCCAATTAACGTCAAAAACACTCATGATCCTCACAATCCTGGTACCATGATTGTGCCTGACAAGCGATTTAAGCCTCTTAATCCCATTACAGGAGTAGCTAGTCAAAAACACTTCTCTGCTCTTTATTTGCACAAATATTTGCTTAATAAAGAGGCCGGCTTTACTTTACGTATCTTACAAATTCTTTATAAGCATAATATTCCTTACGAACATATGCCTTCTGGGATCGACGATATCACAATTATCTTTAATCGCCAGTTTTTAAACGATCAATTAATTGATTTAATTTGTAACGAAATTCAGTCTTTAATTAATCCTGATCAACTGGAATGGATTGATGATTATGCCATTATTATGATCGTCGGCGAAGGAATGAAATATGAACATGGAATTAGTTCACAAATCTTATCCTCTCTAAATAAAGAGGATATTTCACCTCAAATGATCAACCAAGGCGCTTCACAAATTTCAATCATGATTGGAACCAAGAAAGAAGAAGCTGATCAAGTAGTTAAAACAATCTACAAACAATTTTTCTAGAAAGGATTCTTTATATGTCAACTTTATATAAAGTGCACGGCTCTCAAAACCATTTCTTTATTCTAGATCAAACAGAACTTTCCACTCCTCTTACAAATACAGAATTAGTTGAATTTACTAAAAAAATCACCAATCCCTCATCAGGAATTTTAAATGGAGCCGATGGTGTTTTAGCAATTAATTCTCCTACACGGCCACAAGCTTTAGCGCAAATGCGAGTTATCAATGCCGATGGTAGTGAGGCCTCAATGTGTGGGAATGGACTAAGAACTGTCGCTCGCTATTTATCCGAAAAATATAATCAAGACAACTTTTTAGTAGACACCATGAATGCTAATTTACGTGTTCGTAAGCATGATAATTTAGCTAAAGGAGTAAAAGCCTTCGCAGTCGAGATTTCTCCGGTATCTTTTAATAAAAGCTCCCTTCCCTTTCAAAATTTAGGTTACAATCGAATCATTGACCAATATTTACCAGAAATTTATCCCGGTCTACGTTTTACCTCAATTGCCGTTCCCAACCCCCATTTGATTAGTTTTATGGATCAGAATCAAATTGAAAGTAATATTTTAAAAGAAGTTGGAGAATATTTAAACGGTGATAATCCTTACTTCCCAGATGGAGTCAATGTCAACTTTGTCCAAATCATTGATAAAAATAAGCTATTTGTACGTACCTATGAGCGCGGAGTAGGTTTTACAAATGCCTGCGGAACTGGAATGTCAGCCACATCTTTGGCATTTTGTTTGACCTATCCGGAGAAAGGCTTCTTTAATCAATCAATTGACGTTTACAATCCGGGTGGAAAAGTTCAAACAATTGTCCATCACGAAAATCATACTTATTGGATCGAATTAATTGGGAATGCTACCTTCACTGATCAAATTGAAATTAGTGAAGCTGACTTACATAATTGTGATTTTTCAAACATAAATACAACTTCTACTGAAGAAGAAAGTGACTATCAAAATTTCATTCAAAACTTGCCCCATTTCAATAATTTCAGCGCAAACTAAAATGGTTCTATACTTTTTCCTGTTGATAAATATCTATGGTGTTCTATCGACAGAATTTTTTATTGCATAAAAAAGAGGCCATAGCCTCTCTTAACTTAAAATCCTTCTTCGACCAATTCAATTAAGTTTACTAGGAGTTTTTGCTATGTCCTCTCTTAATGATTGTATTAAATTTCATCTCAATATTGAAGATCCTAATATTATTTTTTCTGATTATTTTAAAAAATATATTAACGGCAAATATCATAATCTCTATGTAGCTGAACTTATTCAGTCCCATTGTCCTTACTGTCTTTCCTCTAACCTGGTCATTATACTTCTAACGTACGCTTTATTACTGCTGATGCTAGCCATCCAGTTATTATCAGACTTAAAAAGCAGCGCGTTTTGTGTAATGCCTACCTTAAAAGCTCAATGGCTCAGTCTAATCTTATTAATAAAGGCTGCTATATCTCTAACACTTCTAAGCGAAAAATACTTTCTGCTCTTCTAAGTTCTATGATGATTTTGATCATCTACGTAAACAATTAGCTTTTGGTAAGTTCAAAGGTGTAAGCAAAAAGCTTCACTTCATTTGTCTAGATGGTGATACTCACAAAGTTGTTCAAATTCTTAGGACTCGTTTCAAGCCTGATATTCTGCACTATTTTTATAAGTTTACTCCTAAGGCTCGCTCAATGGTTAAGACAGTGACCATGGATCTTAACTACTATTATCCACTTGGATTATGCAGGACTTTATGACTGCTATTCAAAATAAAAATGAAAAATAGATTATTCACTTACTTAACTCAAAACAAACTGTAGGCAAGCAAATGCATCAAACACTACTGACCTTTAAGCATAATTATACCGAAGCAGATTGAGCGTACCACTTACGGATACAATAATTTTAGACATTTATTAATTAGAATTAGACTAGAGGAAAATTTGGTCAAAGAAAAAGAGCCAAACAACTATTTTCTAGTTGCTTAGCTTTCTTTACAAACTATTCATCAACCAGATTTGACAAACAGCCAATTTTATTTATTTTCCAAAAAAGCTCTGCTGATTTTCAGCAGAGCTAAATATTTAATCTTCTTCTAAAACGGAAGCTACTTTTTTAGATTTAACAAAATGAACAACTAATCCAACTACTAAACCAACCAAAGCTGGTACGAGCCATGAAAGTCCCATATTAGCTAATGGCAAATTATTTCTAAGAGAAGCAACAGCTAAACCAAATGAGCTTTGACTTACAACGCTTGGAAAAGCAACTACCATATCACCTAAAGCAGGAACAACTGTAAATAGGATTACAAAGAAGTAAACAACTCCATCTGTTTTAAATAATGGTGAAAAAACAGATAATAAGATTAATACCATTGATAATGGGTATAAGAACATCAACATTGGAGTTGACCAAGCGATGATTGTGTCTAATCCAAAGTTAGCTGCTAAGAATGATGCTAAGCAGCTAAGTGCCAACCAAGCATGATAGCTGACTTGTGGGAAGTGCTTATGGAAGTCTTGTGCAAAAGCTGCAACTAATCCAACAGCAGTAGTTAAACAAGTAACAGTTAATAAGAAAGCAAGTAAGGCTTGACCAAATACACCGCCATAAACATTAACGATTTGGTTAAATGCAACACCACCGTTATCGGAAACCTTAAAACGACCTAATGACATTGCACCCATTAAGATTAACAATAAATAGATAAAGCCGATAGCCAAAACTGCTAACAAACCAGATTTAGCAACTACTTTAGAGACGCTCTTAGCATCTTTTTGTCCCATACCACGAACAGCAGTAACAACTGTAATACCAAAGGCTAAACCTGCTAAAGCATCCATTGTGTTATAGCCTTCTAGGAATCCGTTAACTAATGCTCCATGCTTGTAAGCACTTGTTACAGCTGCAGTTTGTGGGTTACCCAAAGGACGAGCAAAAGCAACAACGAATACTAAAAATAATAGAGATAAAAATAGTGGATTTAATACTTTACCAACGTTAGACAAGATGTTGTTTTGATGGTAAGAAAATGCAAAGGCTGCTAAAAAGAATAAAGCAGAGAAGACTAATAAGGCTGTTCCTTGCATGTTCTTAGGAACAAATGGTGCCATTCCGACTGTAAATGAAACAGTGGCTGTTCTTGGAGTACCAAATAAAGGTCCAATTGTAGCATGGATTAAAACCATAAATACAACTGCAAATCCTGCACCTAAAGGCTTTCCAATATCATAAACCCCATCAGCGTGGGTAATTGCAACTGCTAACACTGATAATAAAGGCAGTAATACACCAGTGATTAAAAATCCAACAGCAGCTGTTCCCCAATTTGCTCCAGCAAGTTGTCCCAAATGTAATGGAAAAATTAGGTTACCAGCCCCAAAGAATAAACCAAATAGCAAGGAAGCAACTACGAGATAGTCCTTCCATGTTAATTTACGTGATGTATAATCTGTCATCATATTCTTTCCCTCCAGAAAATAAACATCTGAATACAAAAAAGTCCCTCAACCAAATTACTTTGATTGAGGGACGCTTCAGCGTGGTACCACCCTTTATTTATATTGTTATCACTAACAATACCTTTCACGTGCGGCCAATTACTTGGCGATACGTTGGCACTATAATGGGTGCTCCAACTTCTTCTTACTCAAGATTAAGAATTAGAACTCGAAAGTGATTTTCATTTAACCTTAGAATTTATCTCCTCACACCTAACGAGACTCGCTGTAAATTAAGACTAAACTACTCTTCTTTCTCTTTGTTTTCAGATTAATTAAATTTGTTAATAATTATTTTAATATAAGCATCATAAATGTCAACAATTTTTTTATATTTTTCTTGTTAAAAAATCAAGTTTATTATCTAACTGTATTATCACCGGATAAAGTACTCAAAATAAGACGGGATTTATTGTTTTCATCTCCTATTTGGGCAGCTGCACCACTTTTTCCAAAAAGTGAATTATCTCCACTTAAAGTAGAGAGTTGATACTGCGCTACTTTAGTATTTTCAACCAAAGTATCACCTGAAGTAGTTGAAACCTTAACCTCATCGCCTACTTCACTATTTTTCATCTTGAAGTCTCCGCTTATTAACTTAACTTTTCCTTTGTTTACTACTACATTCGTACAATCAATATCTCCTGATGTAGTAGTTAATTTTGTATCTTCAACTTCTATATTCTTCAAATCTAGGTCACCGCTTACTGCAAACCCCATTAAAGCGTCTAATTTTAAGTTTTCTAAACTGGTATCGCCACTTACTGAACTAGCATTTAACATGTGTAATTTATGATCTTCTGGAACAGTAATTACTAATTCTGCTCTATTTTTATCTGTAACTATGTTTATTTCAATAATCCCTTTTTTCCAAAACTTACCTGGTTTACGCTCTACTTTAGGTTCTTTAATTTCAAGCAAGTTTTCATTAAGGACTAGACTTGGCTTTTTATCGACTGGTCCCCGATAGTGAACCTCAAAATGATCGCCTGCTTTAATTTTTAGGTCTAGATCAATTAAATCAAGTTTCAAATCAGTAAAACTATCGTTACTTAAAATTTCATTAACATATTCATTCTTTGTTTTCTCACTTGTATTGAAAAACATTTCAGCCACCTCGTTTTATTATTCACTCATTATTTTTATTTTGCTTTAATTTTACTATCATACAAATATTTTTCAATAACTTATTACTAAGTGGCAAAAATTAATAACTAAGATGCAAAAAAGACAACCTAAACATACAGTTTAAGTTGTCTTTTGAGATTTTACTTATCATTAACAATGATCAACGACTTAATTGCATCACGATTACTCATTGCTTCATACGCATCTTGAATATGATCTAAATCAAAACTCTTGGTAAATACCTTACCTGGATTAATTTTGCCATCAAGAACTACTTATAATAAAACTTCTTTATCTGGTTTAGTTGCAGAAGCAATACCACCACGCAAACCTACATTCTTCCAGAATAATTGGTTTGACTTAGGTTCTGCATGTGGTACACCCACTCTACCAATCACAGCACCAGGACGAGCAATTTGACCAGCTTGTTCAATAGCACTTTCTGCACCAACGCATTCTAACACTGCATCCGCTCCAGCATTTTCCTTGGTTAAGGCTAACACATCTTTAATAGCTTTTTCATCTCGCATCGAAACAATATCAGTTGCACCAAATTCTCTACCTAATTGTGCACGATCATCATGGTGAGATAAAAGAATAATTTTTTCAGCATCTAATAATTTGGCACCAGTTACACCGGCAAGACCAACAGCATCATCCCCAATTACGGCTACAGTGTAACCAGGTTTTACTTCAGCATTTAAAGCTGCATGATAACCAGTTGCCATTACATCGGATAAAGTTTGAAGGGATGCCAATTGATCATCAGTGTAGTCTTCCGGCTTTCCAGGAATTTTAACTAAACCTGAATTTGCTGGTTGATATTTCATATATTCTGCTTGATAGCCACCATTTGTTCCAGGTTTTTGAATTTAAGCAGTTGCCTTCAAATCCATTAATACATGCAACACAGTGGCCACAACCATGAGTAAATGGAACAATGACAAAGTCATTTGGTTTAATATCTGTTACATCATCGCTAACTTCTTCAACTACACCAATTGCTTCATGGCCAATCAATGAGCCAGATTCACGGTCGGCAATACCTCTAAACCACCATAAATCTGAACCACAAACACTCGCACGAATCACTCGAATAATAGCTTAATTTTCTCTATCAATCTTTGGCTTCTCTACTTCTTTTACTTCAACTTTACCACGTTCTACAAAAACTGCTGCTCTCATATTCTATATCCTTTCGTTTCATTAACTTACACAGATAGTTTAAATTAAAAAAGTACTACCTACAATTGCTAAAAAAACATGCTACTATTCATTTCACGTATAACACCCTCGCAAACAAAAAATCGGATCTATACGATCCGATTCTAAGTTCTTAATTATTCTTATCTTCTTTGCTAGTCTTATTTTCTTTGTGAGCTACTTGATCCTTCTTTTCACTATCTTTCTTATCTTTTTTGTCTTCATCAGTCTTAGTCTTTAAGATTTTTTGACTTTTAGCATCAATCTTAACTTCAGTTTCTTTATTGCCATCTTTTAATTCAACTTTCCAAACTGGTTGCTGATCATCCATTTCTAAAGACCACTTAACAGCCTTACCAGATGCCTTAGTTTGGGCAAGTTTTGTAGCTTCACGACGGCTTATTAAGCCATTTAGATCTAATGCCTCTTCTTTATCATCTGCATCTAAGTTTTCTGACTTAGCTTTTAAAATTTTGCCACTACTTGCATCAATTTTAACTTTATATTCTTTTTCTGAATCAAAGCCCTCTATTTCATAAATATACTTATTTTTCTTATTCTTTAGTTCAATCTCCTTAATTGATTTTGAGCCATATTTTTCATTAAATTTATTAATTGCATCACTTTGAGAAAGATTGATTGAGTTAGAAGTTTGTGTTTGTTCCGTAGCTTGCCCACCAGTAGATGCTTGAGCTTGATTAATTAAAGTAAGACTAGTTCCACCTAAGGCTAAACCTAAAACAGCTGCGCCTAATGATAATCTCTTAATGTTTGTTCTCATAATAGAATCCTCACTTTTTCTTCAAATTTATTTTTTATTTCTTAACTTTATATATTTAGTTTACGAAAAAACGAGGATGAAAAAACTAAGAGCAGATATAAATTAAATGAAGATTTTTTCATTTTAATCATTAGAGTGGTAATTTTATTTCAAAAATCGTCCCTTTAGGAGTATTAGCTGAAACACTAATTTTTCCATGATACTTGGTAACAATATCTTTTACAATAGCTAAGCCAATTCCAGTACCTTTAATCTGACTAGAGTGAGCTTGATCTTCTCGATAAAAACGATCAAAAATCTTATCATAATTTTTTTCTCTAATACCAATTCCCTGATCCTTAACTCTTAAAGTTAAGTACCCATTATCTTTCTGTAATTCTATCTTTATTTTGGCATTGTTTTGAGAATACTTAGCTGCATTATCTAACAAGTTATGGATAATTAGGCGGAAATCTTTAACTTCAATTGGGTAAAAAACTTTTGTTGGACTTGAAATATAGACGCTGCAAGTATCATATTCTTGTTCAAGAATTTCACTCTCTTTTTGAACTATTGGCACTAGATCAATAGGATCAATTGATTGGTGTTGTTTCTTAGCTCGTCCTAATTCCAAAAGTTCATTAACCAGTATTTCCATCCTACTTGATTCAGAGTCAATATATTGTAGGGACTTTGCGACAATTTCGGGATGTTCTTTACCGCGTCTTTTAATCAAATTAATGTGGCCACGGATTGCAGCAAGCGGCGTCTTCAATTCATGAGATGCATCAGTAACAAATTGTTGTTCACGCTGAATTGCCTTATCTTGATACTCTAGCAATTTATTAAAAGACTGCGCTAAGTGGTGAATTTCTGCTGGTTGTTTCGGCACGAATACTTTCTTTTTTGCCGTGGTTTGATGTTCAATTGCCTCAATATCTTGATCTATTTTCTCTAGTGGCTGACTCCATTTTCTTGAAAAACGTTTAATTAAAGGAATCGAACAAATGATGGCAATTAAATTTAAAATAATGATTGCAAGTAATAAATGGGTAATTAAGGTAAAAAGATCGTCAACATTTAAAATCACAGAAATTCGATAGCCATCTTCATTTGCAGTCCGTAAATAATAAACGCTATTTTCCATAAAAACAACATTATTGTAATTCCTATGATTCTTTACTTTTTCAAATAATTCTTCCCCATCTTCCGAATAGACAGTCTTACCCTTAGGAGTTTTCAGTGAAATCGCATCATTACTTTGTCTAGCAAGATAAGCATTTAGAAATAATTTCCATTCATTTTTATTCTTATGCTCATCGTGGTCACTAATATTATCACTAATTGTATCAATAACTTCTTCTGCTTGCTCATGAGCATTATTATAAATGAATGCTGTTGAAATACCAGCAAATGCTAAATTAACTAGGAAGAGAATAATAATGAATAAAGTCAGAAACAACTGTGTTAATTGTTGGGAAGTTGTTCTTATTTTTTTATTCATTATCGTCCACCTTTCTTAAGCAATAGCCATATCCACGAACTGTTTTAATCAAATTACGATATTTTCCCAACTTATTTCGCAGCGCTCTTATATAGACATCAACTGTGTTAGTTTGACCGATAAAATCATATCCCCATACGATATCTAATAATTCATCCCGGCTTTTAACTTTTTCAGGATCATTCATTAATTCACATAGCAATGCATATTCTTTTGGAGTTAAGTAGATTTCCTCACCCTTGCACCAAAATTTATGAGAAACCAAGTCAATTTTTAAAACACTAAATTCTAAGGTAGAACTGACAACCCGTCTCTTTTCTCGTTCTAATCTTCTAAGAATCACTCTAATTCGGGCGAAAAGTTCTTCTATTTCAAAAGGCTTGGTCATATAGTCGTCTAAGCCTTGATCTAAAGCATTACTAATGTTAGAAGCTTGGTTACGGGCAGTTAACATAATAATAGGAATGTCACTAACTTTTCTAATTCTTCTTAAGACAGTGATGCCATCATAAACAGGTAACATCCAATCTAAAAGGATTAAAGTTGGTTTTTCTTTTTCAAAAAATTCAAGACCTTCTTTACCATCTTTAGCCCAGACTACCTCATAGCCTTCTAATTCAAGCTCTGGTTGAATAAAACTAGCTAGGCTCTCCTCATCTTCAATTAAAAGAATTTTTGTTTTTTCCACGCCCTGCTTTCCAACTCACCTTTAGAATTGCTTTAAAATAGTAAATTCAATATTAATTTGATTCTTTTTATTTTAAATGTCTATTAAAATAGCTCTAAGTAAACTGCTTGGAGCTATTTGTAATAAATTTTTATTCAAACTTAGTATCCCAATTTGGATCATTATTTGCTTCAAAACACATTGCAATTTGTTCCTCTGTGTTTCTATCAATAGATAAGTTTGGCAAATTGTCTAGAGGAAAGTAGTCACAAGCATCTGTTTCATCATTAGGAATAAATGTACCACCTAATTCTTTACATAAAAAGAAAATCTTAGTAACGTTAGTCGATAAAATTGGCTTATTATGATGATTACGATCTTGAACTGCAATAATTTTAATTGGTTCTACTTTTCTACCAGATTCTTCAAAAGCCTCTTTAACACAGTTATCTGCGACAGTTTGATCATAATCGTTCCAGCCGCCGGGCAATGACCATTCTTGAGACATTTTTTCACGAACTAATAAGATCTTATTATCTTTAAAAATTGCAGCTCGAGTCTCAATTTTGGGAGTTTGATATCCCTCATCCCCCAGAAACAAGGTTTTAAGTTTTTCTTCTGGAATTCCAGTCCTAGCAGCCATCATTTCACCAGCAATACGCCGAATTTCTTCATAGCGTTCACGATCAAAAACATCATGGCCATATCTTAATCCGGCTTGCGCTAGGCTCTGCAAATCCATTGCCCAATTTGCAATTTGATCATTTGTTTTCATTTTTCAATCACCTAAAATTTACTTAATGGTTAGAAATATATTCTTGTAATTCGCCAAGTTTATCAATCTTAAAAGTAAAAGCTAACATACCAAGCTTCTTTGCTGCATCGGTGTTTGCTTTTAAATCATCGATAAATATACTCTCTTCTGGATTTAAAATATAGCGAGCAATTAATCTTTCATATATTCTTCTATCTGGCTTCATTAATTTCTCTTGGGCAGAAAAAACATAACCATCAAAATAATTGCCCATCTCAGAATTTTTAACAAAATTAGCAAACTGCATTCCCGTATTGGATAAACCGTAAATCTTATAGCCTTGTTTACGTAGTTCCTCCATATAATTAAAAACTGGCTCATAGAAATCAACATTTTCTGGCCAAGTTGCCATAATTTGCTTAACTTTACTTTTTAGCTTATCTGGAACTTTACTAATAAAAATTTCAGTGGCTTCTTCCTCTGTAATTTTTCCAGCGTCGATTTTGCCCCACTCTTTAGATTCAAAAATAGTTTTTCTAACTAAATCATGATCCTCGGGACTCAATTCATAATGATTTAAAATTTCATCTGGATTGTAGTTCATAATGACATTTCCAAAGTCAAAGATAATATTCTTAAGCATTAACTTCCCCTCTATCTTTAATAGTCTATAGTAAAAATATTGCTCTTTTTGCTAGAATCTTGCAAGAAAAAACTAGAGATTTGATAAACCCTCGTCTTAAGGATTAATTATTATCTTATCGACCGCTCTGATTCATAAGTAAAGTATCTCTTCTTACTTTTTGTCAGTTATAATTATATACTGATTAAAAGTAAGTACAATGCTAATTTTTTAATAAAAATTATACTTTTCCCTATAATCTGGAACAATTAAATTTACATCTTGCCGCCAAATACTGGGAGGACGCCTGCTTTACCATAATCAACCGGGGTAAACTTCTTAAGTTTATCCATATCTTCATCACTGATTACAAAATCAATTTCAGCATTACTCTTCATATGTGCAGGATTTGCAGACTTAGGTAATACAACACAGTTAAGTTTCCAATCATAACGAATACATAATTGAGGTACGGTTACACCATACTTATCACCGATCTTTTTAATTTTTGGATCATTTAGAGGAGCACGGTGAGCAATTGGTGAGAAAGCTTCAACTACAATATCATTTCCTTGAATGTAATCAATTAAGTTCATCGGGGTTTCACCAATGTAAACTAAAATTTGATTAACAACAGGTTTAATAGAACTATTCTGCATTAAGTTATCTAAATCTTCTTTTTCAAAGCTGGGGGGGCACCAATTGTACGTAGCTTTCCTTCTTCGACTGCTTTAGGTGTTTGATCATCAGGAATCTCCCATATCCCAAGTGCCATCTCAGGAATTTTTAAACCATTATTCATGGTTAAAGTTTCATCAAAAATAGACATAGAATCATCCCTTTCTTTGCTAATTTCATTTTAAAAGAAAAATTTTTAACTACCTAAGATTTAGAATGCATCAATTTCTATAACTTAAATGCATATTTTGCTTATTTCCATCTTAATTACCGTCTTTAAATGTTGTAAAATGCTAATGTTAGTAAATTGTAAGGAAAGATAAAATGAAAAGAAGAAATAGAAAAGAACATACTTTTAACGATTTTTCAAAGCAAGAAAAAGAGAAACTAAAAACTGTTCGTCAAGAACTTATTCAAGCACAAGAAGAAGAACCAGAAAGCCTGCGTGAACACCTGCAAGCTTTCAACGATGGAGTAATGGCAATCATTATTACAATTATTGTATTAGAAATCCAGCCAGCTATTAATGAAGTTCACTATGGCCAATTTCTCGCAAATATTATTGTATTTTTAATTACATTCTTTATTGTGGCCGATTTTTGGTATGATCTGCATTTAGCATTTTCCTACTATATATTTAAGCCTTCGAAAACAATAGCTGTTTTAGACTTCTTTTTCTTAGCTGATCTTTCTCTACTTCCAGTAATGACAAAATGGATTATGGCAGAAAGTTCAACATTTGCGGTAGCTAATTTTGGAGTAGTTTTTTTAATTGCTAAAATTTTAGAATATTTGATTCAATATTTTGGTGCTAAGAAGACGGCGAAATATTCCCAAATCATGAACATTATTATCAGTCGATCTTTTATTAGAAAGGTCGCTGTCACCTTATTTTTAAATATTGTTCTCATTGGTCTATCGTTTGTTCTTCCTAGACTTGCCATGATTCTTTATGTAGTTATACCAGTTATTTCTTTTTTATTTCCAGTTAAGCGTAATAAAATCATGTAATAAAGGCAGAAGCACAATTAAATGCTTCTGCCTTTTTAACATTTCCAAACAAAAAAGGCGATATTCCACTTTAGGGAGTATCGCTCTTTTTCGTATCAACGATGTTGACTATTTATTCTTTTTTCTCTTGTCTCCTAATCCAAACAATGAGAGTACACCGGCTAAACCAAGAAGTGCAGCTCCTGCTAACGTTAAGTTAGAGTTATCCTTCTTACCAGTTTGTGGTAAAGTAGCCTTCTTGTTTACTGGAGCGCCATTCTTATGACGAACAGCATTTCTCTTAGGCTGAACTGAATTTGTAATTACAGTTTGTTCCTTACTTTCACTCTCAGTCTTAGTGCTTACTTGGTTAGTGTTCTGCGCAGTATTGTTTTCTTCATTATTGTGATTTGGAGTTACATTAGTTGAAGACTCATGACTTTCAGTATTGCTCTTGTCAGCAGTACGAGCTGGAATCTTCACAGCTTCGATGGCTTTAATACCAGCTTCGGTTTCTGCCTCAACTTCTGCATTAGTTGTAGCATTGAATACCTTGGTCTTAGTCTCTGTAGCAATATCAGTAATTTGACTGATTAATTCGTCTTTTTGTTTTTGATCAAGATCAGCTGCATTGATCTCATCAGTCTTCTTCTTCAAAGCATCATCGATTTCCTTAATAGCATCATCCTTACTTTCAACTAAGCTTGGAACTTGAATACTATTAATGTCTTCTAAGCCCTTGGTTTCTGCTTCTTTAACATCATCATTTGTTTGAGCATTATTAATGGCCTTAGTAGCATTATCAGCAACTTGATCTACTTGGTCAATTAAGTTTTGCTTCATTTGATCAGTTAAATTATCGGCCTTATTGATTTCGTCAATCTTAGCTTCCTTAGCAGAGTTAATTGCTTCCTGAGCATCTTTTTGGACACTATCTAAGGTTGGGATGAACAAGTTAGTAATTTGATCAATTGCTTTATCACGAGTGTCAGTAATAACTTCATTTGTAGTTGTTGCTGAATCGTTAAGCTTATTAATTGCGTCTTGAGCAATCTTATTCACTTGATCAATTAAGTTCTTTTGTTCATCTGCACTTAGATTCTTAGCTTCTTCAATTTGACTGTTCTTAGCATTTTGAACTTGTTTAATCGCGTCAATTGCTGCCTGTTTAGTTTCAGCTAAACTTGGAACATTAACATTTGCAATATCTTCAATTCCCTTGTTTTCTGCCGCAGTAACAGCAGCATTAGTAGTTGCATTGTTGATAGCATCCTTAGCAGCCTTGGCAATTTCAGTTGCTTGATTGATTAACTTAGCTTTTTCTGAATCACTTAAGTTAGATGCATTATTAATTTCATCCTTCTTAGTGTTCAAAGCATCTTCAATCGCACTATTTGCTGCCTTCTTAGAATCGTCTAAGTTAGTAAAGTGAATGTTGTTAATATCAGCAACACCTTTATCTTCGGCAGCTTCAACTGCAGTATTAGTCGTTGCACTGTTGATAGCATCCTTAGCAGCCTTGGCAATTTCAGTTGCTTGATTGATTAAATCAGTCTTTTCTGAATCAGTTAAGTTAGATGCGTTGTTAATTTCATTCTTCTTAGAATTCAAAGCATCATCAATTGCTTGAGTTGCATTCTTCTTAGCATCTTCAATACTTGGAATTGAAACATTTTCAATGTTCTTAACTCCAGTATCTGCAGCTTCCTTAGCTTCATCATTAGTTTGAGCATTATTGATTTCATTAATTGCTTCAGTAGCAATCTTCTTTGCTTGATCAATAAGCTCTTGCTTTTCATCTTGACTCAAGTTAGAAGCGTTATTGATTTCATCTTGCTTTTCATTTAAGGCTTTGTTGATAAGATCAATACTTTCCTTCTTGATGTCAGATAAACCTGGAACAGTAACGTCTGCAATAGCTTTTTCACCATCAACTTGAGCAGTTTCAACTTCTGAATTAGTAGTTGCATTGTTGATGTTGTCTTTAGCAATATTTGCGGCTTCAGTAGCTTGATTAATTAAATCAGTCTTTTCTTCAGAAGAAATATTAGTTGCATTATTAATTTCATCCTTCTTGTTCTTCAAAGCCTGATCAATTGCCGCATTTGCTGCATCCTTAGCTGGAGAAGTGGTTGGAACGTTAATATTGTTAATGTTCTTAACCCCTTCTTCTTGAGCACGAGTTACTTCTTCAGGAGTAGTTGAGTCGTTAATCTTTTGTTTTGCATTATCTGCTTCATTATTGATTAGATCAGTGTAAGCTTGTTTTTCTTCATTTGTTAATGAATCATTGATTTCCTTAAGTTTACCAGCCGCTGCATCGTCAATAGCTGCATTAGCAACATCCTTATCAATTGCTAATTTTCCATCATCGACTGCCTTCTTAACATCGTCATTAGTCTTAGCATTATCGATTGCTTCTTGTGCCTTCTTAGCGTCAGAATCAATTTGATCCTTAGCTGCTTGTTTTTGCTCGTCAGTTAAGTTGTTATCTTGATCAATTGCCTTCTTAGCCTCATCAACTTCGTTGTTAAGGTCAGTTGTTGCTTGATCTTTAGCAGTGGATTTAGTTGGTACTTCAATAGAATTAATTGCTTTAATACCATTTTCTTCCGCGTCGGTTACTGCGGCATCAGTAGTTGCATTATCAATTGCTTGATTTGCAGCATTTTGTGCGTCAGTAACTTCTTGCTTCAACGCAGCTTTTTCTTCGTCTGTTAAGTTTGAAGAATCAATTGCTGCATTCTTTTCATCAGCTACCTTAGCTACAGCTTCCTTAGCTGCTTGTTTTGCAGCTGATTCAGCTGGCACTTCAGTATCGTTGATATTCTTAATGCCACTCTCTTGAGCACTAATTACAGCTTCTGGAGTAGTTGCATTATTGATTGATTCTTTAGCAGCTTGGGCTTTTTGATCGACTTCATTGTTTAAAGCAGCTTTTTCTTCATCAGTTAATGGTGAGTTAGAAATTT